>JAJZUZ010000004.1 GCA_021845965.1 Pseudomonadota bacterium | reverse complement strand
GAGGCTCTTCCACATCACCGAATTCGCGCAGTCCATGCTGTCGCCGGCCGCGCAGCGTGAGGCGCGGCATCCGGCTTTGGCGGTGGTGCTGGCCAGCCTCTGGCTGGCGGTGGTGGGCAACCTGCCCCTGTGGCGCGAGCTCTGGCGCCTGCCCATGGACACTCTGGCCCTGCTGTGGATCTCGCTGTGCTTTGCGCTGCTGTGCATGGCCGCCCTGGGGACCCTGCTCAGCGTGTTGAACTGGTCCTGGCTGCTACGCCCCGCCCTCACGCTGCTGCTGTGGCTGGTTGCCTGCAACACGCTGCTGCTGTGGGCCGGCCAGGGTTACCTGCAAGCGGGCACGCTGCCCTCGGGCTGGCGCCTCGTGCTCGCGCAGCTGCGCGCCCTGCCCCTGTGGCAAGTGCTGCTGACCTTCGGCTTGCTGGCGCTGCTGCCCACGGTCCTGCTGTGGGGCTACGGCCTGCGTCGCATTGCGCTGATGCACCGGCTGCCGCAGAACCTGCTGCTGCTGGTGGCCTTTCTCGCGCTCTTGGGCGTCACCTGGTTCGCGGGCCGCAGCGCCCTGCTGCCGCTGTTGCAGGACCAGCCGCGCTGGCTGGAACTGCTGAACCCCTTCAATACCCTGCTCAGCCTGCGGCACTGAGCCCCGGCGGCATCAGACGCCGGCCGAGATCGCCAGCAGACGCTCGCGGGCGGCGCGGTACTCCTGCCGCAACTGGGCCACATAGTCGGCCGTGCTCTGGATCTTGGTGATGGCGCCGATGCCCTGGCCCGAGCCCCAGATGTCCTTCCACGCCTTCTTGGCATCGCCACCGAAGTTCATCTTGCTCGGATCGCTCTCGGGCAGGTGGTCCGGGTCCAGGCCGGCGGCGCGGATGCTGGGCGCCAGGTAGTTGCCATGCACCCCGGTGAAGAGGTTGCTGTAGACGATGTCGTCGGAGGTGCCGTCGACGATGGCCTGCTTGTAGGCGTCCACGGCGCGCGCCTCGTGCGTGGCGATGAAGGCCGAGCCCATGTAGGCGAAGTCCGCCCCCATGGCCTGCGCGGCCAGCACGGCTGCGCCGGTGGCGATGGAGCCGCTCAGGGCCAACGGGCCGTCGAACCACTGGCGGATTTCCTGCACCAGCGCAAACGGGCTCTTCACGCCCGCATGGCCGCCGGCACCGGCAGCCACGGCGATCAGGCCGTCGGCGCCCTTCTCGATGGCCTTGTGGGCGAATTTGTTGTTGATGATGTCGTGCAGCACCACGCCGCCATAGCTGTGGGCGGCCTGGTTGATCTCCTCGCGCGCCCCCAGCGAGGTGATGATGACCGGCACCTTGTACTTCACGCACAGGGCCATGTCGTGCTCCAGCCTATCGTTGGACTTGTGCACGATCTGGTTGATGGCAAACGGCGCCGCCGGCCGCTCGGGATGCGCCTGGTTGTGTGCGGCCAGGGCTTCGGTGATCTCGGCCAGCCACTCGTCCAGCTGCGCAGCCGGGCGCGCGTTGAGCGCCGGCATCGAGCCGACCACACCGGCAATGCACTGGGCAATCACCAGCTTGGGGTTGCTGATGATGAACAGCGGCGAGCCGATGATGGGCAGCGGCAGGTTCTGCAAAGTAGGCGGCAGCTTGGACATGGCGTCTCCGGGTGTTTCTTGAAGGGGATTCTCAGAAAAAACGGCTGCCGCTGATGTCCATCAGGCGACAGCCGCTATTCTTTTTGAAGCAATCAGCAAACGATCAGAAGGCTTCCAGGGCCAGCGCGGTCACGCTGGCGGCACCGGCCACGATGCTGTCGCGCAGGCCCGGCGCCTTGCTCAGCAGGTGGTCGGCGTAGAAGCGCGCGGTCGTGATCTTGGCCTGCATGAACGCGGCATCCTCACCCTGGGCCAGTGCGTCCTGCGCCACCAGCAGGGCGCGGCCCAGCTGCCAGCCGGCCATCAGGTTGCCGGCCAGCATCAGGTAGGGCACGCTGCCGGCATAGACGGCGTTGGGGTCCTTCTCGCTGGCCAGGTACTCGACCACGTCGACGAAGGCCTGGCGTGCCGCGTCCAGGCGCGCCGCCACCGCCAGCGCGTCAGCGCTGCCGTTCTTCTTCAGTTCGGCCACCGTGGTGGCGATCTGCTGGGCAATGCCCTTGGCGGTCTGGCCGCCATCGCGCAGGGTCTTGCGGCCCACGAGGTCGTTGGCCTGGATGGCGGTGGTGCCTTCGTAGATGGTCAGGATCTTGGCATCGCGGTAGTACTGCGCCGCACCGGTTTCCTCGATGAAGCCCATGCCGCCGTGCACCTGCACACCCAGGCTGGTGACTTCCAGGCTCATCTCGGTGCTGTAGCCCTTGACCAGCGGCACCATGAATTCATAGAAGGCCTGGTTGGCCTTGCGGGTCTCCGCATCCGGGTGGTGGTGGGCCGCGTCGTAGGCGGCAGCGGCCACGGAGGCCATGGCGCGGCAGCCTTCGGTGTAGGCGCGCATGGTCATGAGCATGCGGCGCACGTCCGGATGGTGGATGATGGGCGCGGCAGCCTTGATGGAACCGTCGACCGGGCGGCTCTGCACGCGGTCCTTGGCGTAGGCCACGGCCTTCTGGTACGCGCGTTCGGCCACGGCAATGCCCTGCACGCCCACCGCATAGCGGGCGGCGTTCATCATGATGAACATGTACTCCAGGCCGCGGTTCTCCTGGCCCACCAGGTAACCGATGGCCCCACCGTGGTCGCCATACTGCAGCACGGCGGTCGGGCTGGCCTTGATGCCCATCTTGTGCTCGATGCTGACGCAATGCACGTCGTTGCGCGCGCCCAGGCTGCCGTCCTTGTTCACCATGACCTTGGGCACGACAAAGAGGCTGATGCCCTTGATGCCCTCGGGCGCACCGGTCACGCGCGCCAGCACCAGGTGGACGATGTTGTCCGCCATGTCGTGCTCGCCGTAGGTGATGAAGATCTTGGTGCCGAAGACCTTGTAGCTGCCGTCGGGCTGCGGCTCGGCGCGGCTGCGCACCAGGGCCAGGTCCGAGCCGGCCTGCGGCTCGGTCAGGTTCATGGTGCCGGTCCACTCGCCGCTGATGAGCTTTTCCAGGTAGATGGCCTTGAGCTCATCCGATCCGGCGGTGAGCAGGGCCTCGATGGCGCCATCGGTCAGCAGCGGGCACAAGGCGAAGCTGAGGTTGGCGCTGTTGACCATCTCGATGCAAGCGGCGCCGATGGCCTTGGGCAGGCCCTGGCCGCCGAAGTCGGCCGGGTGCTGAAGGCCCTGCCAGCCGCCGTCGGCGAACTGGCGGAAGGCGTCCTTGAAGCCGGGTGTCGTGGTGACCTGGCCATCCTTCCAGTTCGAGGGGTTCTTGTCGCCTTCCCAGTTCAGCGGGGCCACCACCTGTTCATTGAACTTGGCCGCCTCCTCCAGCACGGCCTGGGCCGTATCAAAGCCGGCATCCTCGAAGCCCGGGATGCGGGCGATCTCGTCGATGCGGGCCAGGTGCTTGAGGTTGAACAGCATGTCCTTGAGAGGCGCGACATAGCTCATGGCAAAGCTCCAGGAAACAGGATGGGAACGCGAGGGCGAAAAAAAGGCACCGCGCGCGCGGTGCCTGGTTCAGGATCAGAGGGCCTTGACCAGCTCCGGCACGGCCGTGAACAGGTCGGCCTCCAGACCGTAGTCGGCCACCGAGAAGATCGGCGCCTCGGGATCCTTGTTGATGGCCACGATGACCTTGGAGTCCTTCATGCCGGCCAGGTGCTGGATGGCACCGCTGATGCCGCAGGCAATGTAGAGCTGCGGCGCCACGATCTTGCCGGTCTGGCCGACCTGCAGGTCGTTGGGCGCGTAGCCGGCGTCCACCGCGGCGCGGCTGGCACCGATGGCGGCGCCCAGCTTGTCCGCCAGCGGGGTCATGACCTCGTTGAACTTCTCGCTCGACCCCAGGGCACGGCCACCGGAGACGATGATCTTGGCGGCGGTCAGCTCGGGGCGGTCGCTCTTGGCCAGCTCAGCGCCGACGAAGCTGCTCTTGCCACTGTCCGCGGCGGCAGCCACGGTCTCGACGGCGGCGCTGCCGCCGGTGGCGGGCGCAGCGTCAAAACCGGTGGTACGCACGGTGATGACCTTCTTTGCATCGCTGCTTTGCACGGTGGCGATGGCGTTGCCGGCGTAGATGGGGCGCTCGAAGGTGTCGGGGCTGTCGACCTTGGTGATGTCGGAGATCTGGGCCACGTCCAGCTTGGCGGCCACGCGCGGGGCCACGTTCTTGCCCGAGGCGGTGGCCGGGAACAGGATGTGGCTGTAGTTGCCGGCCATCGCCAGCACCTGGGCGGCCACGTTCTCGGCCAGGCTGTGCGCGAGCGACGCTCCGTCGGCGTGGATGACCTTGGCGACTCCGGCGATCTGGGCGGCCGCGGCCGCGGCCGCGCCGGCGTTGTGGCCGGCGACCAGCACATGGACGTCACCTCCGCAGGCCTTGGCCGCGGTGACGGTGTTGAGGGTCGCGCCCTTGATGGACGCGTTGTCGTGTTCGGCAATAACAAGAGCGGTCATTTAGATCACCTTCGCTTCATTCTTGAGTTTTGCGACCAGGGTGGCGACGTCCGGCACCTTGATACCGGCGCTGCGCTTGGGCGGCTCGGTGACCTTGAGGGTCTTGAGGCGCGGGGCGACGTTCACGCCCAGGTCCTCGGGCTTGACGGTGTCGAGCTGCTTCTTCTTGGCCTTCATGATGTTGGGCAGCGTCACGTAGCGCGGCTCGTTCAGGCGCAGGTCGGTGGTGACCACGGCGGGCAGGCTGACCGACACGGTCTCCAGGCCGCCGTCCACCTCGCGGGTCACCTTGGCCTTGCCGTCGGCGATCTCCACCTTGGAGGCGAAGGTGGCCTGCGGCAGGTCGGCCAGCGCGGCCAGCATCTGGCCGGTCTGGTTGGCATCGTCGTCGATGGCCTGTTTGCCCAGGATCACCAGGCCCGGCTGCTCCTTGTCGACCAGGGCCTTGAGCAGCTTGGCGACAGCCAGCGGCTGCAGCTCTTCATTGGTCTCGACCAGGATGGCACGGTCGGCGCCGATGGCCATGGCCGTGCGCAGGGTTTCCTGGCACTGGGCCACGCCGCAGGAGACGGCGATGACTTCGGTGACGGCGCCCTTTTCCTTCAGCCGCACGGCTTCCTCGACGGCGATTTCGTCGAAGGGGTTCATGCTCATCTTGACGTTGGCAATGTCCACACCGCTGTTGTCCGACTTGACGCGGACCTTGACGTTGTAGTCCACCACGCGCTTGACGGGTACGAGGACTTTCATGCGAGCGACTCCAGCTAGTTTCTACGGTTGCTATTCGGTGATTGACGTGCACGTCAATCGAATGATTCTATTGCAGCGCACCATCGTGTCCCGTCCCCGGGACGACACAAAATAGAACGATCGTGCTTTTTTTGATTATACGCGGATGCCGACCGCTTGCGTCAGGATTTCAGGTGCACCACCCGTTGCGGGTACGGAATGTCGATGCCTGCCGCGCGCAGCCCGCGCAGTATGGCCGTGTTGATTTCCGAGCGCAGGCTCAATTGCCCGTTCTCCGGATCGATGATCCACACGGCGATCGTGAACTCCAGCCCGTCCGCCCCGAACTCCGACAGGTAAGCGGCCGGCGCCGGGTCCTTCAGCACGCGCGCACACCTCGACGCCGCGTCGCACAGGATCTGGCGCACCTGGTCGACGTCGCTGTCGTAGGCCACCGAAACCTTCAGCGTGAGCAGCACCTTGGGATCCGCAAGTGAGAGATTCTCCACGCGCTGCGTGATGATGAGTTCGTTGGGCACCACCGATTCGCGCCCGCCCAGCGAACGGATCAGCGTGTAGCGGGTCTTGATGTCCGTCACCACCCCCTCGAAATCGTCCACCCGCACCACATCGCCGATGCGCAGCGAGCGCTCCAGCAGGATCACGAAACCGCTGATGTAGTTGGCCGCCAGCTTCTGCAGACCAAAGCCCAGGCCGACGCCGACCGCGCCGCCCAGCACCGAGAGCGCCGTCAGGTCCACCCCGATCGAGGAGAGCACCATGAGCAGCCCGATCAGCAACAGGCCGGCGCGGATGGCATTGGCGGCCACCTTGCGCATGGAAAGGTCCCCCACGGCCTCGCGCAGGATGCGCTTCTCGATGGTGGCCGAGATCCACAGCACCACCACCAGCATCACGCCCGAGGACACCAGCCCCTCCAGCATGGTGCGCAGGCTGATGTGCGCCTTGCCAAAAGGCAGGCGGATGGCCTCCAGCTCCTGCAGCACCGCCGGCAGCAGGCCGGTGATCCACAGCACCGCGCCGGCCCAGGCGAACCAGGACACGAAGCGCTCGATCAGCTTGACGGTGGTGCTCCTCGGGAACGAAGCGCCGAGCACACGCACGAACAGCCGGATCGCCGCCAGCGAGATGAACACCGGCAGTGCGATCTTGAGCACCGCCAGCGGCTGGTATTGCGCCACCACATGACGGGCGGCATAGATCAGCACCAGCGCCAGCACCGGAAACAGCAGGCCGTCGAAGACGTGCCGCCCGAACCAGACCGAGTCGGCCGGCTGTCCGCGCCGCATGAACCAGGTGACGCCGAAGGCCAGGGCCAGGCAGGCCAGCAGCGCCAGCGCTTCCACCCAGACCCGGGCGCCTTCCATATCGTGCAGGAGAATTTGCAGTTCAGTCATGTGCGGTTCTTCCTTCGCATGCGCGTGCCCGGCGATTGTCCCTGAATCGGCGGTTCCACCGCAGCCGCGAAACTTTGGGCGAATTCGGCTAATCTACCGGTCCTCGAACAGGAATATCCGCCATGTCTTCTTCCGAATCCCTGCCGCGTCGCCAGCTGCTCGGCGCCGTCGCCGCCGCAGCCACCGCCGGTGCGGCCCTGCCCGCGCGCGCCGCCGCCAAGCCCGCACCGGCCCCGGACGATGGCCCGCCGCACAAGGTCGTCTACCAGATCAACCGCCACGAGCCCGAGTACCAGCAGGCCATCCTCAACTCGATCGGTGCCATGCTGAAGAAGTATGTCGACGACGTCACCATCGTCGTCGTGGTCTGGGGCCCCGGCATCCACCTGCTGGCCAAGAAACCCAAGCGCCCGGTACCCAAGGAACTCCAGCTACGCGCGCGCAGCATGAGCGAGGCCTACGGCATTGAGTTCATTGCCTGCGGCAACACCATGCACACCATCGGCTGGGACAAGGAGGACATGCTCGACTTTGCCCGCGTCGAGGAAGTCGGTGCCGCCGCCATCATGGAGCTGCAGGAAAAAGGCTACGCCTACATTGCATGGTGAGGCGCAGGCCCCCTGGGCAGGGGGGCTTGGCCATCAGATGTCGGCGAGCACTCGCAGGTGGGCCTCCACACTGCGCGCCAGCGCGCTGAGGTTGTAGCCGCCCTCCAGGCACGAGACCACGCGCCCCTTGCTGAAGCGCCGCGCCACGTCCTTCATGCGCTCGGTGATCCAGGCGTAGTCGGCCTCCACCAGCCCAAGCTGGCCCAGGTCGTCCTCGCGGTGGGCGTCGAAGCCGGCACTGATGAAGATCATCTCCGGCTTGAACTGTTCCAGACGCGGCATCCAGAGCATCTCGATGAGCTCGCGCACCTCCATGCCCTTGGTGTAGGCGGGCACCGGCACGTTGACCATGTTGTCGGCATCCGAGCGGGCGCCGCCATGCGGATAGAAGGGATGCTGGTAAAAGCTCACCATGAGGATGCGGTCATCGCCGGCGACGATGTCCTCGGTGCCGTTGCCGTGGTGCACGTCGAAGTCCACGATGGCCACGCGCTTGAGGCCATGCCGCTCCACCGCGTACTTCGCCGCCATCGCCACGTTGTTGAAAAAGCAGAAGCCCATGGCCTTGTCGCGGCAGGCATGGTGCCCCGGCGGGCGGATGGCGCAGAAGGCGTTCTCCAGCTCACCGGCAATCACCGCATCGGTAGCCGCCAGCGCGGCACCCGCGCCGCGCAGCATGGCCTTCCAGGAATCGATGTTGATCGAGGTGTCCGGGTCGATCTGGGCGTAACGCGGCCCGCCCGCCTCCATCTCCTCGGCCAGCATGTCACTCATGCCGCGCAACGCCGCCACATGCATGCGGCTGTGCGCCAGCTCCACTTCGTCCAGCGAGGCCAGCGGCGCCTCCAGGCGCGTCAGTGCGTGGCCGACGCCGGAGATCAGCAGCCGGTCCTCGATGGCATCGAGCCGCTCGGGGCACTCGGGATGGCCCGGGCCCATTTCATGCCGGCGGCAATCGGGGTGGGTAAAGTAGCCCGTCCTGCTCATGTCTCACCTGTCTGAAGGATGATGTCCAATACTCGCGCCGCGCGCGGCGTGGATTTTGCGGGATGAGCCGCAAGGCGCAAAACCCAAGGCAAGCCTGGACGGCTTGCCTGGTTTTGCAACGCAGCGTCACGCATCCGTTGGCGGATGCGTTCGCCGTACGCCCTATGGGCCGGCACGGCCGACCGGCCGTGCTGGGCCCGCAAAACCGCGCCCCTTCGGGTTCGGCAAAAAACGGGCCCTTTGCCCACCAAACCGCTCGCCTGTGCGAACAGCACAGGCCGCGCGGTCTTGGCGGACAAATCATCCCGTTTTTTGACTCGAACGCGCATGGCGGGAGTATTGGACATCATCCTCAAGAATTCGGTTATGTTCGTGCCATGGACACTCAAGCCAAGATTAAAGCACTCTTAAGCCAGCTCAACAGCGTCATCGTCGGCAAGCCGACCCAGGTGCAGGATGGCGTCGCCTGCCTGCTGGCCGGCGGCCACCTGCTGATCGAGGATGCGCCCGGCGTAGGCAAGACCACGCTGGCCCACGCGCTGGCGCGCAGCTTCGGCCTGCAGTTCTCGCGCGTGCAGTTCACCGCCGACCTCATGCCCAGCGACCTCTCGGGCGTGTCCATCTACGACCGCAACCAGAACGCCTTCGTCTTCCACCCGGGTCCGGTCTTTGCCCAGGTGCTGCTGGCCGACGAGATCAACCGCGCCAGCCCCAAGACCCAGAGCGCCCTGCTGGAGGCCATGGAGGAACGGCAGGTGACCATCGAGGGCGAGACGCGCCCCCTGCCCAGCCCCTTCTTCGTCATCGCCACACAAAACCCGCAGGAGCAGCTCGGCACACATCCCCTGCCCGAATCCCAGCTGGACCGTTTTCTGATGCGCATCTCGCTCGGCTACCCGGACCGCGCGTCGGAGCGCGAGCTGCTGGCCGGCCGCGACCGCCGTGACCTGCTGGACAAGCTGCCCGCCGTGCTGACGCCGCAGGAATTGCAGGCCGTGCAGCAGCAGGTGCTGGCGGTACATGCCGCATCGCCGCTGCTGGACTACCTGCAGGACCTGATCGCCGCCACACGCAACGGCCGCTGGTTCGTGCAAGGCCTGTCGCCGCGCGCCGGCCTGGCCGTGCTGCGCGCGGCCAAGGCGCAGGCGCTGCTGAACGCGCGCGACTATGTGGCCCCGGACGATGTGCAGGCCGTGCTGCCGCAAACTGCGGCCCACCGCCTGGTGCCCGTGGCCAGCGCAGGCCGCGGGGCCAGCGAGCAGGTGCGCGCGATGCTGCAGGCCGTCCCCTTGCCCTGAGCCCGGGCACCACGATCCCATGGCTACGGCGCAGCCCCTGCCCCATCTCCTGCTGCGGCCGCTGGCCCACGTACGGGCGCGCTTTCAGCGCTGGTGGCAGGCCCGCCTGCCTGCCAGTGACACGCTCACGCTGACGCAGCGCAACGTCTACATCCTGCCCACGCGCGCCGGCTTCATGCTGGCCACCACGCTGCTGGTGCTGCTGATCGCATCAATCAATTACCAGCTCAATCTGGGCTATCTGCTCACCTTTCTGCTCGGCGGCAGCGCCATCGTCAGCACCTACATCTCGCACGGCACGCTGCGTGGCCTCACGTTCGTGCTGCATCCCGTCGACGCCCACCACGCCGACGCACCCAGCAAGCTGCGCATCACCCTGCACAACGAGCGCAAGGCGCCACGTTATGGCATCGGCCTGCAGGTCTACCAGTTGCCCGGCGGCGCCCACTGGGTCTGGTGCGATGTGCCGGGCCAGGGCAGCACCGATGTCGAGCTGGTCCTGCCCTTGCTGCCGCGCGGCCGCCATCCGGTGCCGGTGCTCACGGCCGAGACGCGTTTCCCCCTGGGCATTTTTCGCGTCTGGACCATCTGGCGCCCGGCAGCGGCGGTGCTGGTCTACCCGCAGGCCGAAGCGGCACCGCCCCCGCTGCCCGCGGGCCAGCCGCACAGCGGCGGTGGCAGCGCCGCGCGCCACGTCGCCAGCAGCGAATTCGACGGCGTGCGTCCCTACCGCCGGGGCGACCCGCTCAAGAGCGTCGTCTGGAAGAAGGCCGCCAAGACCGACGAGCTGGTCAGCCGCGACAGCCTGCAGGCCCAGCATTTCCAGCTCTGGCTGGATCTCCAGGAGACCTACGCAGCCACACTGGAACAGCGGCTGTCGCGGCTCTGTGCCTGGGTGCTGCTGGCGGAGGCCCAGGAGCTGGACTACGGCTTGCGCTTGCCGGGCATGGAGCTGGCCCCGTCGCAGGGCGAGATGCACAAGCGCCAGTGCTTGCAGGCACTGGCCCTGTACTGAGTTCTGTCCTCGCTCGCCTGGGCGGCCGCGGTAGCGCCGGATGCTGCGCCGCAACGAACGCGCATGACAACAGCCGTTAGCATGTCCCCATGTCACACATCCCGGCCCGCAGCACGGCGCGCCTGCTGACTCCGGCCCTGCTCGGCTGGATCGCCGGCATCGCGGCGCAACTGCAGCAGCGCGAACTCTGGCCCGCCAGCCGCTACGGACTGTTGGTGGTCGCCGCGCTCATTCTGGTTCTGCTGTTGCGACGTCTGAAACCACCCGGCGCCCGCGTGTTCATCACCTTTGTCGTCACGGCGCTGTTCGCCCATGCCAGCACCGGCCTGCGCGCCGGCATCTTCCTGCAGCAGGCCCTGACGCCGGCCCTTGAAGGCAAGGACATCCAGGTCACCGGCACCGTCAGCGCCATGCCGCAGTTTGGCGACAACAGCACCCGCTTTCGCTTCCGGGTGGAAAACGCTGCGCTGGAAGGCGCTGCGGTCGCCCTGCCATCGCAGCTCTACCTCAGCTGGTACGGAAACTCGCGCAATGAAGATGGGATGGCGGCCGAGCCTACGCAAATCGCACCCGCCCTGCGGGCAGGCGAGCGCTGGCAATTCACGGTGCGGCTGCGCGCGCCGCACGGCGCACGCAATCCGTACGGCTTCGACTTCGAGCTGTGGCTGTGGGAACAGGACCTGCAGGCCACCGGCTATGTGCGCAATGGCCAGCGTGACCCGCTGCCGCAGCGGCTGGCACAGACATGGCGGCATCCGATCGAACAGGCGCGCCAGCACGTGCGCGACGCCATCCTGCAGCATACGGCAGCGTACGCGGAGGGCTCGCAGGACAATGCCGCCGCCCGCGCCATGGGCATCGTCGCGGCGCTGGTCACGGGCGACCAGCAAGCCATCGCCCGCAGCGACTGGGATGTGTTCCGCGCCACCGGCGTGGCCCATCTCATGAGCATCTCCGGGCTGCACATCACCCTGTTTGCCTGGCTGGCCAGCCTGCTCCTGGGTGCCCTGTGGCGCCGTTCGCCGCGCCTGTGCCTGGCCTGGCCGGCCCAGCAGGCCGGCCTGCTGGGCGGCCTGCTGCTGGCGACGGCCTACGCGCTCTTCAGCGGCTGGGGCGTACCGGCGCAGCGCACCGTGCTCATGCTGGCGACCGTCACCGTGCTGCGGCTTTCGGCGCGCCGCTGGCCCTGGCCGCAGCTGTGGCTGCTGGCGGCGGCAGTGGTTCTGCTGGCCGATCCCTGGGCCATGCTGCAGGCCGGTTTCTGGCTCAGTTTCGTCGCGGTGGGCGTGCTGTTCGCCAGCGCGGATCAGACGCAGCAGCCAACACCGCCTACGCTGCGGCAGCGCCTGCTGAGCCTGCTGCGCGAGCAATGGCTCATCAGCACCACGCTGGCGCCGCTCACGCTGCTGCTGTTCGGCCAGGTGTCCTTGATCGGCCTGCTGGCCAACCTGGCGGCCATCCCCTGGGTGACGCTGCTCGTGACACCACTGGCCCTGCTGGGGGTGCTGCGGTCACCGCTCTGGGACGTGGCCGCACAGGCCGTGCAAGGCCTGGCGTGGCTACTGGAGCAACTCGCCCGGCTGCCCTGGGCCACCCTGTCGGTGGCCCAGGCGCCGCTATGGGCGGGCATGGCCGGCGTGCTGGGCGGTCTGCTGCTGGCCATGCGCCTGCCCTGGCCCATGCGCCTTGCGGCCCTGCCGCTGCTGATGCCCGTGCTGTTCTGGCAGGTGCCGGCGCTCGCTCCGGGACAGTTCGAATTGCTGGCGGCCGACATCGGCCAGGGCAATGCCGTGCTGGTGCGTACCGCCCGCCATGCCCTGCTCTATGACACCGGGCCACGCTACGCCAATGACAGCGATGCCGGCCAGCGCGTGCTGGTGCCGCTGCTGCGCGCCTATGACGTGCGGCTCGACGAACTCGTGCTCAGCCACCGCGACAGCGACCACACCGGCGGTGCGGCGGCCGTGCTGGGCGCCCAGCCGCAAGCCGGGCTGCTGAGTTCGCTGGAGGACGGCCACGAATTGCAGCGCCTGCGCCCCGCCCGCCGCTGCGAGGCCGGCCAGCGCTGGGCGTGGGATGGCGTGGCGTTCGAAGTGCTGCACCCGCAGGCGGCCGACTACGAGGGCGCACGGCGCAGCAACGCCCTGTCCTGCGTACTGCGCATCAGCAACGGCGAGCGCACGGCGCTGCTGGTCGGCGATATCGAAAAGGCGCAGGAGGCTCGCCTGGTGGGCGAGGGCGCGCGCCTGCGCGCCGACTGGCTGCTGGTGCCGCACCATGGCAGCAAGACCTCCAGCACCGCCGCCTTCCTGGATGCGGTGGCGCCGCAGACGGCGCTCGTCCAGGCCGGTTACCGCAACCGCTTCGGCCACCCTGCGGCGGAGGTCCTGGCGCGCTACGAACAGCGCGGCATCGACGTGATCGCCACGCCGCGTTGCGGTGCCGCGCACTGGCACTCCGCACAACCGGAACACACTGAGTGCGAACGCGAGCGGCAGCGGCGCTACTGGCAGCACCGCGATACCGCGGCGCCGTGAATTATTCACCCGCCACGCGCCGGCATTCTGGCGGCAGGACAAGGACGCGCGGGGCTTTTTGCGCATAATGAACCGCGTGGAGCACGCAGCAATGAAAGTGGCAGACATCGACGGCGAGCTGGAACGGGCCCGCACCGAAGGACCGGTTCGCGACATCGTCATCCCGCCCTGCCCCGAGCTGCTGACCGCCCTGCACAAGGAGATGCGCCGGGCCGACCCGGACCCGGCCGAGGTCACCCGCATCGCCGGCAGCGACGTGGCCATGGCCGCCGCCCTCCTGCGCATCGCCAACAGCCCCTACTACGCGCGTGCGCGCCCGGCCAACACCGTGGCCGAGGCGGTCGCGATGCTGGGCATGGGCCAGGCCGCGGCCGTCCTGACCGGTTTTCTCACCCGGCATGCGATCCGGATCAACTCGCCCCTGGTCGAGCATTTCTGGGAGACGTCGACACGCCGGTCGCTGGCCATGGCCTACATCGCGCGCCAGCTCTATGGAGTGGACGCCGAGGTCGCACAGACCTGCGGCCTGTTCATGCACGTGGGCATCCCCATCCTGCTGCAGGGTGTGCGCGGCTATGCGGGCACGCTGGCCGAGGCCCTGGCGCGGCAGGATCGCGGCTTCACCGAGACCGAGAACACCGTCCACCGCACCGATCACGCCGTCGTCGGCGCCATCGTGGCTCGCACCTGGCACCTGCCGCCGGTGATCGCCCACGCCATCCGCCTGCACCACGACTTCACGGTGCTGCGCGTGGCCAGCGTCGCGCCCGACGTGCGCACGCTGGTGGCGATCGCCGCGGTGGCCGAGCACCTGGTGGCGGACTTCGAGGGCATCAGGACGCAGCGCGAATGGGAACGCTACGGCGCGTCCTGCCTGAACTACCTGCAGATCGGCATTGCCGAGGTCGACGCCTGGGTCGATGCGCTGCACCCGGTGTTCGAAAGCGTCGTGCTCGCCTGAGCCTGCACCTCGCCGCTCGGCAGCGCCGCCGCCACCGCCTGCCCCAGCTCGATCACCGCCAGGGCGTAGTAGCTGCTCCAGTTGTAGCGTGTGATGGCATAGAAGTTCTCGGTGCCGGCGACATAGCTGGGCGAGTAGTCGCCGTTCTGCAGTTCGATCAGCGCCAGCGGCCCGCTATGCCGGCGCCCCGCAGCGCCCAGCACCACACCCTTGGCGGCGAACTGGTCGACCGCGAAAGTCGGCTTGATATCCGGCGCCAGCAGGGTCTCCATGTCCATGCGCTCGTAGTCGAAATCGACCGGGTAGTGGGTGGGCATGCCCGGTTTCCAGTTGAAGGACTGGAAGTAATGCGCCACCGAGCCGATGGCATCGGCCGTGCTGCCGAAGAGGTCGATGCGGCCATCGCCGTCGAAGTCGACCGCGTACTTGGCCCAGCTGGAGGGCATGAACTGCGGGATGCCCAGCGCGCCGGCGAAGCTGCCGCGCACCTTGAACGGGTCCTGCCCGGCCTGGTGCTGCAGGCGCAGGAACTCGCCCAGTTCGGCGCGGAAAAAGGCGGCGCGCTGTGCCGCACGCGGATGCTCCGCGGGAAAGTCGAGGGCCAGCGTCGCCAGCGTGTCCATGACGCGATAGCGCCCCTGGTGGCGACCGAAATAGGTTTCCACGCCGATGATGCCGATGATGACTTCCGGCGGCACCCCGTAAGTGCTGCTGGCACGCTCCAGCGTCTCGCGCTGGGCCTGCCAGAAGGCGACGCCGGCCTGGATGCGTTCGGGCTCCAGAAAGCGGCTGCGGTACTGCTGCCAGTTGCGGGGCACGGCCGTCGGCGGCGGCACGACCAGCTTGGCCAGCTGCGGCACCGGGCGCGCCTTGCCGATGGTGCGGCGCACCCAGCGGCGATCCAGGCCATAACGGGCGGCAATGTCGTCGGCCAGCGCCATGGCCTCGGCGCGGCGGGCATAGGGCGGGCCGCTGCCCTCGATCACGGCCGTCATGGCCTGCGCCCGCTTGAGACGGGGCCGGCTGGCCGCGTCCGCCGACGCCGGCACGAGACCGGCCAGCAGCAGGGGCAGCGCGATCAGCGCGGCGATCGGCGGAAAACGTTTGCTCACGTGGGCCAGCTCAGCTCTTTCAGTTCACGACGCAGCCCGGCCAGATCGGCGGCATCACGGTGGCGGGCACGCGGCGCATAGCGCATCTGCTCGAATCGGTGCAGCCAGGCTTGGACGGCCTGCACCCGATTGTCCCGCGGATCGTGGCTTTGCGCCAGCCGGGCCGCCATTTCGCGTGGTGTGCTTGCCGCACCCAGCGCCAGGCCGCTGCGGCGCTCCAGTTGCTGGCGCACCCGCTCGAGCAGGCGGACCCAGGGATCCTGGCGTTGCCGCTCCCAGCGCGTCCAGGCCGCGCCGGCCAGACTCGCCGTCACCAGCGCGCCCAGCAGCAGCAGGCCCAGATCCTCCCAGCTCGGCGATTCAAAGCCCAGCGCGCGCAGCAGGTTGAGCTGGCGGCTTTGCGTGTAGTTGAGGATCTTCTGGTTCCAGGCGTTGTTGACCGCCTCCCAGACAGAACGCAGGCTCTGCACGAAGGTGGGGCTGATCACGGTGCCCACCGCGGTGGCCAGCGCGCCGCGCGGCACCTGCAGGCGTTGCAGGCTGCCAGTGCGCTGGGGCGCCACCGCCGCCGTCGGATCGACACGCACCCAGCCCTGTCCGGCCAGCCAGACCTCGGCCCAGGCATGGGCATCACTCTGGCGCACCACCCAGTAGTCGTCCAGCGCATTGCGCTCACCGCCCTGGTAGCCGGTGACGATGCGCGCCGGTATCCCGGCCGCGCGCAAGACGATGACGAAGGCGGACGCGATGTGTTCGCAGAATCCTTCCTTGCGGTCGAACCAGAACTCATCGGCCGTGTGCTGCCCGAATTCGCCCGGCTCCAGCGTATACGTGTAACCGCCGGTGCGCAGCTGCTGCAGCACACGTTCGATGAGCGCCTGCGGGTCATTGCCGCTCGCGCGGCGCAGGTCCAGGGCCCACTGCAGGGTGCGCGGGTTGTAGCCGGGCGGCAAGGCGAGGTAATCCTGCAGGCTGGCCACCATGCGCGTGGGACCGTGGCGGAAATCCGGGTAGCTCTGGGCCCGGTAGCGCAGCAGGTCATTCACCGGCGCGCTGGCCACCCACTGCAGCTCCTCGCTCATGCGCGCCGTCATGTCGCCGGGCAGAACCGGCGCTGTCGGTGCGGCATCCAGCGTCAGCAGCCAGGGGCGGTTGTGCGGCTCCAGCGTGACCTCGTAGCGCACGGGCGCGCCGCGGACCTGCAGGTCGGCGCGCGCCTGCAGCTGTGGCGTGAAGGTCGCCTGCAAGGGCTGCCACTCGCGCCCGTCGAAGGTGGAGAGCACCGGCCCGCGGAAATACAGGGCGCTCTGGGGCGGCGGCGCACCCTCTTCGAAGCGCACGCGCATGGCCACGCTGTCGTCCAGCGCCAGATTGGCGATGTTGCCCACCTGCATGCGCGCCGACAGGCCGCTGCGCCCGCTCAAGGCGTCGCCCGGTGCGCCCCACAGCGGCGCCAGGCGCGGAAACAGCAGGAAGAGCAGCACCATGATGGGCGCGCCCAGCAGTGTCATGCGCAAGGCCAGCCGCGCCGACTGCCCCAGCGGCGGGCGACCGGCCGGCAGGTGGGCGTTGACAAGCGCGGTCAGCAGGCCCAGCAGCGCCAGGAGCATGGCTGCGGCCGTCAGCAGCGACTGCGAGTAGAAGAAATTCGTCAGCATCGTGAAGAAGCCGAGAAAAAAGATCACGAAGGCATCGCGCCGCGCGCGCAACTCCAGCGTCTTGAGAGCCAGCAGCACGACGATGAGCGTGACGCCGGCATCGCGCCCCAGCAGCGTGCGATGGGTGACCAGGGTGGCTGCCACCGTCAGCAGCAGGCAGGCCAGCAACACCCAGCGCCCCGGCAGCGGGCGCTGCGTGACGGCCAGCCCGCCACGCCAGGCCAGCATGGCCACCGCCAGCGCGCTGCACCACCAGGGCAGATGCCCGATATGCGGCAGCAGGACCCAGGCAATGACGACCAGCAGAAACAGCGTGTCGCGGCTGTCGCGCGGCAGATTCGCCAACGGGTTCGTCAGGAAGGACGACCTGTTCACACCCATTTCTCGCATGACCATCTTGTTCCGCAACGCATGTTGAAAAATCAGTGTGTACAGATCCCGGGAGAGAGGCACAACGCCCGGCAGCAACAATACCCGACAATGGCCCGTTTTGCAGATCCCCCTCACGCCTACGCAGGAGTCCTTATGAACGTCAACGACAAGCTCAAACAGCTCGGCATCACCCTGCCGGGGGTGGCCACGCCGGCCGCCGCCTACATCCCTTTCGTGCAGGCCGGAAATCTCGTCTTTCTCAGTGGCCACATCGCCAGGAAGGACGGCAAGCCCTGGGTGGGCCAGCTGGGCAAGACCCTGAGCACCGAGGAGGGCCAGGCCGCTGCCCGCGCGGTGGCCATCGATCTCATGGGCACCCTGCAGGCGGCAGTGGGCGACCTCGGCCGCGTCAAGCGGATCGTCAAGCTCACCTCACTGGTGAATTCCAGCCCCGATTTCACCGAGCACCATCTCGTGACCAATGGCGCCAGTGAGCTGCTGGGCGAAGTCTTCGGTGCGCAGGGCACGCACGCGCGCAGCGCCTTCGGTGTGGCGCAGATCCCGCTGGGGGCCTGCGTTGAAATCGAGCTGGTTGCCGAAGTGGCCTGAAATGACAACGGGCCTGCAGTGCAGGCCCGTTGATCCGGGGAAGGTCACCGGACTCAGAACGTTTCCCAGTCGTCGTCGCCGCCCCGGGGTGCCACCGCCGGCGCTGCGGCGGCGGCCTTGACGGGCGGCAGCGCTGGCGCCGCCTTGGCAGCGGGTTTGGCCGCCGGCGCCGGCCGGGCCAGCGGCTGCGGCCGCGGTGTTACGTCCTTGACGGGCCGCGCCGCGGGCGGTGTCACCACCGCCTGACCGCCGACCTTGAAGACGGCCACGGCCTGGGCCAGCTGATCCGCCTGCTCGCGCAGGCTTTGGGCGGCGGCGGCGCTTTGCTCCACCAGCGCGGCGTTCTGCTGCGTCATCTGGTCGAGGTTGGCAATGGAGTTGTTGACGGAGGCAATGCCACCGCTTTGCTCGCTGGCCGCGGCCGTGATCTCGCCGATCACGTCGGCCACGCGGCGCACCGACTGCACGATCTCGTTCATGGTGTCGCCGGCCTGGTTCACCAGGTGGGCGCCCGAGTCGACCTTCTGCACCGAGGTGTTGATGAGGGCCTTGATCTCCTTGGCGGCCTCGGCCGAGCGCCCGGCCAGGCTGCGCACCTCGCCGGCCACCACGGCGAAGCCGCGCCCCTGCTCGCCGGCGCGCGCGGCTTCCACCGCGGCATTGAGCGCCAGGATATTGGTCTGGAAGGCGATGCCGTCGATGACGCCGATGATGTCGGCAATCTTCTTGCTACTGGCGTTGATCTCGCCCATGGTCGACACCACCTCCTGCACGACGGTGCCGCCCTTTTGCGCCACCGTGGAGGCGCTGGCCGCCAGCTGCGAGGCCTGGCGCGCATTGTCCGCGCTGTGCCGCACCGTGCTGGTGAGCTCTTCCATGGCCGAGGCCGTGGACTGCAGGTTGCTGGAGGTCTGCTCGGTGCGCACCGACAGATCGTGGTTGCCGGTGGCGATCTCCGCACTGGCGGTGGCGATGCTGTCGGTGGACTGGCGCACCTGCTGCACCATGCGCGCCAGCGATTCATTCATGCGGGCGAGCGACTTCATCAGGTCGCCGAATTCATCGCCGCGCGAGGTGTCGATGCGTGCGCTCAGGTCGCCCTGGGCAATGCGTGCCGCCAGTTCATTGGCCTGGTACAGGGGCTCGCGGATGGAGTGGATCAGCACCGCCGAGCCCCCCAGGATCGCCAGCAGGATCAGCGCAATGGCGCCGCCGGCGATCTTGATCGTCAGGCCGCGTGATTCCGCCACGTACTGCGCGAAACTCTGCTCGGCGCGCTCCTCCAGGTCGACCAGTTCACGCAGCGTGCCCACATAGGCATTGACCGCCGGCACGTACTGCTCGTTGACCATCCGCCCCGCGGCCTCGCTGTCGCCGCCGGCCTTGGTCTTCTGTGCCAGATTGCGCACGTCGATCATGGCCTTGCGATGGCTGGCGATCTTCTCCATCTGCGCCTTTTCCTCGGCGTTCAGGTCCATCGCCTCGATCTCCTTCTGCACCTTGGAGATGCGGTCGGTGGTCTTCTTGATGTCCTCCGCCAGCCGGCCCTCGATGCCCGGATCGAAGGTCAGGATCATGGCCACCGTGCGCGCCGCATTGGCCTCGGTCAGGCCGGCCCAGGTGCTGGCAGCCTTGACACGCTGGTTGAGGCCGCGCATGGTGGTGTCACTCTCGGCCTGCAGACGCGCCGAGCGCACGCCGGCAAAGACGATCAGCGTGCTCAGCGACACAATGATCGCAGCCACGCCCACCCAGAGTTTGGTGGCGACGTGCAGATTGTTCAGTTTCATCAAGATCTCCTGTCCTGACCGGATCCTGACGCCATTCTAGACCGCGTGCCGACGCCGGTTCAGACGGAAAGGCGGGTGATTCCCTGATTTTTCACGCGCTCCAGCGCGGCCGCACTCACCCGCGCGGGGGCGATCTCGGCCAGCGGCACCAGCACGAAGGCACGCTCATGCATGCGGGGATGCGGAATGGTCAAGGCGGGTGTATCCAGACGCACATCACCGTACAGCAACACGTCCAGGTCCAGCGTACGCGGCGCGTTGCGCCACGGGCGTTCACGGCCCGCCGCCTGCTCCAGCGCCTGCAGCCCGGCCAGCAACCCCTGCGGCGTCAAGGCCGTGCGCAGTTCCGCCACGGCGTTGATGTAGTCGGGACCGGAGGAGTCGATCGGTGCGGTGCGATAGAACGATGAGGCCCGCACCAGCTGCGTCTGCGGCAGCGCCGCCAGCCCCCGCAGTGCCTGCCGCAAGGCGGCCTGCGGATCACCCAGGTTGGCGCCCAGCGCCACGTAGGCCGTCACCTGCGCGGACGGCCCGGCACTCACTCGGCGCTGTCCGGCGCGCCGTCGCCGGATTTGCGGGCACCGGAACGGCGCCGGCGCCGGCGCTTCTTCGGCGCAGCGCCCTCGTCCGCCGGGGCCGGCGCATCCTCCTCGCGCGGCGGCTGCGTCGTGCGCTCGGCCGCGCTGCGGGCCGGCGCGCGCGGTGCCCGGGCCCGCTGGCGCGCCTGCTCCTCGCGCACCTGGTCCACCAGATCCTGGCGCAGGCTGTCATCGGCCGTGCTGAACTCCTGCCACCATTCGGCCAGGGCCTCTTCGACCTCGCCAATATCGGCACGCAGGCGCATGAAATCGAAACCGGCGCGGAAGCGCGGCTGCTCCACCAGGCCGAAGGGGGTGCTGCCAACCCGCTTGTCAAAGCGCGGCTGCATCATCCAGATCTCGCGCATGTCCGCCCCCAGCTTGCCGCGGCCGGAGACATCGCCGATGCGGGCGTTGAAGACGTCGTCGATCGCGTCCTGCAGCGCCGGATGCGAATGCTGGCGCTGGCGGATGCGCTCGGCCCAGCCTTCGCGCACATCGCCCCAGAGCAGGCAAGCCAGCAGGAAGCTGGGCGCCACCGGCTTGCCCTCGCCCACACGGCGGTCGGTATCCTCCAGCGCGGCGCGCACCATGGGATCGCCGGCACGCTCCACCGCCAGGTCCAGCAGCGGATAGATGCCGCGCGCCAGGCCCAGCTTCTTCAGCTGCTCGATGGTCGCCAGCGCATGCCCGGTCTGCAGCAGCTTGAGCATCTCGTCAAACAGCCGGCTCTGCGGCACGTCGGCGAGCAACTCCTTCATCTCCACCAGCGGCCGCGCCGTCTTGGCTTCCAGCTTGAAACCCAGGGCGCTGAGCTTGGCGGCGAAACGCACGGCGCGGATGATGCGCACCGGGTCCTCGCGATAGCGCGTGGCCGGGTCGCCGATCATGCGCAGCACGCGCTTCTTGGCATCCTTGAGGCCGCCGTGGTAGTCGACCACGATCTGGGTCTCGGGGTCGTAGTACATGGCGTTGACCGTGAAGTCGCGCCGCGCGGCGTCCTCGTCCTGCGGCCCCCAGACGTTGTCGCGCAGCACGCGGCCGCTGGCGTCGACGGCGTGCTTCATGCCGGCCAGCTCGCTCTTGCTGGTGCGTTCGTTGCCGCTGACCTGCTCGGCCGCCGCGTTGTCCATGTAGGCCCGGAAGGTGGAAACCTCGATCACCTCGTGCTCGCGCCCGCGCCCGTAGACCACATGCACGATGCGGAAACGCCGCCCGATGATGAAGGCGCGCCGGAACAGCCCCTTGACCTGCTCGGGCGTGGCATTGGTGGCGACGTCAAAGTCCTTGGGACGCAGGCCGACCAGCAGGTCGCGCACGGCGCCGCCCACGATGTAGGCTTCGAAGCCCGCATCCTTGAGCGTGTGCACCACGTCGATGGCGCGCTTGTCCACCAGGGTCGGGTCAATGCCGTGCTCGGCAGCGCCGGTCTCCTGGCGCTTGCCGAAGGCGGGCCGGGCACCGTGGCTCTTGCCCAGCAGTTTGTCGATGATTTTCTTGATCATGGGTGAAGCATTGCGGGACAGCTAGGCAGCGCTGTCCGAAAACAGGTCCAGTATGCGCCAGCCGCGCTCCTGGGCCAGGGCGCGCAGGCGGTCGTCGGGGTTGGTGGCCACCGGATGGTCCGCATTGTCCATCAGCGGCAGGTCGTTGATCGAATCGGAGTAAAAAGTCACCACGGCGTCCTCGCGGGCCAGGCCCTGCCGCGCCAGCCACTGGCCGAAGCGCTGCACCTTGCCTTCGCGAAAGGACGGCGTGCCCTGGATGTCCCCGGTGATCCAGCCGCTGGCGTCACGCGCCAGTTCGACAGCGATCAGGTTCTGCACGCCAAAGGCATCGGCAATCGGCCGCGTGACGAACTCGTTGGTGGCGGTGATGATGAGCACCTCGTCGCCCGCCCGCTGGTGCCGGCGCACCAGTTCCAGCGCCTGCGGCCGGATGGCCGGCGCGATCACCTCACGCATGAAACGCTCGCGCGCCGCCTGCGCCGCCTCGGGACCGCGCTTGCGCGCGGCTTCAGTGGCAAAGCGCACATAGTCATGCACGTCCAGCGTGCCGGCCTGGTAATGCGCATAGAACTCGTCATTGCGGCGCGCAAACTCCACCGGATCGGTCCAGCCGATCGCCGTGGTAAAGGTGCCCCAGGAATAGTCCGAATCGATCGGCAGCAGCGTGTGATCGAGATCGAACAGGGCGAGTTGGGTCTTTTTTGTCATAACAGTCATCGCACCCCGGCGCGCGAAACGTAGCGAACGAGGTGGTCCAAGCGCGAAACGCCGTGGATCCGGCTTGGTCGGGCCACTGGCGTTGTCCCCCTGGGGGGAAGCGGCGTGAGCCGCTCAGGGGGGCTACTCATTTTCCAGCATCGCCTTGATCAGCGGAATCGTGATGGCACGCTGGGTCTGCAGGGCATAACCGTCCAGGTGGTCGAGCAGCTGCATCAGGCTGCCCAGGTCACGGGAGAAGCGCGTGAGCATGAAGTCCATGACCTCGTCACCCAGGAAAATGCCGCGCGCATCCGCGGCCTGGCGCAGCACCGCCCGGCGCTCGGCCTCCGACAGCAGTTGCAGGCCATACACATGCCCCCAGCCCAGGCGCGTGCGCAGGTCCTCGCGCAGCTTCAGCCCGGCCGGCGCCAGTTCGCCGGCGGCCAGCACCCATTGATGGCCGGTCTGCGCGTGCACAAACCAGTTGAAGGCCGCGTGCTGCTGCACCGCGGTGTACAGATGCACCTCGTCCAGCAGCACGGCGGCCCAGCGCTCGTCGAACGCGGGTGGCTCGGCGACCGTGGCATCGAGCCAGCCCACCGTCGCGCCCTGCTCGCGCAGCGCCTCGCGCACCGCCTTGAGCAGGTGCGTCTTGCCGCTGCCCGACGGGCCCCAGAGATAGGTCGGCACCGGCGACCGCATGGCCGCGCTGTGGCCACCGCCCACCCAGAGCTGGAGATGGCGCAAGGCCGCCTCATTCGGGCCGGCCATGAAATTGGCCAGGGTCGGGCCGCTACCCAGCCCGATGTCCAGTGCGATCTGCTTCATCCCCGGTACAAGCTGCTTTGCAGATAGCTCTGCCGCATGCGCCGCGCCGCCACCAGCAGCACGGCGCTGGCCGGCAGGGCGACCAGGATGCCGACAAAGCCGAACAACTGGCCAAACGCCAGCAGGGCGAAGATCACCGCCAGCGGATGCAGGCCGATGCGCTCGCCCAGCAGGCGGGGCGTCAGGTACAGGCTCTCCATCAGCTGGCCCAGGCCGTAGACCACGGCCAGCATCAGCACCACGCGGGTCGGCCCGCCGGCACCGGTGAACTCCAGCAGGCCGGCCAGCGCCGCCAGCACCAGCCCGAGGCCGAAACCGACATAGGGCACGAAAATGGCCAGCCCGGTAAAGATGCCGATGGGCAGGGCCAGGTCCAGGCCGAACAGGCTCAGGCCCACGCTGTAGTAGGCCGCCAGGATCAGCATCACCAGCATCTGCCCGCGCAGGTACTGGCCCAGCACGCCGTCGGCCTCGGCCATGAAACTGTCATAGCTGGCGCGCAGGCGCCGCGGCACCAGATCCACCACGCGCTGCACAAGGTGCTGCCAGTCCATCAGCAGGTAGAACAGCGCCACCGGGATCAGGATCAGATTGCCGAGCAGGGTCAACGCCACGCTGCCACCGATCTTGAGCGAGGCCAGCAGCGAGCCCATGCCATCTTCCAGATTGGCGTTCAGGTACTTCATCAGCACCGGCTTGAGGCCCTCCAGATCCAGCGCCACCTCGATCCCCCATTGCGCCAGCAGCGGTTGCACGCTGGTGTTGAGGCGATCCAGCATGGCCGGCACCTGCTCGCGCAGGCGCGGCCACTCGTGCGCCACCACCGGCACCAGCAGCAGCAGCAGGCCCAGCACGGCCAGCACGAAGAGCAGTTCGACCAGCAGCACGGCCACCACGCGCGGCACGCGTCCGCCCGCCAGGGCGTCGAGCCGGTTCACCAGCGGTGTCAGCGCATACGCGAGCACGGCGGCGACGATGAAGGGCGTCAGCACCGGCGCTAGCAGCCAGAGCGCACAGGCCAGGGCGGCGGCCACGGCACTCCAGGCCAGGGCACGTTTTTGGGCGGTGGTCAGGGGCATGAGGGAAGCGGGCCGGGGTCAGCCCTTAAAATCAGGCCAAA
Source organism: Pseudomonadota bacterium (assembly GCA_021845965.1). Lineage (GTDB taxonomy): Bacteria > Pseudomonadota > Gammaproteobacteria > Burkholderiales > Burkholderiaceae_C > Hylemonella. The sequence goes on along the minus strand of JAJZUZ010000004.1, from coordinate 57,014 downwards.
TTCTATCGGCCCCGGCCCTGCCGCCGACCGCACCACCCCATGAGCACCTCCAACTCCTCCACTCCCCTGTCCTACAAAGACGCCGGTGTCGACATCGACGCCGGCGACGCGCTGGTCGAGCGCATCAAGCCGCTGGCCAAGAAGACCATGCGCGAAGGCGTGCTGGCCGGCATCGGCGGCTTCGGTGCCCTATTCGAGGTACCCAAGCGCTACCAGGAACCCGTGCTGGTCTCCGGCACCGACGGCGTGGGCACCAAGCTCAAGCTGGCCTTCGAGTGGAACATGCACGACACCGTGGGCATCGACCTGGTGGCCATGAGCGTCAACGACGTGCTGGTGCAGGGCGCCGAGCCCCTGTTCTTCCTCGACTACTTCGCCTGCGGCAAGCTGCACGTGGACACGGCGGCGGCAGTCGTGGGCGGCATCGCCAAAGGCTGTGAGCTGTCCGGCTGCGCCCTGATCGGCGGCGAGACGGCCGAGATGCCGGGCATGTACCCAGCCGGCGAATACGACCTGGCGGGCTTCTGCGTCGGCGCTGTGGAGAAATCCAAGGTGCTGACCGGCCAGAACGTGAAGCCGGGCGACGTGGTGCTGGGCCTGGCCTCCAGCGGCGTGCATTCCAACGGCTTCTCGCTGGTGCGCAAGTGCATCGAGCGCGCCGGTGCCTCTGCCCCGGCCACGCTGGACGGCAAGCCCTTCCGGCAGGCCATCATGGAACCGACCCGCCTGTACGTGAAGAACGTGCTGGCCGCGCTGGCGCAGCACCCGATCAAGGCCCTGGCCCACATCACCGGCGGCGGCCTGCTGGAGAACATCCCGCGTGTGCTGCCTGAAGGCACGGCCGCCCATCTGAAAAAGGGCAGCTGGCCGCAGACCGAACTCTTCGCCTGGCTGCAGCAGACCGCCGGCATCGACGACTTCGAAATGAACCGCACCTTCAACAACGGCATCGGCATGGTGGTGGTCATCGATGCCGCCCACGCCGCCGCCACCGCCCAGACGCTGCGCGGCCTGGGTGAGCAGGTGTACGAAATTGGCGTGATCGCCGCGCGCGGCAACGGCGCCCCGGTCGTCGTCGCCTGACCTGCGGGCGGGCCCGGCTATGACGCCGAACCAGCCCACCCCGCGCCTGCCCGGCAGCATCTGGGCGCTGGGCTTCGTCAGCCTGCTGATGGACGTCTCGTCCGAGCTGATCCACAGCCTGCTGCCCGTCTTCCTGGTTACCGGCCTGGGCGCCAGCATGCTGGTGGTGGGCCTGCTGGAAGGGGCGGCCGAGGCCACGGCGCTGATCGTCAAGGTGTTTTCCGGGGCCCTCAGCGACTGGTGGGGGAAACGCAAGCCGCTGGCGGTACTGGGCTATAGCCTGGGTGCCTTTTCCAAACCCCTGTTCGCGCTGGCCACCTCGGTCGAGCCGGTGGTTGTGGCCCGTCTGCTGGACCGGGTGGGCAAGGGCATCCGCGGTGCCCCGCGCGACGCCCTGGTGGCTGACATCGCCCCACCGGCATTGCGGGGCGCCGCCTTCGGCCTGCGCCAGAGCCTGGACACGGTGGGCGCTTTCCTCGGCCCGCTGCTGGCCATGGCGCTGATGCTGCTGTGGGCCAACGATTTCCATGCCGTGTTCTGGATCGCGGTGATTCCGGCCTTCCTCTGCGTGACCTTGCTGGTGCTGGGGGTGCGGGAGCCCGAGCGCGCGGCGGACGCCCCGCGCACCAACCCGATCCGGCGCGAGAACCTGCGCCGCCTGCCGCCTGCCTACTGGTGGGTGGTGGGCGTGGGCGCGGTCTTCACCCTGGCGCGCTTTTCCGAGGCCTTTCTCGTGCTGCGCGTCCAGCAAGGCGGTCTGCCACTGGCGTGGGTGCCACTGGTGCTCATCGTCATGAACCTGATCTATGCCCTGGGTGCCTACCCCTTCGGCAAGCTGGCCGACGCCACGGACCACCGCCGGCTGCTGGCCTGGGGCCTGCTGCTGCTGATCGGCGCCGATGTGCTGCTGGCCTGGAGCGACCGTGGCCTCGCCGTCTGGAGCGGCGTGGTGCTGTGGGGCCTGCACATGGCCATGACGCAGGGCCTGCTGGCCACCATGGTGGCCGACACCGCCCCGGTGGACCTGCGCGGCACGGCGTTCGGCGTGTTCAACCTCGTCACGGGCATCGCCATGCTGCTGGCCAGCGCCCTCGCCGGTCTGCTGTGGGACCGCTGGGGCGCGCCCTGGACCTTTGCCTGCGGCGCCCTCATCGGCCTGGTGGCGCTGGTGCTGCTGATCCGCCATCGCCATCGCGCGGGCCAGCGCCCCTGAAAACGCACGCCCGCGTGAAAAACTGTTGCTTTTCGCTACAGAATCACTAGCTGAGGGAACCGGCAAATGCTGGACTTTCAGACAGTTTCCGGTCAAACTGCAAACTTTGGTAAACGTCAACGCCAGGAGCATTCATGCCGGTGATCGCCGTGGTCAATCGCAAGGGAGGAAGTGGCAAGAGCACGCTCGCTGCCCACCTGGCGGCCTGGTGCGCCCATCAAGGCCATGCGGTCATGCTCGGTGACGTGGACCGCCAGCAGTCCACCCGCTCCTGGCTGCGCAAGCGCAACGAGTCCCTGCCCGCCATCGCCCCCTGGAACGTCGATCAGAACATCCTGCGCGTGCCGGTGGGCATCACGCATGTGGTGCTCGACACCCCCGGCGGCCTGCACGGCTTCGACCTGGCGCGCATGGTCATGTTTGCCGACATCATCCTCATGCCCGTCTGCGGCTCGGCCTTTGACCGCGAATCCGCCGCCGACTGCCACGCCGAGCTCATGGCCCTGCCCCGTGTGGCCACCGGTCGCTGCAAGGTGGCCTGCATCGGCATGCGTCTGGACGTGCGCACGCGCGCCCCGCAGGTGATGCAGGACTGGGCTGCGGGCCTGGGCCTGCCCTTCCTGGGCGTGCTGCGCGAAACCCAGACCTATGTGCAATGCCTGGAACGCGGCATGACGCTGTTTGACCTGCCGACCGAGCGCGTTGCCACCGACCTGCGCCAGTGGCAGCCCATCCTGGACTGGCTCAAGCCCCAACTGGCCGTGGCGCCCGCCTCCGCGGTCACGCTGCACCCGCCAAGCACCCCGCATGGTGCCGCGGGCGTGCGGTCCGCCCCGCCGCTCGCGCCGGCCGCGATCCCCAGCCGCATCCTCGCCGCCTCCAACACGCCCGCCGTCCAGCGGCCGCTGCACAGCGCCCCGGCTACCGCTGTGCTGGCCAAGCCGGCCGCGGCCCCTGCGCCAGCGGCCTCGCCCGCGGGTGCGCGCGTGCTGGCCTCGCGCCCGGTGCCGACCGTCACGCGCGTCAACAACCCGCGCGTGCTCGACCGGGTCAGCGCCAACGGCTCGCTGCGTGGCGCCGCCGCGGCCGGCCCCGTATCGGGTCCGGCCCCGCTGGCCGAAGAGCCGCCACCGATTCCGTCCTTCCTGAAACTGGTCAAGTGCTGAAACCCGCCGGGTTTCATCCCAGCGCGCGGCGCAGCTCGGCCACGCGCTCAGCGATGCGCCCGACGTCCTCATCGTCCGCCGCCTGCGCCAGATAGATCTGCAGGTCGGCCACCGCAGGGCCGGGCCGGCCCAGCTCGGCCAGTGCCAGCCCTCGGTCGCGGTACTCGCCCCAGGCCTGCGGCAGCAGCACCAGCAGCCGGTCTTCCACCGCCACCAGGCGGCGCCAGTCGCGCTGCGAGCGGTGGATCTCCTTCAGGTTGCGCAGCATGCGTGCCACGATCTCCCGCGCCGGCGTGGCCCGCAGGTAATGCGCCAGCGACAGGTCATCGTCCGCGTCCACACCATGGTTGCCGCGCCAGCTCTCCAGGCGCGTGAGCAATTCTTCACGGCTGAGCGACTGGCCGCTGAAGGGGTCAATCACCACCTGCGCATGCGGCAGGTTCACCTTGACCATGAAATGCCCCGGGAAACCCACGCCGTGCGCCGCCAGGCCCACACCCTGCGCCAGTTCCAACCAGAGCACGGCCAGCGAGACCGGTATGCCGCGCCGGCGCTCCAATACCTTGTGCAGGTAGCTGTTGTCCGGGTCGTAGTAATGATTCAGGTTGCCGCCGAAATGCAGCTCGTGAAAGAAGAAGTGGTTGAGCAGGCGCAGCCGGTGCATGGCCGGGGCATCGGCCGGCAGGCGCTGGCGCAGGCGGGCCAGCAGTGCATCGGCCTCGGCCAGCACCTGCTGCACGTCCAGCTGCGGATAGTCGTCCTGCCCCAGGCTGGCTGCGGTCTCCAGCAGATGAAGCTGCGCGTCGCTCTGGACCAGGGACTTGAAGTAGTCCAGCGGCGTCGGGACGGCGAAGGACAGGTGCATGGTTGTCAGCGGCGCAGAAACTGCCGGAAGCGCAGGCCGGCTGCCCAGGCCGCCCCGAGGTAGATGACGGCCGCGCCCGTGATCAGCAGTGCCAGCCAGCCGATGCGCGGCAAGGCGGCCAGGCGCACCCAGTCGAACGCACCGGCGGCCCACATGAGGAAAATCGTCAGCAGGGCCGTCGCCGCCAGCACCTGCAGGCCGAAGACGCCCCAGCCCGGCAACGGCCTGAAACTGCCGCGGCGCAACAACCCGATCAACAGCCAGGCAGCATTGAACAGCGCCCCGATGCCGATGGACAGCGACAGCGCCGCATGCTGGAACAGCGGCACCAGCACCACGTTCAGCAGCTGCGTCACGACCAGCACCACGATGGCGATACGGACCGGCGTGCGGATGTCCTGGCTGGCGTAATAGCCCGGCGCCAGCACCTTGATGGCGACCACGCCCACCAGGCCCGCACCCCAGCCCATCAGTGCCAGCGCCGTCATCTGCACGTCGCGCGCGCTGAAGGCGCCGTAGTGGTAGAGCACCGCCACCAGTGGCGTGGCAAAGGTCAGCAAGGCGACGGCGCAGGGTACCGCGAGCAGCACGACGAGGCGCAGCCCCCAGTCCAGCATGGCCGAGTAGCGTTGCGTGTCATGCGCCGCCTTGGCCGCCGCCAGCTGCGGCATCAGCACCACGCCCAGCGCCACGCCCAGCAAGGCCACCGGGAACTCCATCAGCCGGTCGGCGTAGCTCAGCCAGCTCACGCTGCCGGGCGCCAGATGGGAGGCAATCTGGGTGTTGATCAGCAGCGACAACTGGGCCACGCTGACGCCCAGCAGCGCCGGCGCCATCAGCCTGAGCACGCGCTGCGTACCGGGATCGGCCCAGGCCGTGCGCAGCGCGGCGCGGCTCAGCCCGATGGACGGCATGAGCCCCAGGCGTCTGAGCGCCGGGATCTGCACGCCCAACTGCAGCACCCCGCCGGCCAGCACACCGCCGGCCAGCGCATAGATGGGCCGCAGCCCCACGGTCTCGAACCAGGGCGCCCCCAGCCAGGCGGCCAGGATCATCGCCACATTGAGCAACACCGGCGTGGCCGCCGGCACCGCGTAACGCTTCCAGGTGTTGAGCACACCAGCCGCCAGCGCCACCAGTGACATGCAGGCGATGTAGGGGAACATCCAGCGCGTCATCAGCACGGCGGCATCGAAGGCCCCCCGCGTGTCCATGCTGCGCAAGCCGCTGGCCATGAGCCAGACCAGCAGCGGCGAGGCCAGCACGCCCAGCACGCTCACCCCCAGCAGCACCCAGGCCAGCACCGTGGCCACGCGGTCGATCAGCAGCTTGGTGTGGGCTTCGCCATGCTGCTCCTTGCTCGCCACCAGCACTGGCACAAAGGCCTGGCTGAAGGCGCCCTCGGCAAACAGGCGGCGGAACAGGTTGGGGATGCGGAAGGCGACATTGAAGGCATCGGTCAGGGCACTGGCACCAAAGGTGGCGGCAATCAGCAGTTCGCGCGCCAAGCCGGCGATGCGCGACAGCAGGGTGAGCAGGGAGACGGTGGAGGCGGCTTTGAAAAGACTCATCGAGGCCGAGTGTAGCCGGGCAGCCGCCCTGCGGAGTGCCCACTCACCCACACGGCTACAAACTGCTACAATAGCCGGCTTTGCTGACATCATCCACAGACACAAGGAACTACTGATATGGCATCTGGAAAGCCGAAGAAAAAGAACCCGCGCCTGGCGTCGGGCCGTAAACGCGCACGTCAGGACGTCAAGCTGAACGCAGCCAACACGTCCCTGCGCTCTAAATACCGCACTGCCGTGAAGAACGTCGAGAAGGCCGTTCTGACCGGTGACAAGGCCAAGGCCACCGAACTGTTTGCCAAGATGCAAGCCGTGGTGGACACCGTGGCCGACAAGGGCATCTTCCACAAGAACAAGGCCGCTCGCGACAAGAGCCGCCTGTCCGCCAAGGTCAAGGCCCTGGCCGCCGCCTGAATTTCAGGCAAATCGCACGGATCCTGAAAAGGGTCTGCCGTTTGTAACGGGTGCGCTGTCAGCAAAGCAAAAAGCCGCTCGATGAGCGGCTTTTTTGTTGCCTGCAGAAGTCCAGCTCACAGCTCGATCAGTTCGAGTTCGTTGTCGCGGGCGAAGTTGATGCAGAAGTCCCAGGCCATGGGCTCGGCGTCGCGCAGGTCGCGCTGCACGATGACGCATTTGACGCCGTCGCGCGTGGTCGGGATGCACCAGGGGGAATAACGCAGGTGGCTGCCCGGCTGCGGGCCGCCGGGGCGGAACTGACTCATGACACCGGCCAGACGCTCGGCCCAGTCGCTGGGACGAAAAGTCTTGCCCGCTCGGGTGCGCCCGAGGATGCAGACTTCTTTGGTGGCGTTGGAGACCATGGGTTGAGGGGCTCGGGCGCCGGACGCGGGCTGGGTACAGCGGCAGGTCCGGTCTCGGTGGGGTGGCAGTATTGTATCTTATATAAGACTTGCGCTGCGCCGGGCGCCCCGTCGCCGTGCGCCGCTTGCGAGCGTGCGCTGGTCTGGCACTAAAATCAAGCCTCAACGGCCCAACCTGCGTTGGGCCGCCTTGTTTTTGTGACTATCCGGAGTGTCCAGCCATGAACGCCCCCGCCGCCAAGCCTGTCGAAGCCGCTTCCCCGCACGTGATGAACACCTACGGCCGCGTGCCGATTGCGCTGTCGCACGGCCAGGGCTGCCGCGTCTGGGACATCAACGGCAAGCCCTACCTGGACGGGCTGGCCGGCATCGCCGTCAACACACTGGGCCACAACCACCCCAGGCTGGTCCCCGCCCTGCAGGACCAGCTGAGCAAGATCATCCACAGCTGCAACTACTACCATGTGCCGGGGCAGGAACAACTGGCGCAGAAGCTGGTCGAGCTCTCCGGCATGAGCAATGTCTTCTTCTGCTCCACCGGCCTGGAGGCCAACGAGGCGGTGCTGAAGCTGGCGCGCAAGTTCGGCCATGACAAGGGCATCGAGAACCCGCAGATCGTGGTCTACGAGCGCGCCTTCCACGGCCGCTCCATCGCCACGCTCAGCGCCACCGGCAACGAGAAGATCCAGAAGGGCTTCGGCCCGCTGGTGCCGGGCTTCATCCGCGTGCCGCTGAATGACATCGAGGCGCTGAAGAAAGCCACCGAAGGCAACCCGAACGTGGTGGCGGTGTTCTTCGAGACCATCCAGGGCGAAGGCGGCATCAATGCCATGCGCGCCGACTACCTGCGGGCCGTGCGCGAACTGTGCACGCAGCGCGACTGGCTGCTGTGCATCGACGAGGTGCAAAGCGGCATGGGCCGCACCGGCAAGTGGTTTGCCCACCAGTGGGCCGGCATCGTGCCGGACGTGATGGCACTGGCCAAGGGCCTGGGTTCGGGTGTGCCGATCGGCGCCGTGGTGGCTGGCCCCAAGGCCGCCAACATCTTCCAGCCTGGCAACCACGGCACCACCTTCGGCGGCAACCCGCTGGCCATGCGTGCGGGCATCGAGACGCTGCGCATCATGGAAGAAGACCGGCTGCTCCAGCACGCCGAGGCCATGGGCAACTACCTGATGGGCCGACTGCGCGCGGAACTGGGCAGCCACCCGGGCGTGAAGGAAGTGCGCGGCCAGGGCCTGATGATCGGTGTCGAGCTGACCAAGCCCTGCGGCGTGCTGATCAATCGCGCGGCTGAAGCCGGCCTGCTGATCAGCGTGACGGCCGACAACGTCATCCGTCTGCTGCCGCCGCTGATCATCACGCAGGCCGAGATCGACGAGCTGCTGGGCCTGCTGCTGCCGCTGGTGAAGTCTTTCCTGGCCGAGGCCTGAGGACCGCACGATGAGCACGACGAAACTCAAGCATTACCTGCAATTCACCGACCTGACGGCGGACGAGTACGCCTACCTGTTCGAACGCACGGCGCTGATCAAGAAGAAGTTCAAGACCTACGAGAAACACCACCCCCTGGTGGACCGCACGCTGGCGATGATCTTCGAGAAGGCCTCCACGCGCACGCGCGTGAGCTTCGAGGCCGGCATGTACCAGCTCGGCGGCAGCGTGGTGCACCTGACCACGGGCGACAGCCAGCTGGGCCGCGCCGAGCCGATCGAGGACAGCGCCCGCGTCATCAGCCGCATGGTGGACCTGGTGATGATCCGCACCTTCGGGCAGGACAAGATCGAGCGCTTTGCCCAATACTCGCGCGTGCCGGTCATCAATGGCCTGACCAACGAGTATCACCCCTGCCAGATCCTGGCCGACATCTTCACCTACATCGAGCACCGCGGCTCGATCAAAGGCAAGGTGGTGGCCTGGGTGGGCGACGGCAACAACATGGCCAACACCTGGCTGCAGGCGGCCGAGCTGCTGGGCTTCACGGTGCACGTGAGCACGCCCAGCGGCTACGAGATCGACCAGACCGTGGCCGGCGTCAGCAGCCGCTGCTACCAGGTGTTCAAGGACCCGATGCAGGCCTGCGCCGGCGCCGATCTGGTGACCACCGACGTCTGGACCAGCATGGGCTTCGAGGCCGAGAACGAAGCGCGCAAGAAGGCCTTCGCCGACTGGTGCGTCGATACCGAGATGATGCGCGCGGCCAAACCCGACGCCCTCTTCATGCACTGCCTGCCGGCGCACCGCGGCGAGGAAGTCGAGGCCGAGGTGATCGACGGCCCGCAGTCGGTGGTGTGGGATGAGGCGGAGAACAGATTGCACGTGCAAAAGGCACTCATGGAGTACCTGCTGCTCGGCCGCCTGGCGTGACGTGCCCGGCGGTGGCCCGCCAGGGCCAGCAGACTGTTTCGGTGCCGGCTGACTTCGGGCCGGCGGCGTCACGTGCGACGGCCGGCGCCCAAATCGGAGCGGCACCGACATGACGGCCTGCACCGGCTGCGGCGCCTGCTGCGCCTGTTTTCGCGTCGATTTCGCCGTCTACGAGCTGGAAAGCCTGGGCGGAAGGGTGCCGGACGGCCTGACGGTGGAGGTCAATGGCAACACCGCCCGCATGCGCGGCACCGACCACGTGCCTATACGCTGCGCCGCCCTCACCGGCAAGCTGGGCGAGCGCGTCGCCTGCGGCATTTACGAGTGGCGCCCGTCACCCTGCCGCGAGTTCGAGGAAGGCAGCGACGCCTGCCAGCGCGCCCGCGCCAAGGTGGGCTTGCCCCCGCTGTCCGACTGAGCGTCGGAGGGGAGGCCTGCCTGGGCGCCGGTCTGCGTGCCGGCCGCCGCACAGCCCGCGCAGCTGCTGCAACTGCCGCAGCCGCTCGCGGGTGTCTGCTCCCGCCCCGTGACACGCTGGCGCCAGCGCGCCGGCAGCCAACGCCACAGCAGGTAGAGCGCCGCCGCGGCCACGATCAGGCCGGTCCAGACCCCCTGGTTCATGTAACACCTCCCGCACCCAGCCACAGCGCCACGCGATAAGTGAGGAAACTCGCCCCATAGGCCAGCGCGAACAGGTAACCGGCCAGCAGCAGCGGATAGCGCCAGCTGTTGGTCTCGCGCCGGACCACCGCCAGCGTGGACAGGCACATGGGCGCGTAGATGTACCACACCAGCAGCGACAGGGCCGTGGCCAGCGACCAGCTGTGGGCCAGCAGGGGGCCGAGCTGCTCGGCCACGTTGTCGCCGGCGGCGGCCAGGGCGTAGACGGTGGCCAGCGCGCCCACCGCCACCTCACGCGCGGCCATGCCGGGCACCAATGCAATCGAGATCTGCCAGTTGAAGCCGATCGGGGCGAAGACCAGCTCCAGTACACGCCCGATGCGGCCCGCCAGGCTGTACTGGATGGCCGGGCCGGTGGCGTCGGCCGGCGGGGCCGGCCAGGACGAGAGAAACCAGAGCACGATCATCAGCGCCAGGATGATGCCACCGACGCGACGGATGAACAGCATGGCGCGCGCCTGCAGTTCACGCAGCAGGTTGCGGACGTTCGGCCAGCGGTAGGCTGGCAGCTCCATGACCAGCGGCGTCGGCTCGGCACGACCGTGCAGCAGGCGGGCGACACCGGCCACCGCCATGGCCGAGATGATGCCGGCCAGGTACAGGCCGAACAGCACCAGCCCCTGCAGGTTGAAAACCCCCGCCACGCTGCGCGCCGGCACGAAGGCGGCGATGAGCAGCGCATAGACCGGCAGCCGGGCCGAGCAGGTCATCAGCGGCGCGATCATGATGGTGACCAGCCGATCGCGCCAGTGCGTGATGGTGCGGGTGGCCATGATGCCGGGCACGGCGCAGGCAAAACTGGACAGCAGCGGGATGAAGGAGCGGCCCGACAGCCCCACGGTCCCCATGACACGGTCCAGCATGAAGGCCGCCCGCGGCAGGTAGCCCGAATCCTCCAGCACGAGGATGAAGAAAAACAGGATCAGGATCTGCGGCAGGAAGACCAGCACGCCCCCGGCGCCGGCCAGCACGCCATCCACCAGCAGGCTTTGCAGGACACCGGCCGGCACCAGGTGGCGCACCACGCCACCCAGCCACTCCATGCCGCTGCGGATCCAGTCCATGGGCAGGTTGGCCCAGCTGAAGACCGCCTGGAACATCAGGAACAGGGTCGCCGCCAGCAGCAGCAGGCCCCAGAGCGGATGCAGGACGACGCGGTCGATGGCGTCGTCCCACTGCAGGCTGACGGCCGGCTCGCGCACGGCCTGCCGCAGGATGCGGCGCAGTTCGACCTGCGTGGCCATCACCTGCGCCTGATCGGGCGCGCGCCAGGTGGCCGGCGGCGCAGGGGTGGTCGGCGGCGGCAAGGTATCCAGCAGGGCCAGCAGTTCACGGGCGCCCGAGGGGTGGATGCCCACCGTCTCCACCACAGGCAGGCCCAGGGCCTGCGACAGCGCGACGCGGTCGATGTCGATCCCTTCGTGGCGGGCGCGGTCGCTCATATTGAGCACCAGCACCATGGGCAGGCCCAGTGTCCGGGCCTCCAGCACCAGGCGCAGGTTCAGGCGCAGATTGGTGGCGTCGACCACGCACAGCAGCAGGTCCGGCACGGCCTCGTCGGCGCGCTGGCCGGTGACGACATCGCGCGTCACCGCCTCATCGGCGCTGAAGGCGTTCAGGCTGTAGGCGCCGGGCAGGTCCAGGACCTGCACGACGCGGCCGGACGCGGTGCGCAACTCGCCGGCCTTGCGCTCCACCGTGACACCGGCATAGTTGGCCACCTTCTGGCGGCTGCCGGTCAGCAGATTGAAGAGCGCCGTCTTGCCGCAATTGGGATTGCCCAACAGGGCCACGCGCAGGCCCGGCGCGCTCGTGCCCTTCACGTCGCGCTCCTGGGTCGCACGCGTACCAGGCTGGCCTCGTGCCGCCGCAACGCGAACGTACTGTGGCCGATACGCACCGCCACCGGATCCGCGCCGGGAAAGCCATGGGCAATCACACGCACGATTTCACCGGGAAGAAAGCCGATTTCCAGCAGGCGCAGCACGAGGCCCGGATCCTGACCCGTCGGCGCCGATCGCAGTTCCACGACTTCGGCCTCGACATCGCGCGGCAGCTCGTGCAGGCCGAGGGCAGGCGGGCCATCGGCACCGGAGACGGGGGAAGACAAGATCATGCAATTACCGGACGAAAACGCTTCTCATTCTAGTGTCCTGCCCCGAACCTCGCCGCCCCTGTGAGACCCATGGCTCGCGCAACCGGATACGCCGTCGGACACCCGCACCTCCAGCGCTCACGGCCCCTGGTACAGCCAGGGCAGGTCGAGCAGGCGCTCACCCAGCAGCCGCAGCGAGGTATCGCGAGCCCAGGCCATCGGCCCTTCCAGGTGGAAGATCTCGCCGTTGCGGATCGAACGCGCCTGGACCCGCGCGCAGCGCTGCCAGCGGTTCAGCGCGTAGCGCTGCAGCAGCGTGGGCACATCCAGCATGCCGTCGGCCTGCGCCAGCTGGCGCGCCAGTTCGGCCGCATCCTCGATGGCCATGCCAGCACCTTGCGCCAGATAGGGGCGCATGGGGTGCGCAGCATCGCCCAGCAGCGCAATGCGACCGCGTGCCATCTGCTCGGCGGCGCTCACGGGGGGGCGGTCGCACAGCACCCACAGGCGCCAGTCGGGCACGGCTTCGATCAGGGCGCGCAAGGCGGCGCAGGTCGAGGCCAGATGGGCCTGCAGGTCGGTCGCGTTGGCGCTGTGATCCCAGTCCTCCAGCCCGCCGTGCACATGGCCGTGCACGATGGCCACGACATTGAGCCACTGGCCGCCACGCACGGGATACTGCACCACATGCAGCCTTGGCCCCAGCCAGGCCGTGACCTGCTGGCTGCGCAGCGAGGCCGGCAGGCTGGCCTGCGGCACCATGGCGCGGTAGGCCAGATGGCCTGCCACGCGTGGTGATCCGTCAGCGAGCAGCTGGCTGCGAACGCGGCTCCACAGGCCGTCGGCACCGATCAGCAGGTCCCCCTCGACCTCCAGGCCGTCGCTCAGCCGCAGGCTGACCGCATCAGCCGACTGGGCGTAGCGCTCCACCGTCCTGCCGCTGTGCAGCCACACGGATTCGCGCGCCTGCAGTGCCGCCAACAGCAACTGGTGCAGGTCGGCGCGGTGGATGGTCGCATAGGGAGCGCCATAGCGTTGCAGGGCCGTCGGCCCCAGGCGCAGCGCACCCAGTTCCGCACCACTGAGCGCGTGGCGCACCTGCAGCCGATCCGGGAAGGCCGCCACTTCGCGCAGCGCAGGCCCCAGGTCCCAGCCCTGCAGCACGCGCATCACATTGGGCCCCATCTGGATGCCCGCGCCCACCTCGCTGAAGGCACGCGCGCGCTCGTACAGGCGCACATGGCAGCCGGCCCGCGCACATGCCACGGCGGCGGCCAGGCCGCCGATGCCACCGCCCGCGATCAAGACCTCCGTACTCATGCAGCCGAATTGTGCCGCACGCGCCAGCGGCCCGGGGCTCACTCGAGGCGGACGACCGCGGTCGGCTTGAAGCCCAGGTCCGCCGCCTTGCCCTTGCGGCCGCGCGCAGCGCGCGCATTGTTCAGGCTGCGGATCTCCAGCGTCTCGTCGCGCTCCTTGCCGCCACGGCCCTGCCCCTCGATGCGCACGCTGCGGGTGTAGGCCGCGGCGCCGGCCAGGGTGTCCTTGGGCTCCAGGTCGATCAGCATCAGGCCGCGACCGCCGGAGGGCATGGGCTTGAGCTCGCCAATCTCGAAGGTCAGGATGCGGCCGCCCGTAGAGGCGCAGACCACGTGCGTGGCCGGAGGCTGCGGCGGCACATTGGCCGGCGAGGGGCGGCAGACCGTGTCGCCGTCGCCGCAGTTGATGAAGGCCTTGCCGCCCTTCTGGCGCGTGCTCATGTTCTCCACCTGGGCCAGGAAGCCGTAGCCGCCCGAAGTGGACAGCAGCAGCCAGGCCGAGGGTGCGCCCGCAAAGTAGTGCACCAGTTGCGTGCCAGCCTCCAGCTCGATCATGGTGGTCAGCGGCTGGCCGTCACCACGCGCGCCGGGCAGGCTGGCCACAGGCACGGAATAGACCCGCCCTTTGCTGCCAAAGGCCAGCAGGGTGTCGACCGTGCGGCACTCGAAGGTGCCGTACAGCCCGTCCCCCGCCTTGAAGGCAAAGCTGGCCGCTTCGTGGCCATGCCCCTGGCGTGCGCGCACCCAGCCTTTTTGCGACACCACCACGGTGACCGGCTCGTCGACCACCTTGACCTCGGCCACGGCCTTCTTCTCGGCCTGGATCAGGGTGCGGCGTGCATCGCCGAACGTCTTGGCGTCGGCCTCGATCTCCTTGACCATCAGCTTGCGCAATGCGGCCGGGCTGCCCAGGATCTCTTCCAGCTTCTTCTGCTCCTCGCGCAGCTCTTTCAGTTCCTGCTCGATCTTGATGGCTTCCAGCCGCGCCAGCTGACGCAAGCGGATTTCCAGGATGTCGTCGGCCTGGCGCTCGGACAGCTTGAAGCGTGCAATCAGCGCGGCCTTGGGCTCGTCGGCGTTGCGGATGATGCGGATGACCTCGTCCACATTGAGCAGCACGGTCTGCCGGCCTTCCAGGATGTGGATGCGATCCAGCACCTTGTCCAGCCGGTGGCGCGAGCGCCGCTCGATGGTGGCCTGGCGGAAAGCGATCCACTCCTCCAGCATCTGGCGCAGCGTCTTCTGCGTGGGGCGACCATCCAGACCCACCATGGTCATGTTCACCGGCGCCGAGGTCTCGAGACTCGTGTGCGCCAGCAGCGTGGTGATGAGCTCCTGCTGCTCGATGCGACTGGTCTTGGGCTCGCAGACCAGGCGCACCGGCGCGTCCTTGCTCGATTCGTCACGCACCACGTCCAACACCGCCAACACCGTGGCCTTGAGCTGGTTCTGCTCCGGCGTCAGCGCCTTCTTGCCGGCCTTGACCTTGGGATTGGTCAGCTCCTCAATCTCCTCCAGCACCTTCTGCGTGCTCACGCCCGGCGGCAGCTCGGTCACCACCAGCTGCCACTGACCGCGCGCCAGTTCCTCGATCTTCCAGCGCGCGCGCACCTTGAGCGAGCCGCGGCCCGTGCGGTAGGCCTCGGCGATATCCGCCGCCGGGCTGATGATCTGGCCGCCGCCGGGATAGTCGGGCCCCGGCAGCAGCTCGAACAGTTCGCTGTCGGGCAGCTTGGGGTTCCGGATTAGGGCCACGCAGGCCTGAGCCACCTCGCCCAGGTTGTGGCTGGGAATCTCGGTGGCCAGGCCCACAGCGATGCCGGAGGCGCCGTTGAGCAGCGTGAAGGGCAGGCGCGCGGGCAACTGCTTCGGCTCCTCGGTGGAACCGTCGTAGTTGGGCATGAAGTCCACCGTGCCCTCGTCGATTTCGTCGAGCAGCAGGCTGGAAATCCTGGCCAGACGCGCTTCGGTGTAGCGCATGGCGGCGGCGCCATCACCGTCGCGACTACCGAAGTTGCCCTGGCCATCGATCAGCGGGTAGCGCTGGGCAAAGTCCTGCGCCATGCGCACCAGCGCATCGTAGGCAGCCTGGTCGCCATGCGGGTGGAAGCGGCCCAGCACGTCACCGACCACACGGGCGCTCTTGACGGGTTTGGCCGCCGTGTTGCCGCTGGGACCGCCATAGCCCAGCCCCATGCGCGACATGGCGTAGAGGATGCGGCGCTGCACCGGCTTCTGGCCGTCGCTCACATCGGGCAGGGCCCGGCCCTTCACGACGCTGAGCGCATATTCGAGGTAGGCCCGCTGGGCATAACTGGCGAGATTGAGCGCATCGTCGCCGGCGGCGTCGGCCGCGAAGTCGAGGGTAGGTTGATCAGTCATGGGAAATCATTGGGTCTCGGTCTTGGAACCAGGCGGAGATGGCGTTGCCCGGTCACCCAGACAACAGGTCTCGACACCACGCGGCTCGGCCTGCGGCCGGCTCAACACCGGGTGGTGTCGGGCACCTTGCCGCATGGCGGGGCGTCGGAGCACGGCATAGAGCTGCAGAACAGTCCTGACGTAGTTCTGGGTCTCCTTGAAGCGGGGCATCCGGTTGCCGGCGCGCCGCACCGCGGTCAGGCCCGCGTTGTAGGCGGCCAGCGCCAGTTCCAGCCGCCCGGGAAAGCGCGACATCATGTCCCGCAGATGCCGTGAACCGGCGCGGATGTTGACACGGGGATCCTTCAGCTTGGTGGTGACGTTGGAACGCCCGTCGCCTTGTACACCGTAGTGTCGCGCGATCGACGGCATCACCTGCATCAGGCCCACCGCACCCCGCGGGGACACGGCCCCGGCGTCAAAGCCGGACTCGGTCGCAATCACCGCCTGCAAGAGCTCATATTCGATCTGCTGCTCGCGGGCGGCGGCGTGCAGCAGATGCTGGACGCCCCGGTAATTGGGCGACTCCTCAAAAAAGGCCAGCAGCTTGGCCGGGGCCGGGGGCGGCGCCTCGGCGTACCCCGCCTTCGCCGCCTTGGTACGGCCCCACTTGAGATCCACACCGCGTGGCGTGGAGAAATAGAACTCGTAGCGCGGGTCCAAACGTTCGGCGGCGAAATGCGCCACCCCCCGTTCGTCGACAAAGCCCCAGACGTCGGCCCGCGCCTCCATCAACGGCAGGGCCCAGAAGAACAAGGTTCCCACCAAGGCTGACAGCGTAGGCACGGCAGTTGTCCGCAACTTCACCCCGCCCCTGCTGCAAAGTGGCCGTCGCCCGTCGCCCGCCGCATGGGCGGAAGGAGCCATCCGTCCGAGGGTCGTGGGAACCATCTTGGGCTTTCCAACCATCGAGTTCTTCAGAACGGCGTCTCGTCCAGGCGGGCAAACTGCGCCGGCTCGCGCGCCGGCCACTGGGGCGCGGACTTCTCGGCCGCCGGCTTGAGCACCGCGTACAAGGCAAGCACCGTCTGGACGTAGTCCTGCGTTTCGCGCAGGGGCGGCACCTGGTTACCGGCTTCGCGCACGGTGCGCAAGCCGGCGTTGTAGGCGGCCAGGGCGAGATCCAGCCGCTGCGGGAACCTGTTCAGCAGGCGACGCAGGTGCCGACTACCCACCTCGATGTTGGTGCGCGCGTCGCGCAGCTGGCGCGCAACCGGTTTGCGCCGCAGGTCGACCAGGCCATAGCCGCGCGCGGTGGCAGGCATCAGCTGCATCAGGCCCACCGCCCCTTTGGGCGAAACGGCGTCGGCGTCGAAGCCGGACTCGGTGGCGATCACGGCCTGCAACAGCGCGTAGTCGATGTCGTGCCTGTGCGACGCCGCGCGCATCAGGTGCCGGACCGATTTGTAGTCGGGTGAAATCTCGAAGAAGGCCAGCAGGCGCGAGGGCGCCATGGGGACCGCCTTGGCGCGCGTGTTGTCCTGTGGCGCCTCGTCGGAAAAGTACAGCTCGTAGCGCTCATCCAGTCGCTCAGCAGCGAAATGCGGCACGCCCGCGTCGTTCACATACGCCCAGACGTCGGCGCGCGCCACGCCCTGCCCCATCAGGGCCAGCACGGCAAGCAGGCCGAACGCGGGGCGCAGGCGCATCAGATGTCCACCTCCACCGCATCGCCGTGCAGTTCCATCAACTCGCGCCGCGCCGCGGCCTCGCCCTTGCCCATGAGCTTGGTGATCTCCGCCTCTGTCTGCACGGTGTCCAGCGCGCCCAGACGCACCTGCAGCAGACGGCGTGTATCGGGATTCAGGGTGGTCTCCCACAGCTGTTCGGCGTTCATCTCACCCAGGCCCTTGAAACGGCTGATCTGGCAGCGCTCCTTGGCCACGCCCTCCTTGGCGCACTTGTCGAGGATGGCCGTGAGCTCGCCCTCGTCCAGCGCGTAGGCCTTGCTGGCCGCCTTCTTGCCGCGCGCCGGGATGTCCACGCGGAACAGCGGCGGGCGCGCCACGTAGACGTGGCCGGCCTCGATCAGCTTGGGGAAGTGGCGGAAGAACAGCGTCAGCAGCAGTACCTGGATGTGCGAGCCGTCCACATCGGCATCGGACAGGATGCAGACCTTGCCGTAGCGCAGGCCACTGAGGTCCGGGCTGTCGTTGGGGCCGTGCGGGTCCACGCCGATGGCCACGGAGATGTCATGCACCTCGGTGTTGGCAAACAGGCGGTCGCGCTCGACCTCCCAGGTATTGAGCACCTTGCCGCGCAGCGGCAGGATGGCCTGGCTTTCCTTGTCGCGGCCCATCTTGGCGCTGCCCCCGGCCGAGTCACCCTCGACCAGGAAGAGTTCGTTGTGGCTGAGGTCGCGGCTCTCGCAGTCGGTCAGCTTGCCCGGCAGCACGGCCACGCCGGAGCCCTTGCGCTTTTCCACCTTCTGGCCGGCGCGCTGGCGCGTCTGCGCGGCCTTGATGGCCAGCTCGGCCAGCTTCTTGCCATATTCCACGTGCTGGTTCAGCCACAGCTCCAGCGCGGGGCGCACGAAGCTGGACACCAGGCGCACGGCGTCGCGGGAATTGAGACGCTCCTTAATCTGGCCCTGGAACTGCGGATCGAGCACCTTGGCCGAAAGCACGTAGCTGGCGCGCGCGAACACGTCCTCGGGCAGCAGCTTCACGCCCTTGGGCAAGAGGCTGTGCAGTTCGATGAAGCTCTTGACAGCGTTGAAGAGGCCATCGCGCAGCCCGCTGTCGTGCGTGCCGCCGGCGCTGGTGGGGATCAGGTTGACGTAGCTCTCGCGCACCGGCGTGCCGTCCTCGGTGAAGGCCACGGCCCAGGCCGCACCCTCGCCTTCGGCGAAGGTGTCGTTGCTGTCGGCATAACCCTCGCCCTCGAACAGGGGAATCACCGGGTCGGCGCTCAGCGTCTGCATCAGGTAGTCGCGCAGGCCGCCCTTGTAGAGCCAGGTCTGGGTCTCTTTCGTCTTCTCCACCGTCAGCGTCACCGTGACGCCGGGCATCAGCACGGCCTTGCTGCGCAGCAGGTGCGTGAGCTCGCCCATGGGCAGGGCGGCGGATTCGAAGTATTTGGCGTCGGGCCAGACGCGCACCGTGGTGCCCTGCTTGCGGTCGCCCGCGCCCTGGGCGCGGGTCTGGAGCGGCTCGATCACGTCGCCGCCCGAGAAGGCCAGCGTGGCGACCTTGCCCTCGCGGTGGGTGCTGACCTGCAGGCGCTTGGCCAGCGCATTGGTCACGGACACGCCCACGCCGTGCAAGCCGCCGGAGAAGCTGTAGGCCCCGCCCTGGCCCTTGTCGAACTTGCCGCCGGCGTGCAAGCGCGTGTAGACCAGCTCGATCACCGGCGCCTTTTCCTCCGGGTGCAGGCCGAAGGGGATGCCGCGCCCGTCGTCCTCGACGCTGACCGAACCGTCGGCGTGCAGGGTGACGGCAATCTTCCTGCCGTGGCCGGCCAGGGCCTCGTCCGCCGCGTTGTCCAGCACCTCCTGGATGATGTGCAGCGGGTTGTCGGTCCGGGTGTACATGCCCGGACGCTGCTTGACCGGCTCCAGTCCCTTGAGGACACGGATGGAGCCTTCGGAATATTCGGGTGTAGGTTTGACAGCCATGGCGCGCGATTGTAGACCTTGGCGACCCCGGTCACTGGATGAACATACAGTTACAAATGGCCCGCCCGCGGCAGGCCCGGGGCGATTTGGCTACAGTTCAACGATGAGCACACATAGCAATAAGAAACTCCCCATGGCCCAGGTGCTGATCTGCGGCGCCGCCATCGTCACCCTTTCCATGGGCATCCGCCACGGCTTCGGCCTCTGGCTGCAGCCCGTCACCCAGGCCCAGGGCTGGACGCGCGAGACCTTCGCCCTGGCCATGGCCATCCAGAACCTGACCTGGGGCTTCGCCGGCATCTTTGCCGGCATGCTGGCCGACCGCTTCGGGGCCTCCAAGGTGATCATCGCCGGCGCTCTCCTCTACGCCCTGGGCCTGCTGGGCATGGCCCATGCCGCCACCCCCACCCTGTTCGCCCTGACCTGCGGCGTGCTCATCGGCACGGCCCAGGCCGGCACCACCTACGCCGTGATCTACGGGGTGATCGGCCGCAACGTCAGCCTGGAAAAGCGCTCCTGGGCCATGGGCGTGGCGGCCGCGGCGGGGTCCTTCGGCCAGTTCCTCATGGTGCCCACCGAAGGCTGGTTGATCAGCAGCCTGGGCTGGCAACAGGCCCTGGTGGCGCTGGGCATGGCGGCCATCCTCATCATCCCGCTGGCCTGGGGCCTGCACGAACCCGGTTTCGCCAGCGGCACGCCGCCGAAACGCGAGCAGACGATCGGCCAGGCACTGCGCGAAGCCTTTGCCTACCCCAGCTTCCAGCTGCTGATGGCCGGCTATTTCGTGTGCGGCTTCCAGGTGGTGTTCATCGGCGTGCACATGCCGAGCTACCTCAAGGACCACGGACTCTCGCCCCAGGTGGCCAGCTACTCGCTGGCGCTGATCGGCCTGTTCAACGTCTTCGGCACCTACGCCGCCGGCACGCTGGGCCAGCGCCTGGCCAAGCGCAAGATCCTGGCCTTCATCTATTTCGCCCGCTCGATCGCCATCACCCTGTTCCTGCTGGTGCCGCTCACGCCCATGAGCGTCTATGTCTTCTCGGCTGTCATGGGCCTGCTGTGGCTGTCCACCGTGCCGCCGACCAATGCCACCGTGGCCCAGATCTTCGGCGTGGCGCACCTGTCCATGCTGGGCGGCTTCGTCTTCTTCAGCCACCAGGTCGGCTCCTTCATGGGTGTCTGGCTCGGCGGCTACCTGTACGACAAGACCGGCAGCTACGACATCGTCTGGTACATCGCCATCGGCCTGGGCGTGGCCGCGGCCCTGGTCAACCTGCCGGTGCGCGAGGCGGCCATCCGGCGTCATCACGCGGCGGCGGCGCAGGCATGATGAAGTTGCGCGGCTGGCACAAGGCGCTGGCCTGGGCGGCGGCCGGGTTGGTGCTGCTGGCCGTGTTCATGCTCTATACGCGGCCCGACTTCCTGCTGACGCTGGCCAACGAGCTCTGGGCCTGCTTCTGAGTGCCCGTCCCATGGCACACTGGGCGCCATGAAGATCATCATCACCGGTGCGCCGGTCGGCGGCGAAGCCCGGCTGGCACGGGCCGGGCTCAGCGCGGTGAAGCGCAGGGCGCGTGGCGCGCTGCAGAACGAGGCCGGACCGCAATGAGCAGCATGCTTCACGGGACCGAGGCGCCCTCCGCCTGGGTGCAGCGCTGGTCGCACCTGGTCCGTCCCGGCGGCACGGTGCTGGACGTGGCCTGCGGCCACGGCCGCCACCTGCGCTGGTTTGCCCAGCGCGGCCATCCGGTCACGGGTGTGGACCGCTCGCCGGAAGCCATCGCGGCTGTGGCCGGCCTGGGTACGGCGATTGAAGCGGACATCGAGAACGGCCCCTGGCCCCTGGTCGAGGGTGGCCGGCCACGCCAGTTCGACGCGGTGGTGGTGACCAACTACCTCTGGCGCGCCCTATTCCCGGTGCTGCTGCAAAGCGTGGCGCCGGGTGGCGTGCTGCTCTACGAAACCTTTGCCACCGGCAATGAAACCGTCGGCAAGCCGTCGCGGCAGGATTTTCTGCTGCGTCCCGGCGAACTGCTGCAGACCTGCGCCGGGCTGCGCGCGGTGGCCTACGAGGACGGCTATCTGGCGCAACCCGAGCGCTTTGTGCAACGCATTGCCGCCATCCGGGAAAGCGGCCTGTCCACGGCGGGCGGACCGGCGCGTTATCCACTCTGAGGGCCGCGCCTTGGCGGCGCCCTCCCTCGTTAGAATGTCCGTTTCGCCAGAACTTACCTTTCCTGCGCCCATGACCTCCTCCAACCGCCGCATCACCGGCAGCATCGTGGCCCTCGTCACCCCCCTGCACGAGGACGGTAGCGTCGACTACCCTACGCTGCGCAAACTGATCGACTGGCATATCGCCGAGGGCACTGACTGCATCGGCGTGGTCGGCACCACGGGCGAGTCGCCCACCGTCAACGTCGACGAGCACTGCGAGATCATCCGCGTCTCCGTCGATCAGGCCAAGGGCCGCGTGCCCATCATGGCCGGCTGCGGCGCCAACTCCACTGCCGAGGCGATCGAACTCGCGAAATTCGCCAAGAAGGTCGGCGCCGACTGCCAGCTGCAGGTCGTGCCCTACTACAACAAGCCCACGCAGGAAGGCCAGTACCTGCACTTCAAGGCCATCGCCGAGGCCGTGGGTGACCTGCCCATGGTGCTGTACAACGTGCCCGGCCGCACCGTGGCCGATATGGCGCACGACACCGTGCTGCGCCTGGCCCAGGTGCCGGGCATCGTCGGCATCAAGGAAGCCACCGGCAACATCGAGCGCGCCCAGTGGCTGATCCGCGAAGCCCCGAAGAGCTTCTCCATCTACTCGGGCGATGACCCCACTGCCGTGGCGCTGATGCTGTGCGGTGGCCATGGCAACATCAGTGTGACGGCCAATGTGGCGCCACGCGCCATGCACGAGCTGTGTGTGGCCGCCATGGCTGGCGATGTCAAGCGCGCCATGGAGATCCAGTTCAAGTTGATGCCGCTGCACAAGCAGCTCTTTGTCGAACCCAACCCGATCCCGGTCAAGTGGGCCCTGCAGCGCCTGGGCAAGTGCGGCGGCACGCTACGCCTGCCCATGACGCCGCTGACCAGCGCCAACCAGCCCGCCGTCGAAGGCGCGCTGCGCGGCGCCGGCCTGCTCTGATCTCCCACCCTTTCTAGGATTTGCTGGTGAAGCCTCTTTACAAACTGGCCCTGCTGGGCCTGCCTCTGGTGCTGGGTGCCTGCTCCACACTGGAGGGCGACAAGGTCGACTACAAGGCGGCCGTGAAGACCACCCCGCTGTCGGTTCCCCCGGACCTGACCCAGTTGCCCAAGGACAACCGCTACGCCACCCCCGGCACCACGGTGAGCGCCACCGGCTACCAGAATGCGGGGCAGCAAAGCACGCAGAACGCCGTGGCCAGCAGCTTTCCCGGCATGCGCATCGAAGGCCACGGAGCGCAACGCTGGCTGGTCGTGGATCAGCCGCCGGAGAAGCTCTGGCCCCTCATCCGCACCTTCTGGGAAGAAACCGGTTTCAAGCTGCCATTGGATGATGCCCAGCTGGGCATCATGGAAACCGACTGGAACGAGAACCGCGGCAAGCTGCCCATGGACTTCATCCGCCGCACCGTCGGCAAGTACCTGGACAACCTGTATTCGACGGGCGAGCTGGACAAGTACCGCACCCGCCTCGAGCGCACCGCGTCCGGCGGGACCGAAATCTACATCAGCCACCGCGGCCTGGTGGAAACGTTCAAGGACGACCAGCGTATCAAGACCACCTGGCAACCGCGTCCGGTCGAGCCCGACCTCGAATACGAAATGCTGCGCCGCCTGATGGTCAAGCTGGGCGCACCGGCTGCGCAGGCCAGCGCGGCCCTGGCGAACGCGGCCGTGCAGCCGCCGATGGCCCGCCTGGACAGCCGGGACGGCCAGCCCGTCGTGCTCGTCAGCGAGAACTTCGACCGTGCCTGGCGACGCGTCGGCCTGACGCTGGACCGCACCGGCTTCACGGTGGAAGACCGTGACCGCAGCCAGGGTACCTACTACGTGCGCTACGTCGAGCCCACGCCGCCCGGACAGGAGGAACCCGGCTTCTTCACGCGCCTCTTCAGCGGCACGCCGAAGGACAAGGTGCCGCAGAAATACCGCGTCACCGTACGCGGCCAGGGCGACACCAGCACCGTCTCCGTGCTCAATGCCGAAGGCCAGCCGGAGACCTCGGACAACGCCCAGCGCATCCTCAAGGTCATTGCCGACGACCTGCGCTGATGCCCGTGAGGGCATCCGACCCGGCCCGCACCGCCGGGGCACGGGCGAAAAAAAAGCCACCTTGCGGTGGCTTTTTCTTGCGCGTCAAGAATTACTTCTTGTCGGCTTCGGCAGCGGGAGCGGCGGCCGGAGCGGCAGCGGGAGCCGAAGCGTCGGCAGCCGGAGCGGAAGCGGCGGGGGCAGCAGCCGGAGCGGGAGCAGCAGCGGGAGCGGCGGGAGCAGCGGCTTCTTCTTTCTTGCCACAGGCGGCCAGAGCAGCAGCAGCGATCACGGCGGCCAGAACGAGGGTCTTGTTCATGTTGGTGTGTCTAGTAAAAGGTTGATGACAATTTCCGGAGATTGCCAGCTCGGTAGGCCGGGCTGACCAAGCAAAGTGCTTACACAGGCCTTGCTTAGCCGAAAATTATAGGGCGAAAACACTTTCCAATTCAAAGGAAAGATGGAAAACCCTTAAGGGATTTTGCGTAGGCTGACCGGAAGCTGACCGGAACACATGGCGCGACAACGTGCCCCTCGGCTACCTTCAGAGCCCGAGCACCGAGGCCGGAAATCCGGGGCTGCTGTCGCGGCGGCATTCATCCAGCAGTTGACGCAGGGCCACACGGCGGGCCGCCTCGCTGTCGCAGACCAGCACGTCGCGTTCCACGTCGATGCGCTGCATCACCCAGGCCGGCGTCCAGAACACGCTCGGGAAGGCCAGGGCATCGGTGGCGCGGCAGACCCGGCACTCGATGATGTGGTCCCAGGTCTGGCGCCATTTCACGAAACGCGCATGCTGGCGCGGCAGGCCGGAATAGTCCATGGCCAGCAGGACAAAGCGCCGCCCGCCACGCGCCCAGGCCTGCAGCGCCTCGGCCACGGCACGCTCGCCCAGCGGCCAGTTGGCAAAGTTGGCGTCACAGAGGATGAGCTCGTTCCAGCCCTCGCGCGCTGCCACCTGCAGGGCGTCGCGCACCGCCTGCACGAACACGCTGCGGCCGCTCAGGCGGCCTTGCGGCAGAGCGGCTGGCTGGTCGTCTTCAGCACGCATGGGCCCAGCCGTCCTCGCACCAGTCAAGCAGGAGCTCGCGCGCGGCGGCGCTGGCGCGCGCCACCTCGGTCGCGCCCAGGGTGCGCTCATCCGCCAACCGCCGCATCAGCGTCGCGTCACGCCCGGCCGCCAGATAGCTCTCGCCATTGATGTAGATGTGCTGCTCGTCGTACAGCATGCGGGTGCGCCGGTCCAGCACCACGCCGCCGCGCCCCCGGGGCCGGGCCTGGGCCTCGAACCAGACATGCGGCTTGGGCTCGCTCATTGCCTCGCCCAGCGCGCGCGGCAAGGCCAGCGGGTCCTTGAGCGCCTGCTGCACGGCCTGGCGCGCAAAACGCTCCAGCGCGACCGGCATGGCGGCTGGGGTGGCCGCGGCCGCCTGGCGCGCATCGCGGTAGAAGTCGTCGCCCACGCTCGCCACCGCGTCCTCCGCCAGACGCTGCAGCAGCTCCTGCGCCAGTTCGCCGGCCTTGGGCGAGCGAAAGCCGATCGAGTAGGTCATGCACTCCCCGCCCACAGCCACGCCGTCATGGGCGTAGTGCGGCGGCAGGTAGAGCATGTCGCCCGGCTCCAGCACGAACTCCTGCTCGGGCTGGAAGTTCGCCAGGATCTTGACCGGCATGCCCGGTTTGAGACTCAGGTCGTCCTGGCGGCCGATGCGCCAGCGGCGCCGGCCCTGCGCCTGCAGCAGGAAAACGTCGTAGTTGTCGAAGTGGGGCCCCACACCACCGCCCTCGCTGGCGTAGCTGATCATCAGGTCATCCAGCCGCGCATCCGGGATGAAGCGGAAGCGGTTCATCAATTCATGCGCCGCGTCGCTGTGCAGGTCCACGCCCTGCACCAGCAGCGTCCACTCGGGTGTCTTGAGCGCCGGCAGCGCGCGGCGTGCAAACGGCCCGCGCTGCAGGCTCCAGTGCTCCTTGCCACGCGAACGCTGCAGGGTCACCAGGCGCGATTCCACGTCTTCCTGCTCGGCCAGGGCAAACAACGCAGTGCGGGGTAGCAGCGCCTTGAACCCGGGGATGGCCTGGCGCACCAGCAGCGGCTTCTTGTGCCAGTAGCGCTGCATGAAGGTGGCGGGGCTGAGGCCGCCCAGCAGGGGCAGCGGCTTGTCGATGTCCATGGAATTACCGTCGGGGGATTAACTGCGACAATTCTGCCTTATGGAAATCAATCAGCAATGCGTGGTCGCGCTGACCTGGACACTGACCGACACCCTGGGCGAGGAGCTCGACGTGCTGGAGGAGCCGGTGGAGTTCCTGATCGGCGGACATGACCTGTTCAAGAAGATCGAGGACGCGCTGCAGGGCCATGGCGTGGGTGCGACGGTGGCGCTGCAACTGGAGCCGGAGGAAGCCTTTGGCGACTACAACGAGCAGTTGGTGTTCCTGGAAGACCGCAAGCTGTTCCCGCCCGAGCTGGAAGAAGGCATGACCATCGAGGGCATGGCCCTGCCCGCCGGCTGCAACGCGGATGCGCCCAAGGACGCCCTGTTCACCGTGACCGAGCTCTACCCGGATCACGTGGTGCTGGACGGCAACCACCCGCTGGCCGGCATTGCGCTGCGCCTCAAGCTCAAGGTGGAAGGTGTGCGCGAGGCCACCGAAGAGGAAATCGGCCGCGGCTCCGCCGGCACCGGCTTCTTCCGCATCGCGCCGCCGCACGAACACGGGCCCGGCAGCGGCAGCCTTCACTGACACGACAAAGGCATCCGAACTTGGGACGAAGGCGGGGAACCCCGTGGAACCGGCTTTGCCGGGCCACTGGGGTTGTCCCCTTGAGGGGAGAGACGGCTACACGCAGTGAGCCGTAACAGGGGGGAACTAACTCTTCCCCGTGGAACCGTAGCCGCCCGCGCCGCGCTCCGTGACAGCGGCGAATTCGTCCACCACATTGAACTGGGCCTGCACCACCGGCACCACCACCAGTTGTGCGATGCGCTCCATGGGTTCAATGGTGAAGGCGGTATTGCTGCGGTTCCAGGCGCTGACCATGAGCTGTCCCTGGTAGTCGCTGTCGATCAGCCCGACCAGATTGCCCAGCACGATGCCGTGCTTGTGACCGAGGCCGGAGCGCGGCAGGATCAGCGCGGCATAACCGGGGTCGGCCAAGTGAATGGCAATGCCCGTCGGGACGAGCTGCCAGGCATTGGGCTGCAGGGTCACGGCCTCGGTGATGCAGGCGCGCAGGTCCAGGCCGGCACTGCCGGGCGTGGCGTAGCTGGGCAACTGATCCGCCATGCGCGGATCCAGAATCTTGACGTCGATGTTCATGGGAGAGGTTGAGCGTTGAGTGTTCGGCGTTGAGCGTGGGGCATTCTCGCTCAACGCCCAACACTCAACCTCCTGGCGATCTCGGCCGCCAGCTGGCGCGCCAGTGTCAGTTTGCCCGCGCGCGGCAACTCGACCGTGCCTTGAGCGTCGACCAGCAGCAGGGCATTGTCATCCTGGCCAAAGGTGGCGGGCCCGATATTGCCCACCAGCAGCGGCACCCCCTTGCGCGCACGCTTGGCCTGGGCGTGGGCCAGCAGGTCGTGGCTCTCGGCCGCGAAACCGACGCAGTAGAGCGCGCCGCTTTTCGCCCGCTCGCTTTGCGCCGCACTGGCCAGGATGTCCGGGTTCTCGACAAAGCTCAGCGCCGGCGGCTGGCCGGAGCCGTCCTTCTTGATCTTCTGCTCCGCCGTGTTGGCCGGGCGCCAGTCCGCCACGGCCGCTGTCGCTATGAAAACAGTAGCATCGGGGAGCTGCACCTGCACAGCGGCCTGCATGTCGCGGGCCGAACGCACGTCGACCCGCCGCACGCCGCGCGGCGTCGCCAGATGCACCGGGCCGGCCACCAGGGTGACGTCCGCGCCGGCTTCGCGCGCCGCGCGCGCGATGGCGAAACCCATCTTGCCGCTGGAGAGATTGGTGATGCCGCGCACCGGATCGATGGCCTCGTAGGTCGGCCCCGCTGTCACCAGCACGCGCTGGCCGCGCAGCAGCTTGGGCCGGAAGAAGGCGATCACCTCCTCCAGCAGCTCCGCCGGCTCCAGCATGCGGCCGTCCCCCACCTCGCCGCAAGCCTGTTCGCCGCTGCCCACGTCGAAGACCACGGCACCGTCGGCCTTCAACTGGACCACATTGCGCTGCGTGGACGGATGGGCCCACATCTCGCGGTTCATGGCCGGGGCCACCAGCAAAGGTACCGTCTCGATAGGTCGCGCCAGGCACATCAGGCTGAGCAGGTCGTCCGCGCGCCCATGCAGCAGCTTGGCCATGAAGTCCGCGCTGGCCGGGGCGATCAGGATGGCGTCGGCCTCGCGGCTGAGGTTGATGTGCGCCATGTTGTTGGGCTCGCGCGCGTCCCACTGCGAGTGGTAGACCGGCCGGTTGGACAGGGCCTGCATCGTCACCGGCGTGATGAACTGGGCCGCGGCCTCGGTCATCACCACCTGCACGGTGGCGCCCTCCTTCACCAGGGCGCGGCACAGCTCGGCCGCCTTGTAACAGGCAATGCCGCCGGTGAGGCCGAGGACGATGTGTTTTCCAGCCAGCTCATTCATGGCCCGGAATGTAGCATTTGTACCCGTGCAAGCGGTCGGTCATGAGCACAAGCCTATAATCTCGCTTTACCACCTCCTCGAGCCCAAGGCTCGACCTGACATGACCAAATTCGTCTTCGTCACCGGCGGTGTGGTGTCCTCCCTCGGCAAGGGAATCGCCTCAGCGTCCTTGGCCGCGATCCTGGAATCGCGGGGCCTCAAAGTCACCCTCATCAAGCTCGATCCCTACCTGAACGTCGACCCCGGGACGATGTCGCCGTTCCAGCATGGCGAGGTGTTCGTGACCGACGACGGCGCCGAGACCGACCTGGACCTGGGCCACTATGAGCGCTTCATCGAGACCCGGATGAAGAAGACCAACAACTTCACCACGGGCCAGATCTACAAGAGCGTGCTGGAGAAGGAGCGCCGTGGCGACTACCTGGGCAAGACGGTGCAGGTCATCCCGCACGTCACCAACGAAATCCAGGAGTTCGTCAAGCGTGGTGCCGGCTATGAGACGCCCGATGCGGTGGACGTGGCCATCGTCGAGATCGGCGGCACGGTGGGCGACATCGAATCCCTGCCCTTCCTGGAGGCCGTGCGCCAGCTCAGCCTGCGCCTGGGCCCCAACCAGGCCGCCTTCGTGCACCTGACCTATGTGCCCTGGATCGCCGCCGCCGGTGAGCTCAAGACCAAGCCCACCCAGCACACCGTGCAGAAGCTGCGCGAGATCGGCATCCAGCCCGACGCCCTGCTGTGCCGCGCGGACCGCGCCATCCCCGATGACGAGCGCGAAAAGATCAGCCTCTTCACCAACGTGCCGCAATGGGGCGTGATCTCGATGCCCGACGTGGACACCATCTACAAGGTGCCGCGGGTGCTGCACGAGCAGGGCCTGGACGGCCTGATCTGCGACAAGCTGCGTCTGAACACCCCGCCGGCCAACCTCAAGCGCTGGGACGACCTGGTCTACGAGACCGAGAACCCGCAGGGCGAGGTCACCATCGCCATGGTCGGCAAGTACGTGGAACTGACCGACAGCTACAAGTCGGTCAACGAGGCGCTGCGCCACGCCGGCATGAAGAACCACGTGCGCGTGAAGATCGAGCACGTCGATTCCGAGACTGTCACCGACGACACCCTCTCGCGCCTGGCCAAGTACGACGCCATCCTGGTGCCGGGCGGCTTCGGCAAGCGCGGCATCGAGGGCAAGATCAACACCGCCCGCTTCGCCCGCGAGCACAAGGTGCCGTATCTCGGCATCTGCCTGGGCATGCAGGTGGCGACCATCGAGTTCGCGCGCCATGTGGCCGGCCTGAAGGACGCCAACAGCACCGAGTTCGAGCCGCACTGCCAGCACCCGGTCATCGCCCTCATCACCGAATGGAAAGATGCCGACGGCACCATCAAGACGCGCGACGCCAATTCCGACCTCGGCGGCACCATGCGCCTGGGCGCCCAGAGCTCCGATGTGGCCAAGGGCACGCTAGCGCACCAGATCTATGGCGACGTGGTGACCGAGCGCCATCGCCACCGCTACGAGGCCAACGTCAATTATCTGGACGCGCTGCGCAAGTCGGGCCTGGTGATTTCCGCGCTGACGCAGCGCGAGCACCTGACCGAGATCGTCGAGCTGCCACAGGCCGTGCACCCCTGGTTCGTCGGCGTGCAGTTCCACCCCGAGTTCAAGTCCACGCCCTGGAACGGGCACCCGCTGTTCAACGCCTTCATCAAGGCCGCACTGGACCACCAGGTCGCGGGCAAGAAGAACCTGAAGGCCGTGGCCTGAGCGAGGAACCGAGCATGAAACTGTGCGGCTTCGACGTCGGCCTGGACAAACGCTTCTTCCTGATCGCGGGCACCTGCTCCATCGAAGGGCTGCAGATGTCCCTCGACGTGGCCGGCCAGCTCAAGGAAGCCTGCACGTCCCTTGGCATCCACCTGATCTACAAGGGCTCCTTCGACAAGGCCAACCGCTCCTCGGGTTCGACCAAGCGCGGCGTCGGCCTGGAAGCCGGCCTGAAGATCCTGGACGAGGTGCGCCGCCAGACCGGCCTGCCCGTGCTCACCGACGTGCACGACGAGTCGCAGGTGGCCGAAGTTGCCAGCGTGGTCGACGTGCTGCAGACTCCGGCCTTCCTGTGCCGGCAAACCGACTTCATCCACGCCGTAGCCCGCTCGGGCAAACCGGTGAACATCAAGAAGGGCCAGTTTCTCGCGCCCTGGGACATGAAGAACGTGATCGACAAGGCCCGTGCGGCCGCCGTTGAAGCAGGCCTGGACCCGGATCGCTTCCTGGCCTGCGAACGCGGCGTCAGCTTCGGCTACAACAACCTCGTGGCCGACATGACCAGTCTGGCCGAAATGCGCAAGTCCGGCGCGCCCGTGGTGTTCGACGTGACCCACTCCGTGCAGAAGCCCGGCGGCCAGGGCACCAGCAGCGGCGGCGCGCGCGAGATGGTGCCCGTGCTGGCCCGTGCCGGTGCGGCCGTGGGCGTCGCGGGTTTCTTCATGGAAACCCACCCCAACCCGGCCGAAGCCTGGTCTGATGGCCCCAATGCCGTGCCGCTCAAGCACATGAAGGCCTTGCTGGAGACCCTGGTGGCGCTGGACGACGTGACCAAGAAACACGGCTTCCTGGAAAACAGCTTTAACTGAACCTTGAATCGCACCATGACACCCGCCTACATCATCGTCGACATGCAGATCACCGACATGGAACAGTACAAGCAGTACATGGCGGAAGCACCGGCGGCGGTCAAGGCCGCCGGCGGCGAATACCTGGTGCGTGGCGGCCGCTTCGAGGTGATGGAAGGCCAATGGCAGCCGGCCCGCGTGGCCATGCTGCGCTTTCCCGGCTTTGAGCAGGCCAAGGCCTTCTACGATGGCGA
Source organism: Pseudomonadota bacterium (assembly GCA_021845965.1). Lineage (GTDB taxonomy): Bacteria > Pseudomonadota > Gammaproteobacteria > Burkholderiales > Burkholderiaceae_C > Hylemonella. The sequence continues at coordinate 26,095 of JAJZUZ010000004.1, read as the reverse complement.
GATGTACAAGGCCGCGCGCGCCAAGCGCGCCGGTGCCACGCAGTTCTTCAACATGATCCTGGTGGAGGGCGTGGCCGCCCCCATCGTTTGACCCTCAACCTACACAGCGAAATCGAAATCGAAAGGTAAGCATGAGCGCTATTGTTGATATCGTCGGCCGCGAAGTCCTGGACAGCCGAGGCAACCCCACCGTCGAATGTGACGTCCTGCTCGAATCCGGCACCATGGGCCGTGCCGCCGTACCCTCGGGCGCCTCCACCGGCAGCCGCGAGGCCATCGAACTGCGCGATGGCGACAAGAGCCGCTATCTGGGCAAGGGCGTGCTTAAGGCCGTGGAGAACATCAACACCGAGATCTCCGAGGCCGTGCTGGGCCTGGACGCTTCCGAGCAGGCCTTCCTGGACAAGACCCTGATCGACCTGGACGGCACCGAGAACAAGGGCCGCCTGGGCGCCAACGCCATGCTGGCCGTCTCCATGGCCGTGGCCCGTGCCGCGGCCGAAGAAGCCGGCCTGCCCCTGTACCGCTACTTTGGCGGCATGAACGCCGTGCAGATGCCCGTGCCGATGATGAACGTCATCAACGGCGGCGCACACGCCAACAACAACCTGGACCTGCAGGAGTTCATGATCCTGCCGGTGGGCGCGCCCAGCTTCCGCGAAGCGCTGCGCTACGGCGCCGAGGTGTTCCACGCCCTGAAGAAGATCCTGCACGACAAGGGCATGCCCACCTCGGTGGGTGACGAGGGCGGCTTCGCCCCCAACGTCGCCAGCCACGAGGCCGCCATCCAGCTGATCCTGGAAGCCATCGACAAGGCCGGCTACACCGCCGGCGAGCAGATCGCCATCGGCCTGGACTGCGCCGCCAGCGAGTTCTACAAGGACGGCAAGTACCACCTGGAAGGCGAAGGCCTGGTGCTGTCCGCCGCCGAGTGGACCGACATGCTGGCCACCTGGTGCGACAAGTACCCCATCATCAGCATCGAGGACGGCATGCACGAGGGCGACTGGGACGGCTGGAAGCTGCTGACCGAGCGCCTGGGCAAGAAAGTGCAGCTGGTGGGCGACGACCTCTACGTCACCAACACCAAGATCCTGAAGGAAGGCATCGACAAGGGCATCGCCAACTCCATCCTGATCAAGATCAACCAGATCGGCACCCTGACCGAGACCTTCGCCGCCATCGAGATGGCCAAGCGCGCCGGCTACACCGCCGTCATCAGCCACCGCTCCGGCGAGACCGAGGACAGCACCATCGCCGACATCGCCGTCGGCACCAACGCCGGCCAGATCAAGACCGGCTCCATGAGCCGCAGCGACCGCATGGCCAAGTACAACCAGCTGCTGCGCATCGAGGAAGACCTGGGCGACATCGCCGAGTACCCGGGCCGCTCCGCGTTCTACAACCTCCGGTAATCAACGCCCGTGGGCCAGCGCCTTGTCCCGGCCATCCTGATCACGCTGCTCGTGGTGCTCCACGCGCAGCTGTGGCTGGGCCGGGGCAGCGTGCCCAAGGTGGCCCAGATGGCCGCGCAGCTGGATACGCAGAAGCAGAAGAACGCCCAGGCCCAGCTCGCCAATGACCGCCTCGCCGCCGAGGTGCAGGACCTGAAAGAGGGCCTGGCCATGGTGGAAGAGAAAGCGCGCCTGGAGCTGGGCATGGTCAAGCCCAACGAGATCTACGTCCAGATCGCCAAGTAAGACGCCAATCCGCATGAAGGTTGCCGTCGTCGGCGCTCCGGCCACCGGCAAGACGCAGCTGGCGCGCGATCTTGCATTGCACCTGAACGAACTTCAGGTCAGCGACGCTCCCTCCCCCGATACCCTGAAGCCCGGCGCCTTTGACCGCGTGCTGCTCCTGGGCCTGGACGGGCCCGGCATCACGCCGGCCCAACACGAGTCCGATGCCGCGCTGCGTGCGCAGCTGGCCGCGGCGGGGGTGGCTTATGGCGTCGTCTACGGCAGCGGGCGGGAGCGCCTGCGCGCCGCGCTGCGCCTGATCGAACCGCAGGACGGCCCGCCGCCACGCTGGACCGGAGTCTGCGAAAAGTGCGCCGACCCCGATTGCGAGTTCCGCCTGTTTACTGCACTGAAGAGCTCGAAGGCGGCTGGTCCTGCGCCTGCGTGAACAGCTGGGTCACGTCGATGTCGTCGAAGCGATAGGCGGCGCCGCAGAACTCGCAGTCGACCAGGATGACGCCGCGCTCGGCCAGGATCTCCCGCGCCTCCACCTCGCCCAGGCCGCGGATCATGCCGCCCACGCGCTCGCGGCTGCAGGTGCAGGCAAAGCGCGGCGCGGTCTCGCCGGCCAGCGGCTCGAAACGCTGCAACTTTTCTTCCCAGAACAGGCGGCGCAGGATGGTCTCCACGTCCAGCGTCAGCAACTCCTCGCGCTTGAGGCTGCTCGCCAGGGTGGCGATGCGGTTGTAGTGCTCGTACTGCTCCGCCTCGTACTGCTCGGCCTCGGCCGGGTTCTGCCCCGCCAGGTTGGCCATGCCTTCGATGGGCAGGCGCTGGATCAGCAGGCCCGCCGCCACCTTGTCGTCGGCCGCCAGCACCAGCGTGGTCTCCAGCTGCTCGCTCTGGCGCATATAGAGCTGCAGCGCCTCGGCCAGGGACTGCGAACGGTGGCCGTCCGCATCCGTCAGCGGCACCACGCCCTGGTAGGGCTGCTGGCCCGGCAGGCGGTCCTGCGGGTCCAGCGTCACCGCGCAGCGGCCCTTGCCGTGCGCGTTGACCAGCGCGTCCAGGCGCGCATCCACCGATACCTCACCCTGCACCGTGGCCGTTGCCCGCAAGCGGAAGTCCGACTGGATCTCGGCCACGGCCAGCTTGACCGGCCCGTCGCCGAACACCTGCAGGACCAGCGCGCCATTGAACTTGATGTTGGACTGCATCAGCGCGCCCGCTGCGGCCATCTCGCCCAGCAGCGCCTGCACCGGCGGCGCATAAGGCCCGGTGGTGCTCTGCGCGCGGCGGCGCAGGATTTCGGTCCAGGCATCGGTCAGGCGCACCAGGATGCCGCGCACCGGCAGGCCTTCGAAGAGGAATTTGTGGAGTTCGGACACGTGAAATTCTTGCTTGTACTGACCGCTGGTTTCAGCCGATCTTCTTGAAACCCTTGCGATAACGTTCCGCGTTCTCGACGTAGTGCTTCGCGATGCGCTTGAGGCCCTCGATCTGCTCGGGGCTGAGCTGCTTCACGGCCTTGGCCGGGCTACCCAGGATCATGGAGCCATCCGGGAACTCCTTGCCCTCGGTTACCAGCGCGCCGGCGCCCACCAGGCAGTTCTTGCCGATCTTGGCGTGGTTCAGCACCACGGCGCCGATGCCGATCAGCGAGCCGTCACCCACGGTGCAGCCGTGCAGCATGACCTTGTGGCCGACAGAGACGTTCTCGCCCAGCGTGAGCGGCACGCCCTCGTCGGCGTGCAGCACGCTGGCGTCCTGCACATTGCTGTTGCGGCCGATCCTGATGTGTTCGCTGTCGCCGCGGATGATGGTGCCGAACCAGACGCTGGCGTTTTCTTCCAGGGTCACCTTGCCGATGACCTGGGCGCTGTCGGCGACGTAGGCGTTCTGGCCAAGTTTTGGGGTGTGGCCGTCGAGTTCGTAGATTGCCATTGGGAGCTCTCGTTGCTTTTCTGCGGGATGGGTCAATTGTAAGTAGACGGCCTTTTCCGCTCCCGCGAAGGGTTTGGCCGGGATGTGCGCCCGGCGGCGCAGTCACCTTTCTTTGCTCCGCCAAAGAAAGGTAACCGAAAGAAAGGCGAGCCGGATTCGTCGTCCCTCCGCTACGCTACGGGCACACTGCGTTGCTCGGGCCAGCCGGGGGCTGGCTAAACTCGCTTCGCTCAAACAACGCCAGCCCTGATCCGGCTGTCCCTGCGCTACTCGCCTCCTCATTACGGCGGGGGAACCGAATACCGAAGACAGGCAAGGACGCGCCATGGCGCGTCCTTGCCTGTCTCTGAATCAGCTGGCGATGCGGAACCATTCAGTTGCCAAGTAGGGAGCAATATTTGGTGGCCTCTTGCTGGCAACAAGAAAGTCGTTCAGGATAAACATTTAGCTATGTGATTGCGTTCCTTCCAGTCCAAATCGCGCAGGGACTATTCATGACCGAGCAACTTGTCATCACACTGGCCGCCGCGACCGTTGGTTTCGTTTCAGCCATCTTCTTTTGCATTGGTAACGCCCTCAACACGTCGCGGGGAATCCTGCTGCAGTCCACGCCGTTCTGGGACTTCAATCGGCCAGTGGCATCTTCACTAGCCGCCCAGCGAGCACAGTACATAGTAGGCGCACTGCTGCTTCTCATGGCGTTTCTTCTCCAAATTGCGGCAGCCCTAGCTTCATCAACCGCTCTCTCAAATCTGCCCGCGTACATACACACGTGGTTTGCAGTTGTTCTTGCTGTATTTATTCCAACGCTGCTAACGGCTTCTTCAGTTGCTTGGCCTCTGTACAAGAAAACCATGCAGAAGGTGATCCAGTTGGAAGCAGCCCGCCGGGAAGAAGATGAGCGCTCTGCAAAGAGCCAACAGCGGACATAACCTCCGCCCGAGACCCCATATAGTCAATTCTCTTATGCACCTTGTCCGCGAGGGGATTCGTGCGCGCGAGAGCGCGCACGGGTTTGGCTGTTGGCTGTTTGGTCTCGCTAGCCGTAATGAGGAGGCGAGTAGCGCAGGGGCAGACGGATCAGGGCTGGCGTTGTTTGAGCGAAGCGAGTTTAGCCAGCCCCCGGCTGACCCGAGCAACGCAGCGTGCCCGTAGCGCAGCGGAGGGACGACGAATCCGGCTCGCCTTTCTTTCGGTTACCTTTCTTTGGCGAAGCAAAGAAAGGTGACTGCGCCGCCGGGCGCACATCCCGGCAAGCCGCCCCGCCACGGGCATCAAACAAAGAGCAATCAGTCCGCCTGCAAAGCCGACAACTCAGCGTCGGAGAAGCCTGCAGCACGACGAGCATCCAGATTAAACGGCTTCTTCAACTTCGGCGCCTCATACCGAACCGTCAACTCGGCATAGGTAGCAACCGGCTCCAGCCCCCGCTGCGCACAAGCCCACGCGTACCAGCGATTGCCCGTCGCCACATGCCCAATCTCATCCCGCAGGATGATGTCCAGGATCTCCCCCGCCCGGTGATCGCCAATCGAGACCAGCTTGGTCTTTACCGCCGGTGAGGCATCGAGGCCACGGGCTTCCAGCGTGCGCGGCACCAGCGCCACACGCGCCAGCAGATCGCCCTTGGTGCGCTCCGCCATCTCCCACAAGCCGTCGTGGGCCGGGAAGTCGCCGTAGTCGTAGCCCAGCGTCAGCAGGTGATTGCGCAGGAGGGTGAAGTGATAGGCCTCCTCGAAGGCCACCTGCAGCCAGTCGCGGTAGAAAGCCTCGGGCAGGCCGGCAAAGCGCCAGCAGATGTCCAGCGCCAGGTCGATGGCATTGCGTTCGATATGCACGATGCTGTGCACCAGGGCCGCGTGGCCGCGCGGGGTGGCCAGGGAGCCGGGCTTGATCTGGGTGTGGGGCACCAGGGACGGTCGCTCGCTGCGGCCGGGCACGCCGGGCGGCGCGGCGAATTCGCGTGCGCAATCGATGGGGCCGCCGCGGTCCAGCGCCGAGACGGCCGCCGCCTTGGCCACCGGGTCGGCCAGGGCCAGCAGTTGCAGACAGGCGGCGCGCAGTTCCACATTCGACTCCATCAGACGCCGAAATTATCCCCCTAGAATGCCGGAGAACTTTCCAAGAGTGACCATGTCCACGCCCCTCGAAGCTACTGCCCCGCAGGCCGCCGAAGACCAGACCGCGATTGCGCGCCAGGCCATCCTGGACGAGCACCGCGAGGTCATCGGCTACGAGCTGTTCGACCGCTCCATGGCCGGCCAGCCCTACAGCGCCGCCAGCGATGCCGAGATGCTGTTCAACGTGCTCTCGCACGCCGAGCTGCAGGCCCTGATGGGGCGCAAGACCATGTTCATCAACTGCACGCACGAGAGCCTGTCCGGTCGGCACCTGGAGCTGATCCACCCCGAGCGCGTGGTGCTGGAAGTGCCGCCCATCGAGGGCCACACCCAGTCGGAGATCGACGCACGCCTGCCCGCCATGCTGGAGGTCAAGCGCAAGGGCTTCCGGCTCGCCTGCAGCCAGCTCATGCTGGCCAAGCCCTATGCCGGCTGGCTGCCGCTGGCGAGCTACATCAAGATCGACCTGCAGACGATCAAGCCGGAGGTGATCGAGCCGCTGGTCAAGTTCGCGCGGGCGCACACCGACGCCGAGCTGATCGCCGAAAAGGTGGAGACCGCCGAGCAGTACGAGCTGGCCGCCCGGCACGGCATCAAGCTGTTCCAGGGCTACTGGTTTGCGACCCCGGTGGTGATCAAGGGGCAGACGCTACGCCCGGCCCAGGCCAACATCATCCAGCTCATCAACCTGGTGCGGCGCAATGCGGACGTGGGCGAGATCGAGGAAGTCCTCAAGCGCGACCCCACGCTGTCCTTCAATCTGCTGCGCTTCATCAACTCGGCCGGCTTCGGCCTGAGCTGCGAGATCACCTCCTTCCGCCACGCGGTGATGATCCTGGGCCTGCAGAAGCTGTTCCGCTGGGCGGCGCTGCTGATGACCACCTCGCGCGCGGGCGGCACGGCGCCGGCGGTCGGCAATATGGCCGTGGTGCGCGGCCGCCTCATGGAACTGCTGGCGGCCGAGCTGCTGCCGCCCGAGGAGGCGGACGACGCCTTCGTGGTGGGCATCTTCTCGCTGCTGGACACCATGCTGGGCCTGCCGATGGAACAGGCGCTGGAGTCGATCTCGCTCTCGGCCAACGTGACGGAAGCGCTGCTGCACCGCAAGGGCATGTTCGCGCCCTTCCTGGACCTCACCCTGGCCTGCGAGTCGGCCGACGACGCGGCCTTTGCACGCGCCGCCACGCAGTTGCACCTCTCCAACCACCAGGTCAACTGGGCCCACCTGCAGGCCCTGGCCTGGGCCGAGAATCTCGACGCGCCCTGAACCGGCCGCTCAGAGCCCTGCCAGCACCGGGCCGCCGCGCTGCAACGCACGCTGGTAGGCCGGCCGTGCATTGATGCGGTCGCGCCACGCGCGCACGTGCGGGTAGGCCGCCGTGTCCGAGCCGCGCGAAAGCGCCGCCTCGACCGCAAAGCTCATCTGGAAATCCGCCAGGCTGATGGCGTCGCCGGCAAACCACGCATGGCTGGCGAGGTGCTGCTCCATGAAGGCGAGCGCGCCCTTCACATTGGGCTCGATCAGCTGGTCGATCACGCGGCCGCAGAGCTTGCGCGCGATCGGTCGCACGAAGAAGGGCATGGGCTGGCGCGGAATCGTCATGAAGACCAGCTTCATCACCAGCCAGTTCATCAGCGAGCCCTCCGCGTAGTGCATCCAGAAGCGGCACTGCCGGTGCGCCGGCGTGCCCGGTGGCGGCACCAGCTGCGCCAGCTCGCCCGCCGCCCGGGCACCGTGCTGCTCGGCCAGGTATTCCAGGATGGCGCCGGATTCGGCCACGACCTCCGTGCCCTCGGTGATGACGGGCGACTTGCCCAGCGGATGCACCTGCTTGAGCTCGGGCGGCGCCAGGCGGGTGCGCGGGTCGCGCCGGTAGACCTTGAGTTCGTAGGGCAGGCCCAGCTCTTCGAGCAGCCAGAGCACACGCTGCGAGCGCGAGGTTTCGAGATGGTGGACGGTGATCATGCGGGCAGTCTACCCGCGCGGGTGATGCTGCGCATGCAGCGTCTTGAGCCGCTCGCGCGCCACATGGGTATAGATGGTGGTGGTGGAGATGTCGGCGTGCCCCAGCAGCATCTGCACCGCGCGCAGGTCGGCCCCATGGTTGAGCAGATGGGTGGCGAAGGCGTGGCGCAAGGTATGCGGTGACAGCGGCGCGGTGATGCCGGCCGCCTGCGCGTACTTTTTCACCAGCATCCAGAACATCACGCGCGTCATGGCCTCGCCGGCGCGCGTGCCGCGCAAGGTCACGAAGAGATCGTCGCTCTGTCCGCCGCCCAGCAAGGCGGGGCGCGCCTCGCGCAGGTAGCGCTGCAGCCAGCCGGCGGCCACCTCGCCGTATGGCACCAGGCGCTCCTTGCTGCCCTTGCCGAAGACGCGCAGCACGTGCTCGGACAGGCTGACGTTGAAGGTCTTGAGCCCCACCAGCTCGCTCACGCGCAGGCCGCTGGCGTACATCAGCTCCAGCATGGTGCGGTCACGCACGGCCAGCGCTGTGGCGTCACCGGGCGCGGCCAGCAGCGCCTCGACCTGGGCTTCGGTCAGCGTCTTGGGCACGCGTAGCGGCTGTTTGGCGGCCTGCAGGCGCAGCGTGGGGTCGACCTCGATCTGCCGCTCGCGCAGCGCCCAGCGGAAGTAGCGCTTGAAGACGGTCAGGCGCCGGTTGGCAGTGGTGGCGCGCGTCTCGCTGTGGCGGGCGGCGAAATAGGCATTGAGGTCGTGTTCGGTCGTCTGCAAAAGACGACGCCCGCGGCCTTGCAGCCAGCGGGCGTAGAGCGTCAGGTCGCGGCGGTAGGCCGTCAGCGTGTTGCGCGACAGGCCCTCCTCCAGCCACAGGGCATCGATGAAGGCATCAACCGATGCATCGTCCATGCCCGGGGCCGGTGGCGACTCAGTCGAGCGACAGCTTGGCGGCGTCGACGACCTTCTTGTAGGCCTGGTACTCGGCCTTCATCTGGGCGGCGAACTGCGCCGGCGTGTTGCCTTCGATCAGCGAGCCGGTGTCCTCGATGCGCTTGCGCACGGCCGGATCCTCCAGCACCTTGCGCACGCCGGCGTTGAGCTTGTCCACCACGTCCTTGGGCAGGCCCTTGGGGCCGTACAGGCCGTAGTAGGCCATGCGGTTCACCGGCTCCAGGCCCACCTCCTTGAAGGTCGGCACATTGGGCAGCACGGCCAGGCGCTTCGGCGCGGCCACGACGATGGGCACCAGGCGGCCGCTCTGGATGAAGGGCAGCGCCGAGGGCAGGTTGTCGAAGATGATCGGCACCTGGCCGGCCACGGTGTCATTCAGGGCCGGGCCCGCGCCCCGGTAGGGAATGTGGGTGATGAAGGTCTTGGTCTCGTACTTGTAGATTTCCGTCAGCAGGTGGCCGATGCCGCCGGTGCCGGAGGTGGCGTAGGAGTACTTGCCCGGGTGCGCCTTCACCTCGGCGTAGAAGCCCTTGTAGTCCTTGGCCGGGAAGCTCGGGTGCACGGCGATCACATTGGGCGTGGCCGCAATGTTGATGATGGGCGTGAAATCGGTCTGGGCGTTGTACGGAATCTTGGGGTTGATGGCCGGATTGGCCGCCGTGGTCGAGACGGTGGCCATGCCGATCGCGTAGCCGTCCGGCGTTGCCTTGGCGGTCTCATTGGCGCCGACGACACCACCACCGCCGGCCTTGTTCTCCACCACCACCGGCTGGCCCAGAACCTTGCCCAGGGGCTCGGCGATGACGCGGGCGATGATGTCGGTGGTGCCGCCCGGTGCAAAGGGCACCTGCAGCTTGATGGGCTTGTTCGGGTAACCCTGGGCAAAAGCGGTGCCCGCGGCAGCCAGCAGGCTGAGGGCAAAAAGGACGCGACGCTTCATGGGCAAGTACTCCTGTTGTCAGTTTTGGACAAAAGCAATTCTATGGCCCCGGCAGGCGGTTGCGCAGTCGGGTATCCACGTAGGCCCCACCCGGGAAGCTTTCCCATCCGGCCTGACGGAAATCAGTGTCGCGCGCCGCCGGGCCGGCCGGCTGGTATTCTCGCCCGGGTGAATTTCGCCCAACTGCTCTTCCCCGATTTTTCCCTCATCCTCTGCGGTTACCTGGTCTGCCGCTACACCGCCCTCAACCGTTCGGTCTGGGACCAGGTGGAGGTGCTGGTCTACTACTTCCTGTTCCCGGTGCTGCTGTTCCACAGCATCGTGCGCAGCACGCTGGACCTGCATGCCGCCTCCAGCCTGATCGGCGCCGGCCTCGTGATGGGGGTCAGCGGCATCGCGCTGTCCTACGCCCTGCCCTGGCTGCCTTTCCTGGGCCGCCACATCGACGCGCGGCTGCACGCCGGCAGCGCGCAGGTGGCCTTCCGTTTCAATTCCTTCATCGGCTTGGCGCTGGCCGAGCGCCTCGGCGGCGCCGAAGGTCTGCTGATGATCGCGGTGCTGATCGGCTTTTGCGTGCCACTGTTCAACGTGGGCGCGGTCTGGCCGATGGCGCGCCACTCGCAGCGCCATTTCGGGCGCGAGCTGCTGCGCAACCCGCTGATCATCGCCACCGTCTCGGGCCTGATCGCCAACGTGCTGGGCCTGAAGGTGCCCGGCTGGGCCGAGCCCACGCTGGCCCGCATCGGCGCGGCCTCGCTGGCCCTGGGCCTGCTGGCCGCCGGCGCCGGCCTGCGCTTTTCCAGCCTGGGCCAGGGCAAGGTGCTGGCCACGGCCATCCTGGCCGTCAAGCACCTGCTGCTGCCGCTGATCGCCCTGGGCCTGGCGCATGCCTTCGGCCTCACGCCCCTGCAGACCACCATCCTGCTGGCCTTCTCCGCCCTGCCCACGGCCTCCAGCGCCTACGTGCTGGCCGCCCGCATGGGTTACGACGGGCCCTACGTGGCCGGGCTGGTGACGCTGTCCACCGTGCTGGGCGTAGCCAGCCTGACGTTTGCCCTTGGCGTGCTGCGCTAGACCCGCCTGCGGCCCTACTGTTTCAGCAGTTCGGCCGTCCAGGTGTGGATGGCCTCCAGCTCGGGCTTGAGCGGGGTGAAGGCTATGCCTTCGCGGCGCAGCAGCGCGCGCATGCTGCGGTCCACCTCCTTGGCCTGCTCCTCGTCCTGGAAGCGGCCGGTGTGCACGTACTTGCGGTCGCCGCGCTCGACCAGGATGTTCGTGTTGTTGTGCTGCTTGTACCACTCGAGGATCTGCTTGCGCGTCTTGGCCACATCGCAGATGTTGTCGGGGTAGAACTCGTTGTAGTAGAGGATCTGCGGCAGCGAGGACTCGGTCACCAGGTACTGCACCTGGCCGTCGAGCAGCTCCAGCATGTGGAACTGCTGCTGCGCGATCTTGTACTGGTTGCGCAGTGCCTCGTAGTCTTTTTGCCACACGAGCGACTTGGCGTAGTCCGGAATCAGCTCCACCGACTTGTGATGCAGGTGCAGCTGCAGGATGATCGCAGCAGTGAACAAGGACTTCTCGCAGCCCGGCCCGCCGATGATGTTGATCACCTTCGTCGGGTACAGGCGCATCTTGTTTTCCGGCAGGTGGGGCGAGACGTAGGTGTATTGAATGGTCATGTTCCGACTCCGTTGCGCGCAATCAGACCGGCGGATCTCCCTGCTGCGCCAGCGCCCAGTCCACATGTTCCCGCACCAGGTCGCTGAGCTGCTCTCTTTTCTGCAGCAGTGCAGCCACTATCGCAGGGTCGCGCGTGCTGCGCAAGGCATTGCCCAGGGCAACGGCGATATTGCGCTGCCAGCGCTCGTGGCCGATGCGGCGGATGGCGCTGCCTTCGGTGCGCTGCAGGAACTCCGCCTCGCGCCAGGCCCACAGGGCCAGCAGTTCGCCGCCGCTTTGCTGCGGGCGCGGCGCGAAGTCCGGCAAGGGGCTGCGCTGCGCGTACTTGTTCCACGGGCAGGCCAGCTGGCAGTCGTCACAGCCGTAGATGTGGTTGCCGATCAGCGGGCGCAGCTCCAGGGGAATGGGCCCCGCGTGCTCGATGGTCAGGTAGGAGATGCAGCGCCGCGCATCCAGCAGACCCGGGCCCAGGATGGCGCGCGTGGGGCAGACATCGATGCAGGCGCTGCAGCTGCCGCAATGGCTGCTGGCGGGCTCGCTAGGCGGCAGCGCCAGGTCGACGTAGATCTCGCCCAGGAAGAACATGGAGCCGGCCTCCCGATTCAGCACCAGCGTGTGCTTGCCGCGCCAGCCCTGGCCGCTGCGCACGGCCAGTTCCGCCTCCAGCACCGGGGCGGAGTCGGTGAAGACGCGGTGGCCAAAGGGCCCCACGGCCTGCGCCATGCGGTCCGCCAGTTGCTGCAGGCGGGCGCGGATGACCTTGTGGTAATCCCGCCCTCGCGCATAGAGCGACACCACGCCCTCGCCAGGGCGCTGCAGGCGCGCGAACTCGATGGCCTGCCAGCCCGCGGGCGTGCCGGCGGGCAGGTAGTCCATGCGCGCCGTGATCACGCTCACCGTGCCCGGCACCAGCTCGGCCGGGCGTGCACGCTTCAGGCCATGCGCGGCCATATAGCCCATCTCGCCATGGAAACCGCGCGCCAGCCAGGCCTGCAAACCCGGCTCGGCGTCGGACAAATCGACACCCGTCACGCCGATTTGGGAAAATCCGAGTTCACGGGCCCAGGCCCGGATCTGGGAAACGAATTGACTGCTGCTGAACGTCACGAAGCCATTGTAGAAACCCGCCTCCTGCGCGACGAGTCCGCCACGCAGGCCCTGGCCAGCGCGCTGGCCGCGCAGCCGGCCATCCGCAACGCCTGCATCGAACTGCACGGCGACCTGGGCGCCGGCAAGACCACCTTCGTGCGCCACCTGCTGCGCGCCCTTGGCGTCACCGGCCGCATCAAGAGCCCCACCTACGCCGTGGTCGAGCCGCACGAGCTGCCCGGCCTCAACATCTGGCATTTCGACTTCTACCGCTTCAACGACCCGCGCGAGTGGGAAGACGCCGGTTTTCGCGACCTCTTTGCCAGCCCCGGCCTGAAACTGGCCGAATGGCCGGAAAAAGCCGCCGGCCTGCTGCCCGTGGCGGACCTGGCGCTGACACTGCGCGTACAGCCCGATGAGTCGCGCCAGCTCACGCTGCGGGCGCAGACGCCCGTCGGCGCCGCGCTGTTGCGCGCGCTCGACGAGTCAGAGGAGAGCCGGAAATGAGCGCCGCCGGGCCGTCCCAAGGCGCGAAGGCCCCCCGGGGGGGCAGCGCAGCACACGAAGTGGCAAGCGTGGGGGCCCACATTACACGGCGTGACCTGCTGCAGACAGGCACCCTGGTGTTGCTGCTCGGCCGCGCCCAGCTGGCCAGCGGCGCCAGCATCGTGGCCGTGCGGGTCTGGCCGGCGGAGGACTACTCGCGCGTCACGCTGGAGTCCGACCGCGAGCTCAAGGCCAAGCAGACCCTGATCGGCACGCCGCCGCGCCTGGCGGTGGACATCGAGGGCATCGACCTGAACCCGGAGCTCAAGGAGCTCGTGGCCAAGGTGCGGCCCGACGATCCCAACATCGCTGGCATCCGCGTCGGCCAGTACGCGCCCAAGGTGGTGCGCATGGTGATCGACCTCAAGCAGGCCATCAAGCCCCAGGTCTTCACCCTGCACCCGGTGGCCGCCTACCAGTACCGCCTGGTCTTCGACCTCTACCCCGTGCAGGCGCCCGACCCGCTGGCCGCCCTGATCGCCGAACGCCTGCGCCTCAAGGAAGGCGGCAACGAGACCGCGCCGCCGCCTGCGCCGGCGGCCACCGGTCCCAAGGCCGGCGCCGACCCGCTGGGTGACCTGATCGCCCAGCATGCGCAAAAAGGCAGCGGCCCCGGTGCTGCGCCCGTGCTGCCGCCACGCGGCACCGGCCAGACCGACCGCCTCATCATCATCGCGCTGGACCCGGGCCACGGCGGCGAAGACCCCGGCGCCACCGGCCCCCGCGGCACACGCGAGAAGGACGTGGTGCTGCGCCTCGCGCACCGCCTGCGCGACCGCATCAATGCCACACGCGTCAACGGCCACACCCTGCACGCCTTCCTCACGCGCGACGGCGACTACTTCGTGCCGCTGCACGTGCGCGTGCAGAAGGCCCGCCACGTACAGGCCGACCTGTTTGTCAGCATCCACGCCGACGCCTTCTTCACGCCGCGGCCGCAGGGCGCCAGCGTGTTCGCGCTCAGCCACGGCGGGGCATCGAGCAGCGCGGCGCGCTGGATGGCGGCCAAGGAGAACAAGGCCGACCTGATCGGCGGCGTCAACGTCAAGTCCAAGGACCAGCAGGTCGCGCGCGCCCTGCTGGACATGAGCACCAGCGCCCAGATCAAGGACAGCCTCAAGCTCGGCGGCACGCTGCTGCAGGAGATCGGCCGCGTGGGCAAGCTGCACCGCGGCCGCGTGGAGCAGGCCGGCTTTGCCGTGCTGAAGGCGCCGGACATTCCCAGCGTGCTGGTGGAAGCCGCCTTCATCAGCAACCCCGACGAGGAAGCCAAGCTCAACAGCGAGGCCTACCAGGAGCAGCTGGCCGACGCGCTGATGCGCGGCATCGAAGGCTACTTTGCCAAGAACCCGCCGCTGGCGCGCAGCCGCGTGGTCTGAACGTCCCCCGCAACACAACGATCATCGTACGGGCTGAGCCCGGCTCCGCCCTGCGAGCATTTCCTGACCGACTCATGGACTGGACCATCCACTACCGCACCCTGCGTTATCTGCACCTGGGCTTGGCCGTCACCAGCGGCGTGCTGTTCGCCGTGCGCGGCGCCGCCATGCACGCCCGTCAGCGCTGGCCCCTGCACCCGGTACCGCAGCGCCTGGGCCTCATCGTCGACACCGGCCTGCTGGTCACGGCCACAAGGCTGCTATGGGAGCTGCGCTTGAACCCTCTGGTCACGCACTGGGTGCAGCTCAAGCTGGTGCTGCTGCCGCTGTATGTGCTGCTGGGCTTGCTGACCTTCCGGTATGCGCGCAACCGGGGCTTCAGGACGGCTTTCTTTGTCGCGGCGCTGGCGTGCTACGCGCTACTGATGGCCGTGGCCTTGAACCATTCGATGGTTGGTGTGCCACGCTGGATCAGGCTGTAGAGGGTCTCGGCGGCGGATTGCGACCCAAAGCCGACCGTCACCACCGAGGAAAGTGGTCGTTCAATGTTTGAAACAAGCGAATGCCGCTGGCAATCCGCACTTGAAGTGTTAGCTTTCATAGCCCAACACTCCTGTTCTGGTAGCTTTCAAGCAAGCGGCCGAGATTTCCTGAAGAAACGGAACAGGCGTTTTCCCATACAGTACCTTCGCTGGAAGCAATTGATGCTTAAGTACAGGCACCCAATAGTTCGTTTCATAGGTTAGCCGACTCGCAAGCCACAGTAGGCGAACCCTGAATTTTTGAATCGGATCAAGCAGGTCTTGGAAATTTTCGGGGAGCCGAACACCGTCCCCTAAGTACCGTTCAATCGGGTGTTGCTTTGTGTCGATAAGCTGCGTTAATTTGTCGCGCAGGAGTTTCAAGTCCCACTTGTGCGAAATATCGTTCCGAATCTTTCGGAGTAAATCGATCTCGACCAATAGATCTTCGCTAAGCCAGTTAAACGCGTACGCAATTTGTACCTTCTGGGAAAGGCGCGCCAACGGTCCTAACCCATTCAATAGCTCGCTTCTACCACCAGGTACGGATTGGGGGATTTCCCTGCGATACATCTCCTTAAGTTGATCATCGGCAAATGCACAGAAGACCACGGGAAGTACTTTGGGTTCTTCTCTAAGGAGTAGCTCAAAAATTGCCGTTAGATCGGCTAAGGCTTTGGCAGGATGTTTAACGGAAGCTATGGCCCGTTTAGCTTTGTCTTCTTCAAAGGCCCGTGTGTAGTTGCGATAGACCTGAAGCCCGTTCTTCTCGGGTTCCGAGAGCTGCATGCCAGCGATGTCGGGATCCCAGTCAGACATAAGAGCTAAAGAATGAAGTAGCGGTGGCTGGGAGTCTAGCTGCTCCGGTCTAGCTCGCCTACCCCTGAGTGAGGGATCAACACCCGTTATCGGGACCTCGCCGCGACGGTCCACTCCTGGCCGCAACCGGCCCAGCCCCTCAGCCTTTGGGATTCCCTACCGTCTGCGTCAACAGGATCTGCTGATCCGGCGTCAACCCCATCGCCTGCGCCAGCGCCTGGCGGTCGAACCAGGCGCGCACCACGGTCACCAGCCCTGCCGATGCGCAGTACAGATAGAGGTTCTGCGCCATGGCGCCCGCCGCGATCGAGGCATAGGACTCGCGCATGGCGGCGGGGATCATCTTCATGCGGCCGTGGTCGGCCACGTAGACCAGGTCCAGCGGCGCGTCGTCCACGAAGTCCTGGTAGCCGGTGACGCGGCGCACGTCTTCGGCCTTCATGAGCAGCAGCACGTGGCGCTTGGGCTCGTAGCGATACAGGCCCTGCGGCAGGGCCACATAGACGTCCACTTCCTGCGCGTGCATGGCCGAGGGGGCGGTTCGGCCGTCGTCGGCCGGGCGGTTGATGCCGGCCGTGGCCCACAGCAGGTCCGCCAGCTGCTGCGCCGTCAGCGCGGTGGGGCGGAACTCGCGCTCGGAGTGGCGGCGCTGCAGTGCGTCCATCAGCGGCAGGCCGCCGCTGGTCTGCGCCGCGGGCAGGGGCAGTTCTTCCAGCACGTCGCCGCTGGCCGGCTGGCCATGCAGCTGGCCCAGCATGCCCAGGGCCATCTTGCTCAGGGTACTCATGGCACTCTCCTCACCTTGCTCGCTGGCACTCACGCCGCGGATGGCGCGGCGGGTGCGGCGGGGCGCACCAGGGCCAGGATCTCGTCCTCGTTCAGGGTCTCGCGCGCCAGCAGGCGCTCGCTGCCTTCCTGCAGCACGGCGCGGCGTTGCGTCAGGATGTCGGTGGCGCGCCGCAGGGCCGCCTCGGTCAGTTGGCGCACGGCGCAGTCGATCTCGCGTGCGGTGTCGGGCGCCAGGCGGCGCGTGCCCATGTCATAACCTTCAGGCAAGGGGCCGAGGAAAGGGGACGGTGCGTTCTCATACGTCACCTGCCCCAGCGTGCTGTCCATGCCGAAGCGCATGACCATGCTGCGCGCGATGTCGGTGGCCTTGGCCAGGTCGTCGGCGGCGCCGGTGGAGATCTCGCCGATCAGCAAGGCCTCGGCGGCGCGCCCGGCCAGCAGCATGGCCATCTTGTTCTCCAGCTCCGCGCGCGTCATCAGGAAGCGGTCTTCGGTGGGGCGCTGGATGGTGTAGCCCAGAGCGCCGATGCCGCGCGGGATGATGGACACCTTGTGCACGGTGTCCATGCCCGGCAGCGACAGCGCCACCAGCGCGTGGCCCATCTCGTGCACGGCAATCACGCGCCGCTCCTGCGGGTTGAGGATACGGTTGCGCTTTTCCAGCCCGGCGACGATGCGCTCGATGGCGGCGGTGAAGTCGGGCAGCGTCACCTCGTTGGCATTGCGGCGCGTGGCCAATAGCGCGGCTTCGTTCACCAGGTTGGCGAGGTCGGCACCGGTGAAGCCGGGCGTGAGCGCGGCAATCTGCTCCAGGTCCAGCCCGGCGGCCAGCTTGATGCGTTTGATGTGCACCTTGAGGATCTGCACGCGGCCCACCTTGTCGGGCCGATCCACCAGTACCTGGCGATCGAAGCGGCCGGCGCGAAGCAGCGCCGGGTCCAGGATCTCGGGGCGGTTGGTAGCTGCCAGCAGCACGAGGCCGGTGCGCGGATCAAAGCCGTCGAGTTCGGCCAGCAGTTGATTCAGCGTCTGCTCCTTCTCGTCGTGCCCGCCCAGGCTCCAGGCGCCGCGCGCGCGGCCCAGGGCATCGAGTTCGTCGATGAAGATGATGGCCGGCGCGTGCAGTCTTGCCTGCTCGAACAGGTCGCGCACGCGCGCCGCGCCCACCCCGACGAACATCTCGACGAACTCCGAGCCGTTGATGGAGAAGAAGGGCACGCCGGCCTGCCCTGCCACGGCGCGCGCCAGCAGCGTCTTGCCAGTGCCCGGCGGGCCCACGAGCAGGATGCCCTTGGGCATGCGTGCGCCCAGCCGGCTGTGGCTTTTGGGATCTTTCAAAAAATCGACCACCTCCTCCAGCTCGGCCTTGGCCTCGTCCACGCCGGCCACGTCGTCGAAGGTGACCTTGGTGTCGCTCTCCACATAGACCTTGGCGTGGCTCTTGCCGATGGACAGCAGGCCGTCGCCAAGGCCGCCGCCCAGGCCGCCCTTGCCGGCAATCTTGCGGATGGCGAACATCCAGATGCCGAAGAAGATGAGCGCCGGCGCCACCCAGGAGAACAGATCGCGCAGGAAGGTGCTCTGCACGGCGCCGGTGAAGCGCACGCCGTATTCGGACAGGTCACGCGCCAGGTCCAGCTCCACCCGCGTGGTGGAGAAACGCGTGCGGCCATCGGCCAGCGGCTGGTTCAGCGTGCCTTCGATGTGGTCCGGGTAGACCGCCAGTTCCTTGACGTTGCGCTTGTCCAGCTCATGCAGGAACTCGCTGTAGGGCAGCGGCTCCACCTGCTGCCACTGCTGCACGAAGCTGTGCAGCAGCAGCACACCCAGCAGGGCCAGGACGATGTACCAGAGGTTCCATTGCGTGCCTTTGTCCACCCGCTCACTCCTCGTCGAGGTGCGGGGGTGAGAGTCCTTCGGCCGGCTCGCCGGTGTCCGGGTCGATCCAGTCGGCGATGCCCAGTTCGCTCTCGGCCTCCCGCAGGCTTTCGCCGGGCTCGGGGGCTTCCAGGTCGGCGGCCTGCATGTCGGCCAGCGCGTCCTCGTAGCTGGCAAAGGGGCCGAAGTCCTGCTTGCCGTCGGGGGCCGTCCAGTAGAACCCGTCGGGGCGCTTGACGATCTGCTCGTTCAGGCCGTCCATCGTTTCCGGCACAGCCTTCATGGCGGGGGTCTTCCGTTCAGTCAGCGGGGGCTTGCGTGTCATGACATTCACCTTCCTTGATGCCGGTCCGGCCCATTCTTGCAGCTTCGGGCCGGCGCGCAAAATCTGGTGTCTAGCATCCACCGGCAGGCGCCGGCTTTTCTTGAGCCAAGTCAAACTTTGGCCAGCTTGCCTGACTCAGTGGCGCGCAGCAAGCTGATCATTCATCCACTACCCACGAATGACTGTCCACCGCATGCGGCACCTGCTCACCGTCGTCCTCGTGCTGGGCTGGCTGCTGCAGCCGGCCGCCGCTGCGCCGGGCCCGGCCGAGCTGGCCGCCCACTATGCCCACACCGTCGATCGGCGTCTCGCGCTGCCGCAAGACGAGGTGCCCGCCTACACGACGCTGATGCGTGCGCAGCTGCAGGATGCGGGCATCGTCTTGCAGCAGGCCCAGTACCTCGTGCTGGTGGACCGCAGCCCGCAGGTGCAGGCGCTGCTGCTGTTGTGGCTTGCGCCTGGCAACGAGCCCCTGCTGATCGGCGCCTCGCCGGTCTCCACCGGGCGCACCGGCCAGTACGACTACTTCGAGACGCCCACCGGCGTCTACGCCCATACACCGGCCGTACGCGACTTTCGCGCCGAGGGCACGTCCAACGAGTTCGGCATCCGCGGCTTCGGCGCGCAGGGCATGCGCGTCTTCGACTTCGGCTGGCAGAGCGGCCGGCGCGGCTGGGGCGCGGGCGGCACCAGCCCCATGCGCCTGCTGCTGCACGCCACCGACCCGGACTGGCTCGAACCCCTGCTGGGCAGCGTGGAGTCCAAGGGCTGCATCCGCGTGCCTGCGACGCTCATCACGCTGCTGGACCAGTACGGTGTGCTCGACGCCGACTACGAGGAGGCCGCGCGTACCGGCCAGCACTTCTGGGTGCTGTCGCCGCAGCGCACACCGGTGCCGGATGCCGGGCGCTACCTGGTCATCGTCGATTCGGGGCGCACGCAGCGCCCCGCCTGGTCACCCGCCCCACGGGCCCTGCCGCGCTGAAATCTCAGGGCAGCAGCACCGCCGCCCCATCCACGCGGCCGGCTCGCAGCGCGGCGATGGCCTCATTGGCCTGCGCCAGCGACCAAGTCTGCACATGGGTGGTGACGGGGTGGCGCGCGATGGTCGCGAAGAAGGCCTCGCCGTCCTCGCGCGTGAGGTTGGCCACCGAGCGCAGCGTGCGCTCACCCCAGAGCAGCGCGTAGGGGAAGGATGGAATGTCGCTCATGTGGATGCCGGCGCACACCGCCGTGCCGCCCTTGCGCACGGCGCGCAGGGCCGCCGGCACCAGCGCACCCACCGGGGCGAAGATCAGCGCCGCGTCCAGCGGCTGCGGCGGCAGCGCGTCCGACGGGCCGGCCCACACCGCGCCGAGGCGGCGCGCAAAGTCTGCGCTCTGCGCGTCGCCGCGGCGCACGAAGGCGTAGACCTCGTGCCCCTGCGCCACGGCGATCTGCGCAATGATGTGCGCCGCCGCGCCAAAGCCGTACAGGCCCAGGCGCGACGGCCCCTGCAGTCCCGCCAGCCGGTAGGCGCGAAAGCCGATCAGCCCCGCGCACAGCAAGGGCGCGGCATGCGCGTCGTCGTAGCGCTCGGGCAAGGCAAAGCAGTAGCGCTCGTCGGCCACGGTGTACTCGGCGAAACCGCCCGGGCGGTCATAGCCCGTGAACACGGGTGTGTCGCACAGGTTCTCCTGTTGCGTGGCGCAATAGGGGCAGTGGCCGCAGCTGCCGCCCAGCCAGGGGATGCCGATGCGCGCACCCACAGCAAAGCGTGTGGCACCCGGGCCAGCGGCCACGACCCGCCCCACCACCTCGTGTCCCGGCACCATGCCCGGGTGGCGCGGCGGCAGGTCGGCGTCGATGAGGTGCAGGTCGGTGCGGCAGACGCCGCAGGCCAGCACCTGCACCAGCAGCTCGTGCGGACCGGGCTGGGGCATGGGCAGATCGACGGCGCGCAAGGGCTGGCCGGGGGCCGCCACCGTCATGGCCAGCATGGCGTCAGCTCCGAAGCGGTATGGCGGCGGGACATGGTGCGGCGCATCTTCGCACCGCGGCATGGCCCGTGCACGCGGGCGTGGCGGTTTCTTGATGTCGATCAAATTTCCGGACACCCACCCGGCTAAGCTGGCAGGGCCATGTTGCGCCAGGAACAGGAACTCACGCGCGGCTCCTACTATGAAGCCAGCGTCACGCGCCCCGCGCCGGCCGCACCGCTGGCCGGGCGCGTCGGTGTGGACGTGTGCGTGGTGGGCGCCGGCTATGCCGGCCTGTCGGCCGCGCTGGAACTGGCCGAGCGCGGCTACACGGTCGCCGTGCTGGAGGCCCGGGCCGTCGGCTGGGGGGCTTCGGGGCGCAATGGCGGCCAGGTGATCGCCGGCTATGGCCATGGCGGCGAAGACACGTACGAGGCCCAGTTCGCCCCGGCGGACGTGCGGCGCGCCTGGGACATCTCCATGGAAGGGCTGCAGCTGCTGCAGCAGCGCATCACGCGCCACGCCATCGCCTGCGACTACACGCCGGGCTACCTGAGCCTGGCCGTCAATGCGCGCAAGGCACGCGCCCTGCAGCAGCGCCTCGAGCACATGGCGCAGCACTACGGGCACGAACAGCAGTGGGTCAGCCCGCAGGAGATCGCGCAGTGGGTGGCCAGTGCGCGCTTTCACGCGGCGGCCTACGACCCGGCCTCCGGCCACCTGCACCCGCTCAAGTACGCCCTGGGCCTGGCGGCGGCGGCGCGCGCCGCGGGCGTGCTGCTGTTCGAAGGCAGCGCCGCGCTGCACATCGAGGCCGGAGCGGCCCCGGTGGTGAGGACGGCGCAAGGCGAAGTGGCCTGCCGCTACGTGGTGCTGGCCGGCAACGTCTACCTGCAGGCCATGGGCCCGGCGCTGGCACCGACGCTGGGCCGGCGCATCCTGCCGGTGCTGACCTACATGATCGCCACCGAGCCCATGCGGCGCGAACGCGCCGATGCCCTGATCCGCCAGCGCGCCGCCGCCAGCGACACCAACTACGTGCTCGACTACTTCCGCCTCTCGGCCGACCACCGCCTGCTCTTCGGCGGCGGCGACAGCCACCGCCCGGCGCCGCTGCCGAAAGTCGCGGCCGGCATGCGCCGCCTGATGCTGCAGGCCTTTCCGCAACTGCACGACCTGGCCGTCACGCACGTGTGGGGCGGGCAGGTGGACATGACGATGAACCAGGCGCCGGACTTCGGGCGCCTGGGCAGCAATGTCTACTACCTGCAGGGCTTCTCGGGCCACGGCCTGGCGCTCGCCGGCATGGCCGGCAAGCTGGTGGCCGAGGCGGTCGCCGGGCAGGCGGAGCGCTTCGACCTGCTGGCGCGCCTGCGCCATCGCAAGGTGCCCGGCGGGCCGCTGCGCGCGCCGGCGCTGCAGCTGGGCCTGTGGTACTACCAGCTCAGGGATCTGATCGGATGAAGCAGTACCTCCAGCACGCGAAGTTCGAAGGCCGGCTGCTCATGGTCGGCTGCGGCAGCATCGGCCAGGCCATGCTGCCGCTGATCCTGCGCCACCTGGACATCGCCCCGGCGCAGATCAGCATCATCGCCGCCGATGACAAGGGTGAGGCCATCGCGCGCGAGTACGGCGTAGCCTACGAGCTGTGCCCGCTGACACGGGACAATTTCCGCACCGTGCTCGACAGCCGGCTGCAAAGCGGCGATTTCCTGCTCAACCTCTCGGTCGACGTCGCCAGCCTGGCCCTGATCGCGCTGTGCCATGAGCGGGGCGCGCTCTACCTGGACACCTGCATCGAGCCCTGGGCCGGTACCTATACCGACCCCGCGCTCACCCCCTCGCAACGCAGCAACTACGCCTTGCGCGAGGACGTGCTGGCCTGGGGCCGCGCCCATCCCGGCGGCCCCACGGCCGTGCTGACGCACGGTGCCAACCCCGGTCTGGCCTCGGCCTTCGTCAAGCAGGCGCTGCTGAACCTCGCTGCGGACGCCGGCCTGGCGCACGGCAAACCCGCCAGCCAGGCCGACTGGGCGCGCCTGGCGCAGCAGCTCGGCGTGAAGGTGATCCATGTCGCCGAGCGCGACACCCAGCTCACGCCGCGCCGCAAGGCGAAGGACGAATTCGTCAACACCTGGTCGGTCGACGGCTTCATGGCCGAGGGCCGCCAGCCGGCCGAGCTGGGCTGGGGCACGCACGAGCGCCACTGGCCACAGGACGCGGCGCGCCACGGCTACGGCAGCGACGCCGCCATCTACCTGCAGCGCCCCGGCGCCGCCACGCGCGTGCGCAGCTGGACGCCGCTGGAGGGGCCGTACCACGGCTTTCTCATCACGCACGGCGAAGCCATCTCCATCGCCGACCACCTGACGCTGCGCGAGGGTGGCGCCGTGCACTACCGCCCCACCGTGCACTACGCCTACTACCCCTGCGACGATGCCGTGCTCTCGCTGCACGAGGCCGCCGGCCACCACTGGCAGTTGCAGACGCACCAGCACATCCTGCGCGAGGAGATCACGCAGGGTGTGGACGAACTGGGCGTGCTGCTGCTGGGCCACCGGCGCAGCGCCTACTGGTATGGCTCGCGCCTGTCGATCCGGCAGGCACGCCGGCTGGCACCGCACAACAGCGCCACCAGCCTGCAGGTGGTGGCCGGCGTGCTGGCCGGCCTGGTGTGGGCCCTGCGCCATCCGCAGCGCGGCGTGGTCGAGCCGGAAGACCTGGATCACGAACAGGTGCTGGCGATCGCCCGTCCCTACCTGGGCGAGCTGGTCGGTGTCTACAGCGACTGGACACCGCTGAAGGACCGCAGCCGGCTGTTCGCCGAGGAGGTGGATGCCAGCGATCCCTGGCAGTTCGTCAACTTCCGCGTGGCCTAGCCGTTCTGCGCCGCCTTGCGGTGCGCCTTCCAGGCACCGTACAGCACGAACAGTCCGGGAATGAGGATCATGGCCCAGATGATCTTGTCCAGGTGCATCTTCACGAAGGGAATGTTGCCGAAGAAGTAGCCCACGGTGATGATGCCGCCCACCCACAGCGCGCCGCCCAGTACGTCGTAGAGCATGAACTTGGCGCGCGTCATCTCGGCCACGCCGGCGACGAAGGGCGCGAAGGTGCGCAGGAAGGGCATGAAGCGTGCGGCGACGATGGTGATGCCGCCGTATTTCTCATAGAAGGCATGGGCCTGGTTGAAGGCGCGCTTGTTGAAGAAGCGCGAGTCCTCCCACTGGAACACCTTGGGGCCGAAGTAGCGCCCGATGGTGTAGTTGCTCTGGTTGCCCAGCACGGCGGCGGCAAACAGCAGGCCCACCGACAGCGGGTAGCTCATCAGGCCCACGCCGCACATGGCCCCGACCACGAAGAGCAGCGAATCGCCCGGCAGGAAGGGCATGACCACCACGCCGGTCTCGACGAAGATGATGACGAAGAGCAGCGCGTAGACCCACACCCCATAGGCCTGCACAAAGGCCTCGAGGTGCTTGTCCACGTGCAGGATGAAGTCGAGCAGAAAGGTGAGGATTTCCATGGACCGGGATTATCCCCGCCGGGGCCGCCCAGCCATCGCCGCCTTCTACAATGCCCGGGTGAACACCCCCCTCGCCTCTGCCCCGCGCCGCCCCATCCGTGAACTGCCCGATGAGCTGATCAGCCAGATCGCCGCCGGTGAGGTGGTGGAGCGGCCGGCCTCGGTGGTGCGCGAACTGGTGGACAACGCGCTGGACGCGGGCGCCACCCAGATCACGGTGCGCCTGCTGGCCGGTGGTGTGCGCCTGATCTCGGTGGAAGACAACGGCATCGGCATCCCGCGCGAAGAACTGCCGGTGGCGCTCAAGCGCCATGCCACCAGCAAGATCAGCAACCTGCACGAGCTGGAGACCGTGGGCACCATGGGTTTCCGCGGCGAGGCGCTGGCCGCCATCAACTCCATTGCGGACATGGCCATCCTGTCGCGCACGCCGGACCAGTCCACCGCCTTCCTGCTCGACGGCCGCACCGGCGAGATCCGGCCCGTGGCGCGCAGCACCGGCACCACGGTGGAGGTGAAGGAGCTCTTCTTCAGCACGCCGGCGCGGCGCAAGTTCCTCAAGACCGACGCGACGGAACTGGCGCACTGCATCGAGTCCGTGCGCCGCCACGCGCTGGCCCGGCCCGAGGTGGGCTTTGCCATCTGGCACGAGGGCAAGCTGGTGGAGCAGTGGCGTGCCTGCCCCGGCGGGGACGGCCTGCAGCAGCGCCTGGCCGACGTGCTGGGCGAGGATTTCATCAACGAATCGGTGACGGTGGATTTCAGCACGTCGGTTACCCCCGGCAGCGCGTACCACGGGGTGCGGGTATGGGGCCGCGCCGGCATCCCCGATGCCGCACGCTCACGCGCCGACCACCAGTTCTGCTATGTGAACGGCCGCTACGTGCGCGACAAGGTGCTCACCCACGCGGCGCGCAGTGCCTACGAAGACGTGCTGCACGGCCACAAGCAGCCGGTCTATGCGCTCTATGTCGACATCGACCCGGCGCGCGTGGACGTGAATGTGCACCCGACCAAGATCGAGGTGCGCTTCCGCGACGGCCGCGAGGTGCACCAGGCGGTGCGCCACGCGGTGGAGAACGCGCTGGCGGCACCGCGCGCGCAGGCGGTGGCACAAGGCGGCCCGGTGGCCACAGCCCCGCTGGCGGACATGGCGCGCCCGCTTTCGCCTCCGGCGTGGTCGCAGGACGCCATCAATTTCAGAGCGGTCGAGGATTCTCCGCGCGGCCATGAGGTGCGCGACCTGGGTGCCCTGTGGCAGCCGGCGCCGGCAGGCAGCGCTGTGGCGACCGCCCCGCTCCCGGCCTGGGCCGAGCGTGAACCGGGTTCGGCGCCCCTGGGGGCGGCATCACCCGTCGCTGCCGCCACGGGGCCCGTCGGCCGCGAAGCATCGGAGAACGCGTGGCCGCTCGGGCGCGCGGTCGCCCAGCTGCACGGCATCTACATCCTGGCCGAAAACACCCAGGGCCTGGTGGTGGTGGACATGCACGCGGCGCACGAGCGCATCGTCTACGAGCGGCTGAAGCAGCAGCTCGACCTGCAGCAGATCACCAGCCAGCCCCTGCTGATTCCCGCCACCTTCGCCGCCACGCCGCAGGAAGTGGCCACCGCCGAAGCGCACACCGACACGCTGCAGACCCTGGGCCTGGAAATCAGTTCCTTCTCGCCCAAGACCCTCGCCGTGCGCGCCGTGCCCGCGACGCTGGCGCAGGGCGATGTCGTCGAGCTGGCGCGCAGCGTGCTGGCCGAACTGGCCCAGCACGAGGCCAGCCACGTGATCGAGCGCGCGCGCAACGAACTGCTGGCCACCATGGCCTGCCACGGCGCCGTGCGCGCCAACCGCCGGCTCACGCTGGAAGAGATGAACGCGCTGCTGCGCCAGATGGAAGAGACCGAGCGCTCGGACCAGTGCAACCACGGCCGACCGACCTGGCGACAGGTGACGCTGAAGGATCTGGATGCGCTGTTTTTGCGCGGGCGCTAGC
>JAJZUZ010000228.1 GCA_021845965.1 Pseudomonadota bacterium | reverse complement strand
CTGGCCAGCGCGTTTGGCGCCGGCACCACGGCCACCCTGTGGATTCCGTTGGCCGCGCGGCGGGACTGAGAGATCCGGCCCTCAGGCGCCGGTCGTCTTGCGGCCCAGCAGTTCGGTGCGCAACTGCCTTGCCTGCGCCTGGATCTCGTGAAACGGTACCGGCTTCTGGAACACGGCCACGCCGTCGGGCAGGCCGCCGCGGTCGCGGATATCCCCCGCGCTCAGCGCACTGACCACGACGATGGACAGATCGTCGAAGCCCGAACCCGGCTTCTTGAGCGAACGCACCATCTGAAAACCGTCCATGCCCGGCATGTTGAGGTCGGTCACGACCATGTCCGGGCGGATCTGGCCGATACGCACCAGTCCCTCGAAGCCATTGGTCGCCGTGGTCAGCTCGACCGGGAAGTCCCAGCCGTCGACCATGAGCGTGAACAGGCGCAACAGATCGGGATCGTCCTCCACCACCAGCAACTTCAGCGCGCGTTGGCTATCGCCTTCGGCTTCATGCCTGACCGGCGCCTGGGCGATGACCTGCGCGCGCTCGGCCATCAACTTTTCCACCGCGCTGCGCGCGATGCGGCGATGACCGCCCGCTGTGCGCCAGGCGGGCAGCACACCGGACTCCACCCACAGTTGCACCGTGCGCACGGCCACACCCAGCGCCTCGCCCGCCTGACGCGTGGTCATGAGTTCATCATTGCTGGCTATTTTTCTCATTTCTGGCAGATGTGATGGTTTAGCGGATTCTAGGCCTGATCAGGCCTCGCGCGAACTCTCCATCTGCAGGCGCCCTGCCCATGAGTCTGTCGCCAGCGGGTTAGCGGCCCTCATTCCTCGGCCGCGATATCCTGCATGTCGGACGGACGCGACAGCACAAAATCGGCCGTGAGCGGGAACCACAGCGTCACCGCCGTGCCCTTATGCGGCATGCTTTCGATCTGCACGTGGCCTTCCTGCAGCTCGGTAATCTCCTTGACCAGTGTCATCCCCAAGCCGGTACCGGGAATGCTGCCGGACGGATCGGCACGCCAGAAGCGGTCGAAGACGTGCGCCAGCTGCTCGGTCGTCATGCCCAGGCCCTGGTCGGTCACGCGCATGCCGACGTAGCGTGCCCCGGCCTCGCTCTTGAGCACCGTAGCCAGCTCGATGTCGCCGCCGGCCGGCGAATACTTGAAAGCGTTGGACAGCACATTGAGCAGGGCCTGCTGCGTCTTCTGCGGGTCGACCATGATGCATTCGGCGCCATGCGGCAGGTGCAGGCGCACCTGGCGCTTGTCGTTCTTGACCAACAGGCCCCGAAGGGTCTGGTCGATGATCGTGCCCACGCGGCAGAGCTGGCGGTGGAAGTCCTTGCCCTGGCGCGACTCGATGCGCGAGAGGTCCAGCAACTCGTTGATGAGGTTGATGAGCAGCTGGGCCTGGCGATGCACGGTCTGCAGCACCTCGCGCTGCTGCTCGGGTGCCATCTTGCGCGTGAGC
Organism: Pseudomonadota bacterium; assembly: GCA_021845965.1. Lineage (GTDB taxonomy): Bacteria > Pseudomonadota > Gammaproteobacteria > Burkholderiales > Burkholderiaceae_C > Hylemonella. The sequence continues at coordinate 1,873 of JAJZUZ010000228.1, read as the reverse complement.
ATCAGTTCCGCAAAGCCGAAGATGCTGGCCAGCGGCGTGCGCAGCTCGTGCGCGGCGGTCGAGAGGAACTCGCTCTTCATGCGGTCCACCTCCGATTCGCGCGTGATGTCGCGGAAGTAGAGCACCAGATCGCGTGCCGGCGTGAGCGTCAGGCTCATCAGCAGCGTCACGCGCCGCGGCGACACCAGGCGCAGGGTGTGGGACCACGGCGCCGCATCCGGCCCGCCCGGGTCCTGCAGCAGCCGGTCCAGCAGCGCAGAAAGCGGCTGGCGCTCGGTTTCCTCGGGGGCCAGCACCTCGCCCAGATGCAGCTCGAAGGCGTCCAGGGTCAGTCCGGCCACCCGGCTGTCGTCGATGCCCAACATCTGGCACAGCGTGCGGTTGACGTGCAGTACCTCGCCGCTGGGCGCCGCGTACAGAACGCCGCTGTCGCCCAGCTCCACGATGGCGCGCAACTGCTCCACCTCTCGCCGCAACGCCGCGCCACTGGCCGGCCGGCTGCGCAGCACGCCCGCCAGGGAGTCGTGCAAGGCGTAGTCACGCAGGCCCAGGCCCAGCTGGCGCATCCCGTCCAGGCTCGTCGCGACCGCAGTGACGAGGAAGAACAATCCTGTCCCTGACGTCTCGACGGTGCCACGCAGCAGCAGGCCCGCTTGGGCACGGCTGCGCAAGACCACCAGCGTGCCGGCGCGCGCGCGCCAGTCGGCGCCATCCGATGCGCCCGCGGGCTGACTGACCTCAAAGTGGGCGTGGAAATCCGCGCCCGGCGGCAGGTCCGGCAGGAGCTTGCGCAGGCTGGGGCCGGTGGCCTGCACCCGCAGCCGCTCGTCGACGTGCAGGAAGAAGGGAAACGTGCGCTCCAGCTGCCCGGCGTCCAGCGTCAACGTGGTCGCGGTAGCAGCGTCGCCGTGCATCACCGGCCCAGGTCTGCGGCAAGCCACGCAGCGTCCGGCCGCAACAGGGCGCCGTGGTCGCGCGCGGCTGCGTTGATCTCGCCGCGCAGATGGATGAACTGATCGACATGCGCCATGAAGAGGTCCACCAGCGCCGGATCGAACTTGCGCCCGCGCTCCTGGCCGAGCATGGCCAGGGCCTGCTCATCGGTGAACGCCGGCCGGTAGACGCGGTCCATGGTCAGCGCATCGAAGAAGTCGATCAGCGCCACCACCCGGCCTGACCATGGAATCTGCATGCCACGCAGGCCGCCCGGGTAGCCACTGCCGTCCCAGCACTCATGGTGACTGAGCGCCACATCGGCTGCCATCTGGAAAACCGGGATGTCGGACTGGCCCAGGATCTCGGCGCCGAAGATCGTGTGCCTGTTCATGATCCTGCGCTCCTCGGCGGAATAGCGCCCCGGCTTCTTGAGCACGGCATCCGGGATCCCGATCTTGCCGATGTCGTGCATGGGGGCGGCGACCCGCAGCATGCGCGCCTCCTCCTCCGAGCGCCCCATCAGCCGCGCGAGCAGCTGCGCCAGATCCCCCACCCGCTCCATATGCACGCCGGTGTCGTCGTCGCGGAATTCCGCCGCACGGCTCAGGAGCGTCAGCGAGTTGATGTGCGCCTGTTCGATCTGGCTGAGCATGGCGTCGCGCTCGCGCACCAGTCGCTTCAGGTCCGCCGTGTAACGGCCCAGCTGCGCCAGGGCGGCACTCGAATCGGCAAACGCCAGAGTGCCGTAACTGGCCACAGGGTCGGACGGGGCACCTGACGGCATCGTGCTGGTCTGGTACATGCCTGCTGGCTCCTGGACGTCCTTGCCGGCCTCACAATCGACAGCGTGGTCGGCTTGCATTGATACGGTAGGTCTTGCGTTGCTCATTGGTTTTCAATGATCGCATTTTACTCATATTTATCAATTTAAACAGAG
>JAJZUZ010000227.1 GCA_021845965.1 Pseudomonadota bacterium | reverse complement strand
GCCCCCCACCAGCAGCGCCACCAGGGCCACCAATGGCGGATAGACCATGCTGACCCACTGGCCCTGCAGGAACAGCCAGTAGCTCAGGGCCACATAGGCCGCGGCCAGCAGCAACACGGCGCCGATCGCTGTCTGCAGGCGCAGGCGCGCCGTCAGCCAGAAGCTGAATGCGCCCAGCAGCACGATCATGGCCAGGTCGAACAGCGCCTGCAGGCCGGTGCGGCGGATGTAGCGCTGGCTCAGGATGTCGTCGGCCACCATGGCGTGCACTTCCACCCCCGGCACATTGGCATGGAAGGGCGTGACGCGCATGTCGTAGATGCCCAGCGCCGTGGCGCCGAGGAACACGGTCTTGCCGCGCAGCCGGGCGGGGTCGACCCGGCCGGCCAGCACATCGGCAAACGAGTAGCGCGGATAGCTGCCGGCGCCCCCCGTGTAGTTGATCCACAGGGCGCCGTCGCGCCCCACCGGAATGCTGCGCTCGCCCAGCTGCACCTGGAAGGAACCGGTGCTGAACTGCGTCTCGCCCAGTGTCAGCATGGCGGCCATCAGACCCAGCGAGGGCACGGCCTTGCCGTCCTGGCTGATCTGCAGCAGGTTGCGCCGGTTGACGCCGTCGTCCTCCGGAATCAGGTTGATGTGGGCCACGCCCGCGGCCGCCTGCTCCAGCAGGGGCAGGCTGCCCGTACTGCCCGTGACGTTGAACTGGCGATCGAACTCGAAGGTCGTGGCCAGCACCACATTGCCGGCGCGGCGTATCGCCTCGGCCAGGGCCTGGTCGACGGCCGGGCTCTCGGGCTCGGGAAAGAAGACGTCGAACAGCACGGCCTTGGGCTTGGCGGCCTCCAGGCGGTCAAGCAGGCGCACGTAGAGCTGGCGGCTCCAGGGAAAGCGACCCAGTTCGGCGATGCTCTTGTCATCGATGGCGATGATGGCAATGTCCGGCTGGGGCGGGATGGCGCCGCGCAGGCTCTTGAAGCGCAGGTCGTAGGTGCGCGCCTCGAAGCCTTCCAGAAAGGGGTTCTGGCGGTAGTACAGCAGCGTCACCAGCAGCACCGACACGAGCGCAAGCAGGATGGATACCGGGCGCGAACTCCGCCCCTGCAGCGCCTGACTCAGATCCATGCCGTCTCCTCGTTCCCGTGTTGTGTGTCGGTGGGTGGCGGGCCGCCAGCCCGCGGCAAGGTTAACAGCTTGCCCGCGGCCGGCACAACAAGACCAACCCTCAGTCGGCCACCACCACGCGCCGGTGCCGGTCTACCCACCAGCCCCACGCCACCAGCAGCCACTGCAGCTGGCCCAGCCAGGCGATGGCCTGCACGCTGGGAGGCGGCTCGCCCCACAGATTGCCCGCATAGACGACGGCCAGGAACAGCACCAGGGTTAGCAGGGCCCAGCGCCCGGTGGCATCCCGTGCCCGCGTTGCACGCACATAGAGCCAGACGCCAAGCGCGAACAGCGGCACCTCCAGCGCCAGCGTCAGGGGGCGCGAGAACCATACACGCAAGCCGGCCATGGTTTCGCCCCAGGGCAGCAGCGGCAGGTCGGGCCGGTGCACCACCGCGTCCAGCAGCCAGTGGCTGAGCACCAGCAACCCCAGCACCGTCGCGGCACGCCGGTCGCGCCGCCAGGCCCAATGCAAAACGCCCAGCAGCACGGCCCAGAGCAGCACGGCCAGCAGGCTGTGGGTGTAAGGGTAATGCTCGAACACCAGTGGCGTGACCGCCGTGGCGCCGGGCTCGATGCGCACGCGCTCCCAGCCCAGCAGCAGAAAGGTGGGCCACAGCAGGTCGATCAGCTGGGCGCCCAGAAACAGCGTACCGAGGGAGACGCGGGGCGCCGCCGTCTTGGCGGCAAAGCCGAGGGCGAAGTGACCGAGGAACATGGTGCAGCGGTTCTCCAGGGTTCTGCTGCTGCGCACTATACCGGGCGCGTGCCAGGCGCCGATGACACGGACTTGCGCCGGCCGCTCCGGCGCGCCTACACTGTGCCGGTTCCGGCCACAAGACAGACAGGAGACACGCCATGAGCAGCCCGACCGCCGTCGACCCGCGCAGCTTCAGCCGCTTCGCCGACTTCTACCCCTTCTACCTGGGCGAGCACAGCAACCGCACCTGCCGCCGCCTGCACTTCCTGGGCAGCACGCTGGCCCTGGTCTGCCTGGCCATGCTCGTCGCGACGGGCAGGCCGCAGTACCTGCTCTACGGCCTGCTGTGCGGCTATGGCTTCGCCTGGCTCGGGCACTTCGGCTTCGAGAAGAACAAGCCGGCCAGTTTCAAGCGCCCGCTCTACAGCTTCATGGGCGACTGGGTGATGTACAAGGACATCTGGACTGGCCGCATTCCGTTCTGATCACGGCCGCTTCGACAGCACGTCGCGCAGGCTCAGGGCCGTGAGCTGGCCGTTGTGCCAGAAGGCCTCGGTCGCCGGCTCGCGCGCCAGCAGCAGCGCCTGCAGCAATGGCGCCAGGGGCGTGAGATCCGGGTCGGCCAGCAGCACCAGCCGTGGCAGCTCGCTGGCGCCCTGGTCGCCGAGCCGGCCCACCCAGTCCATCTGCTCCAGGACCTCGGCCAGCGGCTCCAGCTGCAGCGGGTCGACGCGCAGGCGCTCGGCCAGCTGCATCAGCGTCAGGCCGTGTCCCGGCTCGTGGCGCGCCTGTTCGAGCTGCTGCAGCACCTCGATGCCGAGCCTGAAGCGCCAGCCCGGTACCAGGGCCCGCCGCGACACGCCGGCCAGCAGGCTGGGCAGGTAGGCGGCGATCACGGCACCCAGCAGCGAGATCACCCAGGCCAGGTAGATCCAGATCAGCAGGATGGGGAAGGTGGCAAAGGCGCCGTAGACGGCGGAATAGGTGGGCACCATCTTCAGGTAGACGGTGAGCAGCTTCTTGGCCACTTCGATGCCGGTGGCGGCAAACAGGGCGCCGATCCAGGCATGGCTCCACTTCACCTTCGTATTGGGCACATAGTGGTAGGTGGCCGCCATGCCGGCCGCAATGAGCAGGAACTCCAGCGCATCCAGCAGCAGGCGCACGCCGTCGGGCACGCCGCCCACCACACCGCGCGAGGCGGTGACGATGTAGGAGGTGATGGTCAGGCTCACCGCCAGCAGCAGCGGCCCGAGCGTGATGGCCGCCCAGTACACCAGGATGCGCTGCCCCAGCGGGCGCGGCCGGCGCACGCGCCAGATGGCGTTGAGGGTGCGGTCGATGGTGAACACCAGGCTCAACGCCGTGAAGAACAGCACCGTGAGGCCGGCCCAGCCGAGGCGGCCGGCGCGGCCGGCGAACTGGGTCAGGTAGCCCAGCACCTGGCGCGCGATATTGTCCGGAATGAGGCTTTCCACCAGCCACTTCTGCAG
>JAJZUZ010000226.1 GCA_021845965.1 Pseudomonadota bacterium | reverse complement strand
CAGCAGTTCGATGACCTGCGGCGCGGCCACCACGCGGAATTCGCGCGGGTTGAACTGGCGCGCCTCCCGCAGGATCTCGCGCAGGATGTCGTAGGCCACGCTGCGCGCGGTCTTGACGATGCCCTTGCCCTGGCAGCTGGGACAGGGTTCGCACAGCATGTGGGCCAGCGACTCGCGCGTGCGCTTGCGCGTCATCTCCAGCAGGCCCAGCTGCGAGAAGCCGCCCACCATGGTCTTGACACGGTCACGCGCCAGCTGCTTGCGGAATTCGGCCAGCACGGCGTCGCGGTGGTCCTCGCGCGTCATGTCGATGAAGTCGGCGATGACGATGCCACCGAGATTGCGCAGGCGCAGCTGGCGGGCGATGGCGCCGGCCGCTTCCAGGTTGGTCTTGAAGATCGTGTCGTCGAAATTGCGTGCGCCGACGAAGCCGCCGGTGTTGACGTCGATGGTGGTCAGCGCCTCGGTCTGGTCCACGATCAGGTAGCCGCCGGACTTCAGGTCCACGCGCCGGCCCAGGGCCTTGGCGATTTCCTCGTCGATGCCGAAGAGATCGAAGATGGGACGTTCGCCCTTGTAGTGCTGCAGCTTGGTCGCCGCGGCCGGCATGAACTCCATGCCGAAGGCGCGCAGGGCCTCGTACTGCTCGCGCGAGTCGACCTTGATGGACACCGTGCGTTCGCTCACCAGGTCGCGCAGCACGCGCTGCAGCAGGTTCAGGTCGAGGTGCAGCAGGGACTTGGGTGGCAGGCGCAGCGAGGCGTCCTTGATGCGCGCCCAGGTCTTGCGCAGGTAGGCGATGTCGTCGGCCAGTTCCGCATCCGTGGAGTCCTCGCCATTGGTGCGCAGGATGAAGCCGCCGCCGCCACCTTCCGATGGGTCGCCCACCAGCTGCTGCAGGCGCTGCCGCAGTTCGTCGCGCTGCGCCACGGGAATTTTCTGCGACACGCCGATGTGGTCATCCTGCGGCAGGAACACGAGCAAGCGGCCGGCAATGCTTATCTGGGTGGACAGGCGCGCACCCTTGGTGCCGATGGGGTCCTTGATGACCTGCACCATCAGCGCCTGGCCTTCGAAGACCTGCTTCTCGATGGGCACCTGCGGCTGCGCCGCGCGCGAGGCGCTGATCGACTCGCCTTCCAGCGGGCGCTGCCAGACGTCGGCCACGTGCAGGAAGGCGGCGCGCTCCAGCCCGATGTCGATGAAGGCCGACTGCATGCCGGGCAGCACGCGCGAGACCTTGCCCAGGTAGACGTTGCCCACCAGGCCGCGCTCGACGGCGCGTTCCACGTGCAGTTCCTGCACCGCTGCGTTCTCGACGATGGCGACGCGGGTCTCCTGCGGCGACCAGTTGATCAGGATGTCTTCTTGTGGCACTTGACTCACCCCCGGGCTGCGCGCACTGCGTGTCGCTCCATGCCCGGCGCCAACGCCAGAGGCTCTGGCTCCTCGCCCTGTCCAAGCCTGCGCAGGCAGGCTTGGAGCCGCGGGCCTCGGCCCCCTGCAAAGGGCGACGCCAGCGGCCCGGCGAAGCCGGTTCCGCGGCGTCCCGCGGACGGTCGCGCCGCGTCAGCTGCATGGTTGTTGATAGGGAACATGGTGGAGGGCCAGTCAGATCTTGAAGCCGAACGACGACAGCAATTGTGCCGTCTCGTACATGGGCAGGCCCATGATGCCAGAGTAGGAACCGGCGATATGCACGATATGGGCGGCCGCCCTGCCCTGCACCGCGTAGGCGCCGGCCTTGCCCATGGGCTCGCCGCCGGCCACATAGGCCGCAATCTGCGGCCGGCTCATCGGCGCGAACCGCACCTGCGACACGCTGAGCGCCTGCGCGCGCCGCCGCGATGTGCCCACGGCCACCGCCGTCAGCACGCGGTGGGTCCGGCCCGCCAGTTCGCCCAGCATGCGGCGCGCATCGGCGGCATCGGCCGGCTTGCCGTAGATGGTGCGGCCCAGGGCCACGGTGGTGTCGGAGCACAGCACGGGTGCAACCGGCAACCCGCGGCGCTGGAGGCGCGCCAGCGCGGCATCGAGCTTGAGCTGGGTGACCCGCTGCACATAGGCGGTGGGCGATTCGCCGCGCAGGACCACTTCCAGGCCTTCGGCATCCTCGTGCGGGTCGGGCAGCAGCAGCTCGTGCCGCACACCCAGCTGCTCCAGCAGCTGGCGCCGGCGCGGGCTCTGGGACGCGAGATAGACAAAATCCGGCTTCATTCGCGGTGGTAGGGGTGGTTGGCGTTGATGGACCAGGCGCGGTAGAGCTGCTCGATCAGCAGCACGCGCACCATGGCATGGGGCAGCGTCAGGTCGGACAGGCGGATGCGTTCGTGCGCGGCCTGGCGGAAGGCCGGCTCCAGGCCGTCGGGGCCGCCGATCACCAGGGCCACGTCACTGCCGCCGAGCTGCCAGTCCTTGAGCTTGGCTGCGAGGGCCACGGTGGTGAGCGCGGTGCCACGTTCGTCCAGTGCGACGATGCGCGTGCCCTTCGGGATGGCCTCTTCGATGCGCTTGCGCTCCGCCGCGATGAGCTGCTCTACCGTGCGCGAGCCGCGCGGTTCGGTCTTGACGGCCTTGAGCTCCACCCTCAATTCGGACGGGAAACGCTTGGCGTAGTCGTCCCAGGCGGTCTGGGCCCAGTCAGGGACGCGCTGGCCGACCGCGACGATCAGCAGCCTCATGGGGCCTCCTGCCCGCTTCTTCAGGCTTTGCGAGTCCCGGCCTTCTTGGCCGGCGCCTTCTTGGCCGCGGGCTTGCTCGCGGCCGGCGTCCTGGCCGCCGCGGACTTGGCGGCTGGTTTGGCGGCATTGACCTTCACCACCTTCAGCGGGGCCTTGGCGGGGGCCTTCTTGGCGGGTGTCTTGCCGGCCGCAGCCTTCTTCGCCGGTGCCTTGCCGGCGGACTTGGCAGTTGCCTTCTCCTGCGCCTTCTTCGAGGGGAAGGCCTGGGCGGCGCCCTTCTTGGCTGCGCTGGAGCGCTTCAGGCTGCTGGGCTTGGGTTCCTCGGCCTTGGCATCCTTCCGGGTCGCCTTGGCTACCGGCTTCTCGGCGCCGAATTTCAGGCGCACCGGTGTCTCGCCCCACAGGTCTTCCAGGTGGTAGTACTGGCGGATGGCGGGCTGCATGATGTGGACCACGGCCTGGCCGCAGTCGACGATGATCCACTCGCCCACCTCCTCGCCTTCCATGCGCGGCTTGGCAAAACCTGCGTCACGTACGGCGTCGCGCACGCTGGCGGCAAGCGCCTTGGTCTGGCGGTTGGAGGTGCCGGAGGCGATCATCACCCGCTCGAACAGCGGTGAGAGCTTCTCGGTATTGAACACCTGGATGTCCTGGGCCTTCACGTCCTCCAGCCCGTCGACGATGG
>JAJZUZ010000225.1 GCA_021845965.1 Pseudomonadota bacterium | reverse complement strand
GTGGGATAGGCCTGCGCCAGCGCGTGGCCGCTGCCCAGTGCCAGCATTGCGGCCATCGCGGCCGTGGTGAAGATTCTGCGGTTCAGGTTCATGCTTGTTGTCCTCATTGCTTGATGTAAGGGGGCTCCCTCTTGCCTTTTGTCTGATTCTTTTGCTCCGATGGCTATGGTCGTGCAGACGCCGCAGGGCGACAAGCCGGGTCATCCCTAGGGCGTCTGTTTCATGTCAGCAGCGGGCCCACCCGGGGCCAGTGCGCGATGCCCCACAGGCGAGCCGTGGCGGCACGCATCTCGGCCGCGCTCGCGCCACCGTGGTAGAGCGCCAGGCGCAGGGCCTTGTCTTCCAGTTCCGCGCGGCTGAGCGTGTTGCCCGGATCGCCCTTGGGCTCATCGACGCGGCCCTGCAGCACCCGGCCATCGTTCGTCTCCACGCGCACCTTGCCGATCCAGCGCGCCGGGTAGGCCGAGTCCACCTCGGGGTCAAGCTCCATCCGCACCTTGTCGCGGAAGGTGGTGACGTCGCCGGCCTGGAAGCTGGCGTCGAACTCGCTCAGGCCCGCGCGCCCCAGCACGGCCACCAGCCCGAGCACCGTGCCCATGCTGAACTTGCTCTGGTGCACGGTCTGCGGGTCGGTCACCGGGCCCAGCACGTCGATGGCACCCTGGTGCACCAGCGCGGTGACGCGCTTCACGTCTTCCGCCTTCAGGTGGTGGTGTTGCAGCACCTGCTGCAGCGCATCGGCCGCCGGGTGCGTGTGGCGGCAGGACGCGTGGAACTTGAACGAGGTCTCGGCCGTGGCCCAGCGCGTGCCCAGACCGTCGGTGAGCTTGCTCAGGTCCGCGTCGCTGGACATGCCGGCGGCCAGCCCCTGCGGCCCTTCGAGGATGCGACGGGCACCGGTGAAGCCCTGCTGCGCCAGATAGGCCGCGGTCAGTCCGGCACCGGCGGCATGGGCGGTGTGCAGCTGCTTGGAGTCCGCCGCATCACGCAGGAACTCCCACAGGCCGGCGGACTGCGTGCCGGCCGAGCCGAAGGCGTGCAGCATCTGCTCAGGACTCAGCTTGAGCAGATGTCCGACCGCAGCGGCGGCCGCCAAGGTGCCGGCCGTGCCCGTGGTGTGGAAGACCTTGTAGTGCGAGCGGCCGAGAAATTCACCCACGCGGATGCCGACTTCGTAGCCAGCCACGCAGGCCGTCAGCAGCTCCTGGCCCGAGGCACCAATGGCCTGCGCCACCGCCAGCGCCGGCGGGAACACCACCGTGGCCGGGTGGAACACCGAGCCGTTGTGCACATCGTCCTGTTCGGCCACGTGCGAGGCCGCGGCGTTGGCCATAGCCGCCAGCAGCGGACTGCTGGTGCGGCGATGGATGAGGATTTCGCTTGGCCCTTCGGTGGGGCCCATGCTTTCGACAAAGGTCGCGAGGATCTCGACGGCGCGCGCGTTCTTGCCGGCCAGCGCCGAGCCGAACCAGTCCAGCAGCAGGTCTTCGGTGCGGCGGATGACGGGCTCGGGAATGGCGTCGAAGGTCAGCGTGGCAGCGAAGTGCGCCAGCGCCTGGGAAGAAGGTACTGTCATGGTCAGATGGCCTTGTCTTGCTGAAGTTGGTCGATGTCGGCCGGCCCATAGCCCAGCTCGCGCAGGATGGCGGCGCTGTGCTGACCGACGGCGGGAATGGCGTCCATGCGCACCTGCGCCTCATCCGTGGCGCCCGGCGGCAGCAGCGCGGGCACGGGACCAGCGGGCGTACTGACCTCGGTCCAGCGCGCGCGCGCCTGCAGTTGCGGATGGGCCCAGAGATCGGCCATGGTGTTGACCTGGGCGTTGGCGATGCCGGCTTCTTCCAGCCGCTCGATCACCTGCGCGGCGGTCAGTTTTGCAAACTCGGTCTCGATGATCTGGCGCAGCGGCGCACGCGCCGCCGAACGCTTGGCATTGGCGTCGAAACGCGCGTCCTTGGCCAGCGCCGGCTGCTGGAGCACCTTGTCGCAGAACACGGCCCACTCGCGCTCGTTCTGCAGGCCCAGCATGACGCTTTTGCCGTCCCCCGCGGCAAAAGGCCCGTAAGGGTAGATGGTGGCGTGCGAGGCACCGGCGCGCGGCGGCGGACTGGCACCGTCGTAGGCGTAGTACATGGGAAAGCTCATCCACTCGGCCATGCTCTCCAGCATGGAGATGTCAATGCGCCGGCCCAGCCCCGTCTTGCCGCGCTGGATCAGGGCGGTGAGGATGTTGGTGTAGGCGTACATGCCGGCGGCAATGTCGGCAATGGAGCAGCCGGCCTTGGCCGGTTCGTCAGGTGTGCCGGTGACGGAAAGAAAACCCGCCTCGCTCTGGATCAGCAGGTCGTAGGCCTTCTTGTCGCGGTAGGGGCCGGAGTCGCCGTAACCCGAGATGTCGCACACGATCAGCCGCGGGTACTGCTCGTGCAGCGCCTCGAAGGACCAGCCCATGCGCGCGGCCGCGCCGGGCGCGAGGTTCTGCACCAGCACGTCGGCCCGGGCCAGCAGCCGGTCCATGATCTCGCTCGCCTTCGGGTGCTTGAGGTCCAGCGCGAGGCTTTCCTTGGAGCGATTCGTCCAGGTGAAGTGCGAGGACAGACCCTTGACGCGGCTGTCGTAGCCGCGCGCGAAGTCGCCCACCTCCGGCCGCTCCACCTTGATGACCCGCGCGCCCTGGTCGGCCAGCTGGCGCGAACAGAAGGGCGCGGCGATCGCATGCTCCAGTGCGACGACGGTGATGCCTTCGAGCGGTTTCATCAGAAGCTCCGGGGCAGGCCGAGCACGTGCTCCGCCACGTAGGAAAAGATCATGTTCGTCGAGATCGGCGCCACCTGGTACAGGCGCGTCTCGCGGAACTTGCGCTCGATGTCGTATTCGCAGGCGAAGCCGAAACCGCCGTGCGTCTGCAGGCAGACGTTGGCCGCTTCCCAGCTGGCCTTGGCGGCGAGGTACTTGGCCATGTTGGCCTCGGCACCGGCGTTCTGGTGCGCGTCGATCTTTTCGCAGGCCTTCCAGCGCATCAGGTTGGCGGCTTCCAGTTCGATGTAGGCCTCGGCAATCGGGAACTGCACCCCCTGGTTCTGGCCGATCGGACGGCCGAACACCACCCGCTCGCCGGCGTACTTGCGGGCACGGTCGATGAACCAGTAGCCGTCGCCGATGCACTCGGCCGCGATTAGCGTGCGCTCGGCGTTCAGGCCGTCGAGCAGGGTCTTGAAGCCCTTGCCCTCCTCGCCCAGCAGGCTGTCCTCGGGAATTTCCAGATTGTCGAAGAACAGCTCGTTGGTCTCGTGGTTGACCATGTTCAGGATGGGACGCACCGTGAGGCCGTGGCCGATGGCCTGGTGCAGGTCGATCAGGAAGCACGAC
>JAJZUZ010000224.1 GCA_021845965.1 Pseudomonadota bacterium | reverse complement strand
CCCAGGAGCTGGTGCAGGCCGTGGCCGTGTTCCGCCTCGCCCAAACCGATGCCGGCATCGCGCCCAGCATGGGTACTGAGCCGCTGCTGCTGAACCACACCTAGAATCTCCCGCTTCGTCCGCAAGCGGCCACTTCGAGCCGCCGGACCCCAGGGATGCACCCAACTGGACACGCCCCATGCGCATCAACCTGCCGGTCACTCAGCACGAGTACCCCTTTCCGCCCGACCAGACCCTGGTGTCCGTCACCGACCTCAAGGGGCGCATCACCTATTGCAACCAGGCCTTCATCGACGTCAGCGGCTACACGCGCGAGGAGCTGCTGGGCCAGCCGCACAACCTGATCCGCCACCCCGATGTGCCGGCGGAGGCCTTCCGCGACCTGTGGGAGACCATCCAGGCGGGCCGCCCCTGGTCGGGCCTCGTGAAGAACCGCCGCAAGAACGGCGACCACTACTGGGTGCTGGCCAACGCCACGCCCATGCGCGACGGCGAACGCATCACCGGCTACCTGTCGGTGCGTTCCAGGCCGGCCCGCACAGCCGTCGAAGCGGCCGAGGGCCTGTATGCGCAGATGCGCGCCGAGGCCGAGGCGGGCAAGCTGGTGCACGTGCTGCGCCACGGCCAGCTGCTGCGCCAGACCGCGCTGGGCCGGCTGCAGCGCCTGCTGCGCCCCGGCCTGGGCGGCAAGCTGCTGCTGGCCCAGCTCGGCGCCATGGCGGCGGTGCTGGGCCTGGCCGCGGCCGGCCTGCCGACGCCGCTGCTGTGGGGCGCGGGCGCCCTGCTGACGGCCGGCAGCATCGCACTCACGCGCACCCTGGCCCTGCGCCCGCTGAAGTCCCTGGTGCAGGAGGCGAACATCCTGGCCTCGGGCGATCTCTCGCATGAGGTCGCGCTGGACCGCACCGACGTGATCGGCCAGCTGCAGCAGGCCCTGCGCCAGATGTCGGTCAACCTGCGCACCGTGGTGCAGGACGTGCGCAGCGAGATCGACCGCCTCAACCACGAGGCGCTGGAGATCGCCGCCGGCAACCAGAACCTGGCCGAGCGCACCGAATCGCAGGCCAGCAGCCTGGAGCAGACCGCCGCCTCGATGGAAGAGATCACCGGCACCGTGCAGCAAAGCGCCGACGCCGCCGCGCACGGCGCGCAGATGGCGCACGAGACCTCGGCCATCGCGGCGCGCAGCAACGAGGCGGTACAGGCCGTGGCGCAGACCATGAACGAGATCACCAGCTCCTCGCAGCGCATCGGCGCCATCATCGAGCTGGTCGAGGGCGTCGCCTTCCAGACCAATCTGCTCGCGCTCAACGCCGCGGTGGAAGCGGCGCGCGCCGGTGAAGCCGGCCGCGGCTTTGCCGTGGTGGCCGGCGAGGTGCGCAGCCTGGCGCAGCGCACCACCGAATCGGCACGACAGATCCGCCAGCTCATCGCGGAATCGGGCGAGACCGTCACCCGCGGCAGCGCGCGCACCCGCGACGCCATGGCCCGCATGCAGGACGCCATCGACTCGGTGACCAAGGTCAGCACCGCGCTGGACCAGATCAGCCGCGCCTCGCAGGAACAGAAATCCGGCATCAGCCAGGTCAGCACGGCCATGGCCCACATGGACTCCATCACACAGCAGAACGCCGCCCTGGTGGAACAGCTCGCGGTGGCGGCCCACTCCCTGCAGCGGCAGGCCCAGGGCGTGAGCGACTCCATGCGCCTGTTCCGCCTGCGGCGCGGCGAGCACTCGCTCGCGCAGCTGGACGCGGTGGCGCTGCGGCGGGAAAACCGTGCGCTGCCCGCCCAGCAGGCCGACCGCCAAAAGGCGCTGCATTGAACCAGAGAACACCGATCAATCCAAGATAATCGCTTGAAACGCGAGCGCGACCGGGAGACGCAGGCGCATGAACGAAGAACTCAAGAACAAGCCCTATCTCACGCCCCAGGAAGTGGCGCAATGGATGATGGTGTCACCCGTCACCGTGCGCGGCTGGGCGCAGAAGGGCCTGCTGCAGGCCGAGGTGACACCCGGTGGCCACCGGCGCTTTCGCCGCGAGGAAGTGGAGCGCTTTGCCCGCCAGTGGAACCCGGCCGGCAACAAGGGGCCGCTGCGCGTGCTGATCGTCGATGACGACCGCGCCGTGATCGGTTTCCTTAAGGAGCTGCTCGAAGGCGGCGGCTACCCCGTGCAGGTGGAGATCGCCGACAACGGCTTCGACGCCGGCCGCAAGGTCCACACCTTCCTGCCCGAGGTGGTGCTGCTGGACCTGATGATGCCCGGCATCAAGGGCACCGACGTCTGCCGCCAGATCAAGCAGCTGCCGGGCCACGGCGACGTGCGCATCATCGCCATGAGCGGTTACCTGACACCGGAGAACGAGGCCGAGCTGCTGGCCGCCGGCGCCGAAGTGGCCCTGGCCAAGCCCATCGACACCGCGCGCCTGCTGCGCCTGCTGGGGCTGGAAGACTAGGGTGTTTTCACGCTCGATTTTCCGGGGGTGAACGGGCGCTGACCGGGTAAGCTCCGGGGCACGCCATGCACCACGCCCCGCCCACCGCAACGCCTCTCACCTCGCCCCTGCTGCGCCGGCAGATCTGGCTGGTGGCCATCAGCGCCATCGTGGCCGCGGTGGCCATGCTGCTGCCGCTGGAAGGCGTGCACCTGCCGCACCGGCACTACCTGCCGCTGCACACCACGCTGGAGTTCGTGTCCGTCGCGGCGTCCTTCCTGGTCTTTGCCACGGTCTGGCACACCCCCACGCGGGAAGAGTCCACCTCCTTCCTGCTGATCGCCACCGCCCTGTTCGCCGCCGGCTGGCTCGACTTCTTCCACGCCCTGTCCTACGAGGGCATGCCGGACCTCATCACGCCCGCCTCGGTGGAAAAGGGCATCGCCTTCTGGCTGGCCGCGCGCGTGATCGTGGCGTGCACATTGCTCGCCGTGGCCCTGCTGCCGCGCCTGCCTCGGCCTTCGCCCCGGCTGCGCTGGGGCGTGCTGGCGGCCTACACCGCGCTCAACCTGCTCATCATCTGGGCGGTTCTCTTCCAGCAGGCTGCGCTGCCGCGGACCTACATCGAAGGTGCAGGCCTGACGCCGCTCAAGCGCTGGATCGAGTGGCTGATCACCGGCCTGCTGGCGCTGGCCGCCTGGCGCTACTACCGGCTGGCGCGCCGCTCACGGCGGGAACACCTGCCACTGATCTTCGGCGCCGCGGCGATGGCGGCACTCAGCGAGCTGTTCTTTACCCAGTACGCGGCAATCAATGACGTGACCAACCTGCTGGGCCACCTGTACAAGTTCGTCTGCTACGTGCTGATCTACCGCGCCATGTTCGTCGTCACCGTGCGCCGGCCCTACCAGGCGCTGGCGCGCCAGACGACTGAGCTGCAGC
>JAJZUZ010000223.1 GCA_021845965.1 Pseudomonadota bacterium | reverse complement strand
ACAACGTGGGCCTGACGCTGCAGCACGGCGGCACGCTGTACATCGACGATGGCAAGCCCACGGCCGCGCTGATCGGGGAGACGCTGCGCAACCTGCGCGAGATTGCGCCGACGCTGTACTTCAACGTTCCGACTGGCTTCGAGATGATCGCGCAAGCGATGAAAACCGACCCTCAGCTGCGCAAGAACCTGCTCTCGCGCGTGCGCATGTTCTTCTACTCCGGCGCTGGCCTGGCGCAGCCAGTCTGGGACAGCCTGCACCAGACGGCCGAGGCCGAGGTGGGCGAGCGCATCGTCATGGCCACCGGCCTGGGCATGACCGAATCCGCCCCCTCGGCCATGTTCGTCAACAGCCCGGACGTGAAGGCCGGCGACATCGGCGTGCCCGTGCCCGGCATGACGCTCAAGCTGGTGGACATCGACGGCAAGACCGAGGTGCGCTACAAGGGCCCCAACGTCACGCCGGGCTACTGGCGCTCGGAACAGGCGACGCGCGACGTGTTCGACGAGGAAGGCTATCTGTGCACGGGCGACGCCGTGCAGTGGATCGACCCGGCCAACGTGCACCGCGGCCTGCGCTTCGACGGCCGCATCGCGGAGGACTTCAAGCTCTCCACCGGCACCTTCGTCAGCGTCGGGCCCATGCGCGCCAGGGTCATCGTCACCGGCGCGCCCTACGTGCAGGATGTGGTGCTGACCGGCCTGAACATGAAGGAAGTCGGTGCGCTGATCTTCCCCTCGCCTGCCTGCCGCGCCGTCAGCGGCCTGCCGGCTGATGCCCCCTGGGAAGCCGTGCTGGCGAGCGAACCCGTGCGTCTGCGCATGCAGGCGCTGATCGACGAACTGGCCCGCCAGTCCACCGGCAGTGCCAACCGCATCGCACGCGCCCTGCTGCTGGCCGAGCCGCCGTCGATCGACAAGGGCGAGGTCACCGACAAGGGCTCGATCAACCAGCGTGCTGTGCTGAAACACCGTGACGCACTGGTGCAGGCGCTGCACGACGACAGCGCCGCCGGCATCATCAAACCGGGATCATGAAACACCCCCGAAGCGCCTGCGGCGCCTCCCCCTCAAGGGGGCGCACCCAGCGGCCCGGCAAAGCCGGTTCCGCGGGTGCCCGCGACTTGTACCCTCGCTTTCTCGCGCTGCAACTGACGCACCACCTAGAGGATTTCTGACATGAACATCAAAGGACAAGCGGCCCTCGTCACCGGCGGTGCCTCCGGACTGGGCGAGGCCACCGCGCGTGAACTGGCACGCCTGGGCGCCAAGGTCGCCGTACTCGACGTGAACGCCGCGCAGGCCGAGAAGGTCGCGGCCGAAATCGGCGGTGTGGCCTGTCAGTGCGACATCACCAGCACCGACAGTGTGCAGGCCGCGCTGGCCAAGGCCGCCGCTGCCCATGGCCCGGCCCGCATCCTCATGAACATCGCCGGCATCGGCAGCGCCAGGCGCATCGTCGGCAAGGACGGCTCGCCCGCCCCGCTGGAAGACTTCGCGCGCGTGGTCAACGTGAATCTGATCGGCAGCTACAACATCAGCCGCCTGTTCGCGGCCGAATGCGTCAAGCTCGCGCCGCAGGACGACGGCGAACGCGGCGTGATGATGTTCACCGCTTCGGTCGCCGCTTTCGACGGCCAGGTCGGCCAGCAGGCCTACAGTGCCTCCAAGGGGGGGCTGGTCGGCATGACGCTGCCGATGGCGCGCGACCTGGCGCAGCATGGCATCCGCGTCTGCACGGTCGCGCCGGGCCTGTTCGCCACGCCGCTCATGAAGGAGCTGCCGCAAGAAGTCCAGGCCTCGCTGGCCGCGTCCATCCCTTTCCCCAAGCGTCTGGGCAAGCCCGAGGAATTTGCGCAACTCGCCTGCCACATCGTGACCAACGGCCACCTCAACGGCGAGGTGATCCGCCTGGACGGCGCGCTGCGCATGGCACCGCGCTGAGACCCTTCGCGTAAACCCCAAGCAGACGACACGCACGCCCCGCCGATACTGCAGCCACCCTGTTTTTCACCCCAACGAGGAGACCACCATGAAACTTCGCTTCACCCTGCTGGCCGCCATGGTCACACTGGCCAGCAGCGCCGCGCTGGCCGACGTCAACGTCGGCGTCACGCTGTCGCTGACCGGCCCGGGCTCGGGCCTGGGCATCCCGATGCAGAACCAGCTCAAGCTGTTCCCCAAGACCATCGCCGGCGAGAAGGTCAACCTGATCATCCTCGATGACGCCTCCGATCCGGGCAAGGGCGTGAGCAACGCGCGCCGTTTCATCACCGAAGACAAGGTGGACCTGATCATCGGTTCGTGCATCACCCCGGTGTCCGCCGCGGTGGCGCCGCTGGCGGCTGAGGCCAAGACCCTGCAGATCTCCGCCGCGCCGGTGGGCGTGCCGCCGGACCAGGAGCACTGGCTGTTCCGCCTGCCGCAGGGCGCCAACGTGATGGCCTACCCCATCGTCGAGCACATGAAGAAGACCGGCGTCAAGACCGTGGGCTTCCTCGGCTACGCCGATGCCTATGGCGAGATCTGGCTCAAGGCGATGACGCCGGCGCTGGAGCAGGCCGGCATCAAGCTGGTGGCCACCGAGCGCTTCGCCCGCACCGATACCAGCGTCACGCCGCAAGCACTCAAGCTGACCTCGGCCAACCCGGATGCCATCCTGGTGGTGGCCTCGGGCTCGGGCGCTGCCATGCCGCAAAAAGGCCTGGTCGAGCGCGGCTACAAGGGCAAGATCTACCAGACCCACGCCGCAGCCACGCCGGACCTGGTGCGCATCGGCGGCAAGGACGTCGAAGGCGGCTATGTGGTCTCCGGCCCGGCCGTGATCGCCGAGCAGCTGCCCGACAGCCACCCGTCGAAGAAGCTCGCCGTGGACTTCGTGACCCACTACGAAAAGCTCATGGGCCCCGGCAGCCGCAACCAGTTTGCCGCCCACTCCTATGACGCCGCCATCGTGCTGGAGAAGATCATCCCCATGGCCAAGAAGAAGGCCAAGCCGGGCACGCCCGAGTTCCGCGCTGCGCTGCGCGACGCCATGGAGACTATGGGTCGCACCGTCTTCTCGCACGGTGTGATGAACTGGACCGCCAAGGACCACTGGGGCTACACCAACGAGACCGGTGTGCTGCTGCAGGTCAAGGACGGCAAGTTCGTGGTCGTTCATTAATCTCTCACCTTCCGCGGGCGCGCCGACGGTGCGCCCTGGCCGGGCTGGCAGGCGCTGACACTGCCACCCGGCCCCTCTTCCCCCTACTGCCCCGATCTTCCTCATGGATACGACTATCGCGAGCATCCTCCTGCTCGATGGCGTGACCAACGGTGCCATCTACGCGCTGCTGGGTCTGGCCACAGTGCTCGTGTTCGCCGTCACGCGCGTCATCTTCAT
>JAJZUZ010000222.1 GCA_021845965.1 Pseudomonadota bacterium | reverse complement strand
CTGGCCACGCGCCGCTCGCCGCAGCGGATCTCGAAGCGCAGGGCGGTGCCGCTGTGCTCGTAGTCGAGCTGCAGCGCATCGCCTGGCGCGCAGGGGCTGAGAAACTTGGCCTGCGCCAGGCCCGTGAGGGTGGTGTGGCAGGCGTGTTCGAGAACGCGTTGTGCCTGGTCGAGCAGGACCACGCCGGGCAGGATGGGATGGCCCGGGAAATGTCCGGCGTAGGCCGGGTGGTCCGCTGCGATGGGCAGGGGGAGGGTGCGCATCATCCGGCCGTTCCCGGTGGGGCGGGCAGCCTGGCCACCAGCAGCATGTTGGCAAACGGTGTCCCCTCGTGCATGGGGATGACCTCGACGGCAAACCCCAGTTCCTGCAGCCGCCGCCGCCATTCGGCGAGCGGCCGGCAATGCAGGCGGGCCAGCCGGTGGCCACGCACGAAGGTCACCGCCATGTCGACCCAGTTGCTGATCCGGAAGCGCAGGCCGGCCGCGGCATCGCCGATGCGCAGCAGCAGTGTGCCGCCCGGTGTGAGCGCATTCCGGACGCGACGCAGCACGTCGTCCTGGGCTGCGGGGCTCACGTAGTGCAGTACGTCGAGGATCACCACCACATCGGCCGGTCCGAAATCGGTCCGGCACATATCGCCCTCCACGAAGCGGGCCCGCCCGCCCAGGTGAGCCAGCGCCCGGCGGGCACGCGCCACGTCGCGCGGCATGAGCTCGATGCCGCAGACGGAAGCTCCTGACGGCGCGGCCGCCCAGTCGGCCGGCCAGGCGCGCTCGGCGGGAGATTGTCCGGTGAGGCTGCCCAGCAGCGCGGCGATCAGGCCCTGGCCGCAGCCGATGTCGAGGACCCGCGCGCCGGCAGGGATCAGGCCCCGCTGCAGCAAGCCCGCGAAAGCCGGATCGCCGCCGAGCTTGCCGCGGGCGAAATGCCAGGCAAATCTGCCGCTGATGCGGTAGGGCGTGGTGGCCTGTTCCAGCAGGAGGGCGGGCAGTCGGGGGCGGGGCATACGGAGGGAGGCACCAAAAAGGCGCACCATTGTAGGCGGCGGGTATGGCGGTTCAGGACGCCGGCGGATCCAGGCGCACCGTCTGCAGCCCCTGGTCTTGCACGGCCTGCAGCAGTCCCGGCAACACATCCAGCAGCACCGGACGTCCTGCGGGGGTGAGGGCGGCGTGGTGGTCGTGCAGGAGCAGGATGTCGCCCGCAGCCAGCTGGCGGGTCAGCCGGCGCAGTACCAGGGCGGCGTCGCCGGTGCGGGTATCGAAGCCGCGTCGCGTCCAGCTGGCCAGCCGCAGGCCGAGTTCGTGCAGCACGGGATCCAGGAACACATTGCGCAGGCCGGCGGGTGCGCGGAACCAGGCCGGTGCCACACCGGTCGCCTGGGCGATGCTGTCTTGCGCCGCGCCGATCTCGCGCCGGATCTGGGCGGGGGCCATGAGCGAGAAATGGTGGCGGTGATGCTGGCTGTGGTTGCCGATGGCGTGACCGCGGCGCACGATCTCGCGTGCCAGGGCCGGGTGGCGTTGCACCTGAGCGCCGATGCAGAAGAAGGTGGCCACCGCGTGGTGGGCATCCAATACATCCAGCACGGCCGGCGTCACATCCGGGTCCGGGCCGTCGTCGATGGTGATCGCCACCTGCGGCAGGTGGCGCGGCAAGTGGGTGAGATTGGGACCCAGCCAGGGGCTGCGCGGCCACAGGCCGGCGAAGGTGATCAGCGCGTGGTCGGCGACAAGGGCGCCCACACTCCAGGGCCAGGCCGGCGTGAAGAGGCCGGCGGCCGCCAGCGCGTGCAAGCCCAGCGAGCCCTGCACCAGCGGGGCCGGCTTCCAGCGGCGGGCGCGGGTGTCGATCATGTCGGGTGCACCGGGGTGGCGGTGTGCTGCTGCCGGGCCAGCTCGGCCAGCGCCTGCTGGGGTAGTTTGCCGGTGGCGTTGCGCGGCAGGCGGGGCACGAAGTGGATGGGGCGGGGCATGAAGGCCGGGTCGATCCTCTCGCGCAGGGCGTGCAGCAGCTCGGCTTCGCCCAGCGTGGGGGCGACGACGAAGGCGATGGGGCGCTGGATGCGGGCCTGGGCGTCCATCTGCTCGTCCTGGGGCCAGTAGAGCGCGCCGTCGACCACGCCCGGGATGCTGTTGAGCTGGTGGTTCAGGTAGGCCAGCGAGGTCCGCTTGCCGGCGATGTTGACCATGTCGGCGTGGCGGCCCAGCAGCGCGAAGCGGGTGGGGCTGTGCAATTCCAGCACATCGCCGAGCGGGACCACGCCTTCGACATGCCCGCCACGGGCGGCAAAGCGGGGTTCTTCCGCGCTGCCCGTGCAGGCGTGGATCTCGACGCCGTCGAAGGTCAACCAGAGTTCGCCCGCCGACGTGTGCCGCGTGGCGATCTGCCCGGTTTCCGTGCTGCCATAGATCTCCAGCAGCGGCGCGCCCAGCGTCTCCTCGGCCTGGCGCGCCAGCTGCGGTGTCAGCGGGGCGGTGGCACTGAGCAGCAGCGATACCGCAGGCACGGCCACCTGCGCCTCCAGCAGCGTGCGCAGGTGAAAGGGCGTGGTGACCAGCAGGCGGGGGGCGGGCGTGTCGTGCAGCGCGGCAGCGATGTCGGCCGGGTAGAAGGGATGGCTGGCGTCGATCACGCCCTCGTTGAGCAGGGGCAGCAGCACGGTGGACTCGAAGCCGTACATGTGCTGCGCCGGCACGGTGCCGGTCACGTGGAAGGGCTGGTCCGTGCCCAGCCAGTCGCGCACGCGGCGGCCGGCGCCTTGCGCGTTGCGGACCAGCAGGCCCCAGTGCTTGGCGTGCGGCACGGGCTGGCCCGTCGAGCCGGAGGTGAAGACATGGGCGGCGATCTGGTTGTCGTCGATGTCGGGTACCTCGTAGGGGGCATCGGCCGCGGGGATCGGGCCGCGCTCGTAGCGCAGCTGCGGCAGTCCGGCGCTGTCGATGGCCTCGTCCACCACGGCCAGCAGGCCCGGGTACTGGCGGCACAGCTGCTGCAGCATTTCGGGCGTGCGCGTCGAGGGCAGCAGCAGGGGCTGGCCGCGCAGCAGGGCGGCGCCCAGGACCACGGCGAAGTGGTGGCGCCGCCAGCACAGGTTGAGTATTGGGGTGTTCGCCGGCAGCAGGGTGGCCATGTGGCGCACGGCGGCGACGTAGTCGCGCGCGGTGATGGCGCGGCCGCGGGCCCAGGCCACAACGGCCTGCGGCGAACGATGCGAGATCAGGGCGGTCATGGTGTACGTCTCAGGGCTCGGCCGCGCGGGTGGACGGTTCGTCAGCCGGGCCGGGCTTTTCCCAGTAGAGCTTCACGCTCTGCACGAAGCCCAGGTGCCTGATGCCGCGCAGGCGCCAGCGCCGCACCGCGTACTCCGCGGCAAACATGCCGCCCAG
>JAJZUZ010000221.1 GCA_021845965.1 Pseudomonadota bacterium | reverse complement strand
AGTGACAGGCCTGGCCCAGGGTCGGCGCCAGCCGGCCCAGCACGTCGAACTCCTTCGCATCGTGGTACAGGAAGGGCTCGGCACTCCAGGACTCCATCAGGAAGAACAGCAGGTTCTTGCGCGGCTGGGCGGCGGGTGCGGGCGCGCCGTGCGCGATCAGCGCTGCGCGCAGCGCAGTGTCGTCCTTCGCCTCGATGCCCAGCACCTTGGCCGCCTCGAAGGGCGAGCCATAACCCAGGCGCCTGAGGCCCAACAGCGGATCGCTCAGGTTCTGCGACTCGCGCCGCGCGTCCCAGGCGAACTTGAAGGCGATGACGCCATTGGGCACCATGTCGTTGAGGAACTGCGAGGTGGTGACCGAGACGTTCTGCCGCCCCAGCGCCATGGCGCGCAGCGTGCCCTTGGTGGTCATGATCAGCAGCAGGAAGGCCAGCAGCACCAGCACCAGCGTGCCCCACACCGGCAGGCGGCGCTCCGCGATGCGCCGGTTGAGCCCGCGACTGGCGCGGCCATAGGCGGCCTTGCGCGCGGCGATCGCACCCCAGCTGGCGCCCACCAGCACCGCCAGCGTCAGGAAGACCGGGAAATCGGCCCAGATCGTCTCGATGATGGCCTTGGTGTCGTCCTCGAAGAAGCCGAACACGACCGGGTCGATGGGCGTCTTGTAGAAGCCGAAATAGTGCAGGTTGATCAGGCTGGCCGTCACAAACAGCGTCGCCACGATGCCGGCCGGCCAGCCATGCCAGCGCGCCGGCAGCACGATCAGCAGCGGCCAGACCAGGATGGCCGCCGCCGCGCAGACCTTGAGATCAAAGCGCGCGCCCTGGTAGACCACGGACCACAGATCGCCATAGGAAGCGTGAAAGCCCTGCGGCCAGTGCCAGGCGATCTGCCCGACACGCAGCAGCGTCAGCGTGAACGCCACGCACAGCACCATGATCCAGGCCTGCAGCGTGGCCGAGGCCATGGCCCCCAGCAAGTGGCGGCCGAAGGTGCGCAGCGAAAACTTCATGCAAGACTTCCCTTAAACGGTTTGGGAAGCATTGTGCCGCCGGAAAGTTCCACCGGCGTTACAGGAGACCGGCTCACATGGTCTCCGCGAACAGCTCCCGTCCGATCAGCATGCGCCGGATCTCGCTCGTGCCCGCGCCGATCTCGTACAGTTTCGCGTCGCGCCACAGGCGCCCCAGCGGGTAGTCGTTGATGTAGCCGTTGCCGCCGAAGATCTGCACGCCCTCGCCGGCCATCCAGGTCGCCTTCTCGGCGCACCAGAGGATGACGGAAGCGCAGTCCTTGCGCACCTGGCGCACATGGTCCGTGCCCAGCATGTCCAGATTCTTGCCGATGGTGTAGAGGAAGGCCCGACCGGCCTGCAGCACGGTGTACATGTCGGCCACCTTGCCCTGGATGAGCTGGAACTCGCCGATGCTCTGGCCGAACTGCTTGCGGTCGTGGATGTAGGGCACCACGTTGTCCATCACGGCCTGCATGATGCCCACCGGACCCGCGGCCAGCACGGCGCGTTCGTAGTCCAGCCCGCTCATCAGCACCTTGGCGCCGCCGTTCACGCTGCCCAGCACGTTCTCGGCCGGCACTTCGACGTTATGGAACACCAGCTCGCCCGTGTGGCTGCCGCGCATGCCCAGCTTGTCGAGCTTCTGGGCGATGGAGAAACCCTTCATGCCCTTCTCGATCAGGAAGGCCGTGACGCCGCGCGCGCCCAGTTCGGGCTCGGTCTTGGCGTAGACCACCAGGGTGTCGGCATCGGGGCCGTTGGTGATCCAGAACTTGCTGCCGTTGAGCAGGTAGTAGCCGCCCTTGTCCTCGGCCTTGAGCTTCATGCTGATGACATCGGAGCCCGCGTTGGGCTCGCTCATGGCCAGCGCGCCCACGTGCTCGCCGCTGATCAGCCTGGGCAGGTATTTCTGCTTCTGCGCCGCGTTTCCATTGCGCTTGATCTGGTTCACGCAGAGGTTGCTGTGCGCGCCGTAGGACAGGCCGACCGAGGCGCTGGCGCGGCTGATCTCCTCCATGGCGATCATGTGGGCCAGGTAGCCCATGTTGGCGCCGCCGTATTCCTCGCCCACGGTGATGCCCAGCACGCCAAGCTCGCCCATCTTGCGCCACAGGTCCATGGGGAACTGGTCGCTGCGGTCGATCTCGGCGGCGCGCGGGGCGATCTGCTCCTGGGCAAAGGCGTGCACGGCATCGCGCAGGGCGTCGATGTCTTCACCAAGCTGGAAATTGAGTCCGGGCAGGTTCATGTCTGTCTCTCCGTTAGGTGTTCTTCAATAGGTCTGGGGCACGGGCATGCCGGTCGCCGCCATGGCTTACTTGCCGCCCTTCTTGTCCAGCCTGGCGAGCAGGGCGCGGGCCTCGCGCTGGTGCGCCTTGATTTCGTCGAGATTGGCCTGCAGGTCGGCCATCTGCTCCTCGACCTGGGCGCGATGCGCGGCCAGCACGTCCAGGAACTTGCGCAGCTGCGGCCCGGTGTCGCGCGGGCTGTCGTACATGTCGATGATGTCCTTGGCCTCGGTCAGGCTCAGACCGAGGCGCTTGGCCCGCAGCGTGAGCTTGAGGCGGGTGCGATCGCGCCCGCTGTAGACCCGGATGCGCCCGCCGGGCCCGGTGCGTCCCGGCTGCAGCAGGCCCATGTCTTCATAGAAGCGCATGGCCCGCGTGGTGAGGTCGAACTCCTTCGCCAGGTCGCTGATGCTGTAGGTCGTTGCCATGAATCGCTCGTGCGGTGTTCCCAGGAAGTAGAAAAGGCGACAGCGTCACGTCCACGGGGCGCCTACAATGGTCAACCTCGATTGACGTTTACGTAAACGTCAATTCTGGCACAGAATATGAACGAACTCGAACGCGAGCTGCACTACCCCCTGGGCGACACCCTGCCCGCCCCCGGCCGCGCCCTGGACGTGGCACCCGGCGTGCGCTGGGTGCGCATGGCCCTGCCCTTCGCGCTGGATCACATCAACCTCTGGCTGCTGCGCGACACGCTCGACGGTCGCGAAGGCTGGACCGTGGTGGACTGCTGCATCAGCCGCGACGAGGCCAAGGCGCAATGGGAGGAACTCTTTGCCGGCGACTTCGAGGGCCTGCCGCTGCTGCGCGTGATCGTGACCCACATGCACCCGGACCACATCGGACTGGCCTACTGGCTGTGCGAGCGCTGGAGCACGCCCGAGTTTCCCTGTCGCCTGTGGATGAGCGCCACCGACTACAACCTGGCCCGCGTCGGCTCGGCCGGCAGCAACGGCTTTGGCGGCGATGCAGCCGCCCTGTTCTTCGCCGCCCATGGCCTGCGCGACCCGCTGTCGATGGAGAAGATCCGCGAGCGCGCCAGCTACTACCCCACGCTGGTGCCGGCCGTGCCGCGTCAGTTCCGCCGCC
>JAJZUZ010000220.1 GCA_021845965.1 Pseudomonadota bacterium | reverse complement strand
CGCCTCCCTTGCTGCAAGCTAAGTGCTTGTTTTGTTTGAAGAATTCGCGCCAATATACCGCGAGCGCGGGTTCATAACAAACCGCGAAACCCCGCAAGAGTGCGGAATAACATCGGCCGGCCCGGGCGCAGGGCTATGGGGCCGATGGCGCAAGTACCTGATTTGTCTTCACTTTTCGCGCACCCGCCGACGCACGCGCCAGATAACAGATTGGACCAACCTCGCAGATTGGCCCCGGTTCCGGACCGCGCGGATCAGCCGCGCCGCAGCAGATGCGCGTGCACGGAACCGGCCTTGAGGTGCCGGTACAGGGCGAGCCCCAGTGGGGCGAGTTGCTCCTCACTCCAGGTGCCGGGCGCCTCCAGGTACACGTAGCCGCCCGGCGCCGCGGCACGCACGGCCGCCTGCAGCGCCGCCTCGAACAGATTCGCGTCAAACGGCGGATCAAGGAACACCAGGTCCGCGCTGCCCGCGGGCCAGGCCTTCAGGGCCGTGATGCCGTCGCCGCGCTGCACCTGCACGGCCTCGGCCTTCAGTTGTTCCTTTATCTTCTTCAGCTGGGCCACCAGCGCGGCGTCCTGTTCGATCAGCGTCACTTCCTTGGCCCCGCGCGAGGCGGCCTCGAAGCCCAGCGCGCCGGTGCCGGCAAAGGCATCGACGCAGCGCCAGCCCGTCAGGTCCTGCCCCAGCCAGTTGAACAGGGTCTCGCGCACGCGGTCGGGCGTGGGGCGCAGGCCGGGCTTGTCGGCCACGGGCAGCTTGCTGCGCTTCCACTGGCCGCCGATGATGCGCACTTCGCCGGCCGGGCGCACGGCCCTCGGTGCGGTGGTCTTGGCAGCCGGCGACTTACTTGCCATCGGCGCCCCCGACGACCACGGTCACCATGGTGTCCGGCTGCAGCTTGCGCGCGAACGCGGCCTTGATGTCGGCCACCGTGACCTTGGCCACCTGCTGCGTCCAGGTGTCCAGGTAGTCCAGCGGCAGGCCATGGGCGGCGATGTTGGCCACGTTGTCGAGCAGCTTGCGATTGTTGTCGATGCGCAGGCCGAAACCGCCGATCAGGTTGTCCTTGGCCGCCTGCAGCTCGGCGACAGTGGGACCATCGGCCACGAAACGGCGCAGCACGTCGCGCGCCACCTGCACCGCCTCGGCGGCCTGGTCGGGCCGGGTCTGCAGGCCGAGGGTGAAGGCGCCGGCGTGCAGGCCGGGGTTGAAGTAGCTGTAGACGCTGTAGCTCAGGCCGCGCTTCTCGCGCACCTCGGTCGTCAGGCGCGACACGAAGCCGCCGCCGCCCAGGATGTAGTTGCCCACCGTCAGGGCAAAGAAGTCCGGGTCGGCGCGCTTGAAGCCGGGCTGGCCGATGAAGACATGGGCCTGGGCGGCGTCGAAGGGGATGTGGCGTTCCACCGCACTGACCAGGGGCCGCACTTCCGGCACCGCGGGCAGCGGCTCGCAGCTGCCGCCGGGCAGGCGGGCCAGCAGCTGTGTCACCAGCGCATCGGCCTGCGCGCGGTTGACGGCGCCGACGATGCTGACCCGCGCGCGGCAGCTGCGCAGGTACTTGGCATGCCAGGCCTGCATGTCGGCCACGCTGATGCGCGCCAGCGTCTGCTCATTGGCGTCGTAACCATAAGGGTGGCTGCCGTACACCGCCTGCTTGAAGGCGCGCGCGGCGATGGTGCCGGGCTTGGTGTCGGCTTCGCGCAGGGCGGCCACCAGGCGCTCGCGTTCGCGCGTCCAGACCTCGGCCGGGAACGAGGGCTCGGCCAGCTGGCGTGCCGCCAGCGCGACCGCGCGCTTCAACAGATCCGGGTAGGTCAGCGTGCGCAGGGAGAAGCTCACGCGGTCGTTGTCGTCGCCGCCGCCGAAGGAGGCGCCGAGATCGGCCCAGGCCTCGCCCAGGGCGTTCTCGTCCAGCGCCGGCTCCGCGCCTTGGGCGCGCACGCCCTTGCTCATCATGGCGGCGCTGACGCTGGCCAGGCCGGCCTGCTCGGCCGGGTCACGGCGGCCGCCGGCGTCGAAGTCGACGCGCACGTCCACCATGGGCACGTTGGGGCTCTCCACCAGCCAGACGCCGGCCCCGCCGGGCTGCGTCCAGTGCTGGATGGGGATGCCGGCCCGGGCCACGCCGGCCACGGCGAGGGCCACTGCAAATGCTGCGGTTTTGATAGCAATCATGGTCTTCTTCATGGCCGCCTCCTCAGTGATGGTTGCCGGGCGGCAGGGTGCGGCGCGGGCGGTTCGGGTCGCGCGGCTGCGGCAGCAGCTCGCCCACGGTGAGCTGGTCGTCGCCGAAGTAGCGTGCGGCGACCGACTGCACCTGGTCGGCGGTGATGGCGCGCAGGCGTTGCAGCAGCTGTTCATTGGTGTCAAGCGGCAGGCCCAGGATCCACTGGGTGCCGATCTCGCGCGCCTGGAAGAAGAGCGAGTCGCGCTTGTAGACCTCGCCCGCCACCCACTGGGTCTTCACGCGTTCCAGCTCGGCGGCGCTGACCCCCTCGCGCGCAATGCGCGCCACCTGCTCGCGCAGCGCGGCTTCCACCTGCGCGGCCGTCTTGCCCGCCGCCGGCACGCCGTCGAGCACGAAGAGTTGCGGGCCGCGGCCCATGAGGCCGTTGCTGGCACCGGCGCTGTCGGCCACACGGTCCGGGCCCTGGGTCAGGCCGCGGTCCAGGCGCGCGCCGGCGTAGCCGTCCAGCACGGCGGCCAGCACCGTGAGCGCCAGCGCGTCCTGGTTGGCCGGGTCGGCGGCGTCGAGCGAGCGCAGCCCCGGAACCTTGAAGGCCAGCGCCACGTAGGCCTGGTCGGCCGGGGCCTTGAGCTGCACGCGCTTGAGGCCCATCTGCGTGGGTTCGACGCGCGGCTTGCGCGCCGGCAGCGCGTGCGTGGGCAGGCGGCCGTAGTAGCGCTCGGCCAGGCGTTTGACCTGGGCCACGTCCACGTCACCCACCACCACGACCGCGGCGTTCTTCGGCGTGTACCACTGCTTGTAGAAGGCACGCGCGTCGTCGGGCTGCATATTGTCCAGGTCGTTCATCCAGCCGATGATGGGACGCCGGTAGGGCGAAGCCATGAAGGCGGTAGCGCCGAGCGTCTCGTACAGCAGGGAGCGCGGCTCGTCTTCGGTGCGCATGCGGCGCTCTTCCTTGACGACCTCCAGCTCCTTCCTGAACTCCTCGTCCGGCCAGCGGTTGTGCACCAGGCGGTCGGATTCCAGCTTCATCACGTCCGCCAGGCGGTTGGCGGGGATCTGCTGGAAGTAGCTGGTGAAGTCGGTGGTGGTGAAGGCGTTCTCTCGCCCGCCCAGCGCCGCCACGCGGCGCGAGAACTCGCCGGCCTTGAGGGTGCGCGTGCCCTTAAACATCATGTGCTCCAGCACGTGGGCCACGCCGCTGGTGCC
>JAJZUZ010000219.1 GCA_021845965.1 Pseudomonadota bacterium | reverse complement strand
GGATCGAAGTCGCTGACGTTGGCCAGCAGGAAACGCAGGGTGTTGCGGATGCGGCGGTAGGCGTCCACCACACGCGCCAGGATCTTGTCGTCGATGCCCAGATCGCCCGAATAGTCCGTGGCCGCGCACCACAGACGAATGATCTCGGCGCCCATCTTCTCGCTGACCTGCTGCGGGGCGACGACGTTGCCGACGCTCTTGCTCATCTTGCGGCCCTGGCCGTCCACGGTGAAGCCGTGCGTCAGCAGGCCGCGGTAGGGTGCGCGGCCGTACATGGCGCAGGCGGTCAGCAGCGAGCTGTGGAACCAGCCGCGGTGCTGGTCATGGCCTTCGAGGTAGAGGTCAGCCTCGGGGCCGCCGTCCTCGTGGCCGCTGTGCGGGTGCGAGGTCTTGAGCACCGTGGTGTGGGTGGTGCCGGAGTCGAACCAGACTTCCAGGATGTCGCTGCTCTTGCTCCACTGGGTGGGGCTGGTGGTGTCGCCGATGCGCTGCAGGATGTCGGCGGCGCTGAGCTTGCTCCAGGCCTCGATGCCGCCTTGCTCGACGACTTCGGCCGCCAGGTCGATGATTTCCGGTGTGCGCGGATGCGGCTCGCCGCTGTCCACGTCGAGCAGGAAGGGCAGGGGCACGCCCCAGCTGCGCTGGCGCGAGATGCACCAGTCGGGCCGGTTGGCGATCATGTCGCGCAGGCGGGCCTTGCCGTTCTCGGGGTAGAAGCTGGTCTCTTCGATGGCGGCCAGCGCCATCTGGCGCAGGGTCTGCGGCGCCTTGTCTTTCGTGAAGATGCCCGTGCCCTCGTCCATGCGCACGAACCACTGCGCCGCAGCGCGGTAGATCACCGGCGTCTTGTGGCGCCAGCAGTGCGGGTAGCTGTGCGTGATGTCCTGGGTGGCGAACAGGCGGCCGGCGTTCTTGAGCGCGTCCAGCACCACCGGCACGGCCTTCCAGATGTTCAGGCCGCCGAAGAGCGGGAAATCGGCCGCGTAGCTGCCGTTGCCCTGCACCGGATTCAGGATGTCGTCGTACTTCATGCCGTGCGCGACACAGCTGTTGAAGTCGTCCACGCCGTAGGCCGGCGCCGAGTGCACGATACCGGTGCCGTCCTCGGCGGTGGCGTAATCGGCCAGGTAGACGGGCGACAGGCGCCGGTAGCCGTAAGAACCGTCCTCGCTCTTCACGTCGTACAACGGATGCTTGAAGTTGATCAGGCCGAGCTTCTCGCCCTTCACCGTGGCCAGCACCTTGCCATTGAGCTGGTAGCGCTCCATGCACTTGTCGACCAGTACGGCCGCCAGCACCAGCAGGCCGCGCCCGGTCTGCACCAGCGCGTAGTCCAGCTCGGGGTTCAGGTTGAGGGCCTGGTTGGCCGGAATGGTCCAGGCGGTGGTGGTCCAGATGACGGCGTAGGCCGGCTGATCCAGGCTCTTCAAGCCAAAGGCGGCGGCCAGCTTCTCGGGCTCGGCGCACTCGAAGCCCACGTCCAGCGTGGAGCTCTTCTTGTCCTGGTACTCGATTTCGAATTCCGCCAGCGAGGAGCCGCAGTCGAAGCACCAATAGACCGGCTTCAGGCCGCGGTAGACGAAGCCGCGCTCCATCACGCGCTTGAAGGCACGGATCTCGGCCGCCTCGTTGACGAAGTCCATCGTCTTGTACGGGTTGTCCCACTGCCCCAGCACGCCCAGGCGCTTGAAGTCGGCCATCTGCTGAGCGATCTGCTCGGTGGCGAAGGCGCGGCTCTTGGCCTGCATCTCGTCGCGCGGCAGGTTGCGGCCATACAACTTCTCGATGGCGTTCTCGATCGGCAGGCCGTGGCAGTCCCAGCCCGGGATGTACTGCGCGTCCAGGCCCTTGAGCTGGCGCGCCTTGACGATCATGTCCTTCAGGATCTTGTTGACAGCATGGCCGATGTGGATCTGGCCGTTGGCATAGGGCGGGCCGTCGTGCAGGATGAATTTGGGCTGGCCGGCACGGGCGGCGCGCAGCTTCTTGTAGATGCCTTGCTCTTCCCATTCCTTGACCCAACCCGGCTCGCGCTTGGGCAGGTCGCCGCGCATGGGGAAGGGGGTGTCGGGCAGGTTCAGCGTGGCGCGGTAGTCAACTTTGTCGGTCATGGCAAACTTTTCGAGAGACGGGGCGGCCCGGTCGCGGGCCAGCGAGGGAGCTGGTTCAGGCGCGGGGCAAGGTGCGCCGGTGCTGCCCGGTCAAATTCGCCCGGCGAACCAGGCGCGCGCGGCGTCGCAGTCCCGGGCGATGCCGGCGGTCAGGGCATCCAGGCTGTCGTACTTGAGTTCGTCGTGCAGTTTGTGCAGCAGTTCCACGCGCACGATTTTACCGTAGCCCCCCTCGTGGCCCAGCTGGGTGGGCCAGTCCAGGCAATGGGTCTCCAGCAGTACCCGGCCGCCGTTCACGTCGCTCGGGTCCAGCGAGGGCCGTACCCCCAGGTTGGCCACGCCGCGCAGGGCTTGCCCGTCCAGCCCGTGCACCAGCACGGCAAAGATGCCGCTGGCGGCCGGTTTCCAGTGCGTGAAGCGCTGGTTGATGGTCTTGAAGCCCAGTTCCCGGCCCAGCTTGCGCCCATGCAGTACGTGGCCGGAGATGTGATAAGGATGGCCCAGCAGCCGGGCGGCATCGTCCATGCGGCCTTCGGCCAGCGCCGCGCGCACGGCCGAGCTGGAGACACGCAGGCCGTGCACCTCGTAGCTGTTCATGCGCGCCACGTCGAAGCCCTTGGCGGTGCCGGCCGCGTCCAGCAGGGCGTAATCGCCGGCGCGTTGGGCGCCAAAGCGGAAATCGTCGCCCACCAGCACGTAGCGCGCGCCCAGACCGCGCACCAGCACGTCGTCGATGAAGGCCTGCGGTGAGAGCGCCGCCAGCCTGGCGTCGAAGGGCAGCACGATCACCTGGTCGACACCGCAGCGTTGCAGGTCGGCCAGCTTGTCGCGCAGGGTGGCGATGCGGGCCGGCGCCAGCGCGGCGTTGTGCCTGACGCCGGCGAAGTAGTCGCGCGGATGCGGTTCGAAGGTCAGGGCGCAGCTGGGTACGCCGCGCTGGGCGGCCTCGCCGCGCAGCAGCGCCAGCATGGCCTGGTGGCCGCGGTGCACACCATCGAAATTGCCGATGGTCAGCGCGCAGGCAGGCGCAATGCCGGGGTGGTGGAAACCGCGAAAGACTTTCATCGCCTAGGTGTCTGGTTTGGTATCTTTTTGATAGCGATTACGGCTGTAACGGAAGGCAAAGCCGCCCAATTTGTCATCAAAACAAGGTATATTGTGTCCGAATGGCGAGGCAGCCCGGCCCAGCCCGGCTGCCGCAGACGCAAGCGTTCCGTTTGAATGGCAATTTGCCGGTCAGGAGGCGTGTTTTGAAGGTCTTGAAGCTGTCGGCCCAGGGGCTGCCCCAGTCGTGGATATCGCTCGAGGAGGC
>JAJZUZ010000003.1 GCA_021845965.1 Pseudomonadota bacterium | reverse complement strand
GTGCTTGACGGCCTGTTCCTTGAACTCGGCCGTGTACTCTTGCTTCGGTATCTTCTTCACTTCTCGTCCTTCCAGATTCGATGTTAACCATCGACCCCTGGAAGACGAAAAACGACGGACAGCTCAGACGGCACGTGTGTGAGGTTGCGCCAAAGGTATGGCTCGAACACTAGGGCTGGACAGCGGATGACGTTGACACTGGCTCTCGCAGCTATAGTTGCGCCATGAGTCTAGTGAAGTCAAAACAACGTGTGGCCGATCATGGGGAAGTCTTCACCCCATCGTGGATGGTCGAGGCCATGCTTGATCTGGTCAAGGACGAGTCCGAGCGCATCGACTCCCGATTCCTGGAGCCTGCCTGCGGAAGCGGGAATTTCCTTGTCCAGGTCTTGAAGCGCAAGCTCGTTGCCGTCGAGCGCAAGTTCGGGAAGTCCGACTTCGAGAAACAGCACTACGCGTTGCTGGCCCTCATGTGCATCTACGGCATCGAGCTATTGCACGACAACATCGACGAGTGCCGCGCGAACTTGCTGGAAATATTTGGCAGTTACCTGGGGCTCCAGGAAACTGACGATTTATACCGCGCTGGAACGTTCGTACTTTCGCAGAATCTGGTTCACGGGAACGCGATGACCATGACCATGTGCGCACAAGACAGCCCGCACATCACCTTTGCCGAATGGGGCTATCTGGGTAAGGGTAAGTACCAGCGCCGTGACTTCCGTTTTGACGTTCTTACCGGTTCGTCTGCATTTAGTGCGGAGGGCTCGCTATTTGCCCACTTGGGAAAGCACGAAATTTTCACCCCGACAAAAACCTTTCCCCCGATGACCGTAAGCGAGCTTGCCATGTCTGAACTAGGCGATTCGCAGAGGGAGGTCGCATGAGCAGTCAGGTTAGCTTTGCTCTACGTGGGCGCAACCCTGATGTTCTCGCTTGCATAGCAAACCTCTCGAACGATGAGGTATTCACGCCGCCTGAGTTTGCTAATCGAATGCTGGACACACTGGCTGAGGCGTGGGCCATAGAGCATGGAGGGGCTAACCTCTGGGCGGACGACACCGCAAAATTTCTGGATCCATGCACAAAGTCGGGTGTATTTCTAAGAGAGATAACCCGTCGTCTCACCGAGGGGTTGGTGAAGAAGATACCAGACCTTGATAAGCGCGTTCGCCACATCCTAACTAAGCAGGTGTTTGGTATTGGAATTACGCACATCACTAGTCTGCTGGCTAGGCGTAGTGTGTATTGTTCAAAGCGCGCAAACGGTGAGCATTCCATCGCTAGGGAGTTCGCCAGCGATCATGGAAATATCTGGTTCGAGCGCATGGAGCATACGTGGGGCGCTACCAAGTGTGTGCACTGCGGTGCTCCGCGAATTATCTTTGACCGCGAGGAGGGGCTTGAAACCCATGTCTATGCGTTCATACACACAGACAATATTAAAGCTCGGCTCGCTGAGTTATTTGGAGGTGAAATGCAGTTTGACGTAATCATTGGAAATCCGCCGTATCAGATGACGGGCGGTGCTGGTGGCTCAAGTGATTCTTCGATCTACCACCTCTTCGTAGAACAGGCAATGAAACTCGATCCGAGATTTCTGAGCATGGTGATCCCGTCTAGGTGGCTCGCTGGTGGTCGCGGCATGGACGACTTCAGAAAATCAATGCTAGCGGGTGGGCACATCAGCCATCTCGTGGATTACACGAAGATGTCAACGGCATTTCCTGGTGTCGATTTTGAAGGCGGTGTCGGCTACTTTTTATGGAGCAGACAACACCAGGGGAATTGTGCGTACACGCTATTTCAAGGGGAAGAACGGTTACCGACTATCGAGCGTGATCTTTCAGCTCACGACATTTTTATTCGTGATCACATCGCGGTCGGGATTTTAGACAAGGTACTCAAGCATGGGGAAAAATCGATCTCGGAGATTCTGACAAACCGCGAGCCATTTAAGTTCGAGTCAAATTTTCGTGGATTTCATAAATCACCTAGTCCAGGCGATATATCGATCCATTACACCGATAAAGGGAAGAGAGGTATTGGCTACATAGCTCGTAGTGATATTGTGAAAAATTCGGAACTGATAGACAAGTGGAAGGTTCTAGTGCCGAAGGCTTACGGAGAGCGGGGTGCAACTCCTGCGATGGTTCTGGGTCGTCCTATGATTGCTAGTGCTCCCTCCGTTTGCACGGGCTCTTACATGTTCTTTTCGGCGGAATCGGAAACTGAGGCAGAGAGCATTTGCTCTTACTATTCGACGAAGTTTTTTCGACTTCTCGTCTCTCTTCGCAAGATCACTCAGGACGCTTTTCGGCCAATGTATTCTTGGGTTCCTCAGCAGTCGTGGGACCGGAAGTGGACTGATGCAGAGTTGTACAGAAAATATGGCCTCACTCAGGAGGAGCAGACTTTCATCGAGAAGATGATTCGCCCAATGGAATTGGGCAATGAGTAAGCCAGTCGAGGAAATCCTCGCCCCTAAACCCGAAGCGCGCCCTAGGATCTACGCCTACTCCATTGCCGACCCGGCGCACAAGGGCATGCTCAAGGTGGGGCAGACCACGCGCAACGTGAAACAGCGTGTGGCTGAGCAGCTGAAAACAGCCAACATCAAAAATTTCGCCATCGAACTTGACGAACTTGCCGAGCGTGAGGATGGTTCTATCTTCACGGACCATGAGGTCAGAGCTGAGTTGGTCCGGAAGGGCTTTGCGAACCCCGAACTGGAATGGGTGCGGTGTACGGTTGCTGATGTGAAAACTGTGCTCGCCGAGCTTCGCACGGGACAGCGCTTCAGCGGAACACACCACGAATCGTTTGGCATGCGGGAAGAGCAGGCTGACGCAGTCAACAAGACCTACGCCTACTACCAGTCGATTTGGGCAGAGAATCCCAAGTCGGCCCCACGCTTCTTGTGGAATGCCAAGATGCGATTTGGCAAGACCTTCACCGCCTACCAGTTGGCAAAGAAGCTCAAGGCGAAGCGCGTACTGGTGCTGACCTTCAAGCCGGCGGTCGAGGATGCATGGAAGACTGACCTGGAGAGCCATGTGGACTTCGATGGCTGGCAGTACCTTTCGCGCTCCTCTGGCAGTGATCCGACGCAAATAGCAAAGAATAATCCCGTGGTTTACTTCGGTTCGTTTCAGGACCTGCTGGGACGGGATGATGCTGGCAACATCAAACCTCGCAATGAATGGCTCCACACGGTCAACTGGGACCTGGTGGTTTTCGATGAGTACCACTTCGGCGCTTGGCGGGATACGGCCAAGGAGTTGTTCGAGGGTGAGGACGATGCGGTCGCAAAGAAAGAAGCGAAACTGGAATACGCTGGTGAACTGGCGGACGTCAACGAAGACCTGACGGTTCTATCCGACAAGGAGACGGAGTTTCTGCCCATCACCACACGGGCTTACTTGTATCTGTCGGGAACCCCCTTCAAAGCGCTGTCGACCGGCGAGTTCATTGAGGAGCAAATCTTTAACTGGACCTACACAGACGAGCAACGAGCCAAAGAAGCTTTTGCCATCAAGTACCCCGATAAACGTAATCCCTACGGCGCTCTCCCGCAGATGCGCCTGCTGACCTATCAGATGCCAGACGAGTTGCTGGCGGTTGCGAGTGGGGGTGAGTTTGATGAGTTCGATCTCAACGCATTCTTTGAGGCATCGGGTACTGGAGCGCAGGCTAAGTTCAAGCACAAGGGCGATGTGCAGAAGTGGCTGGACATCATTCGCGGTGGTCATACGGCCCAATCCGCTGAATTTCTGAAAACGGGCACACGTCCACCATTTCCTTATTCAGACGTGCGTCTGTTGCCATACCTTCAGCACTCGTTCTGGTTCCTGCCGAACGTAGCGGCCTGCCACGCGATGGCGAATCTCCTGGCGGAGAAGCACAACACCTTCTGGCGCGACTACCAGGTCATTGTTGCTGCAGGTCCGACGGCAGGCATTGGCTTGGAAGCACTACCACCAGTACGCAAAGCGATTGGCAGTGGGTTCGAGAGCAAGACTATTACCTTATCCTGTGGAAAGCTCACAACGGGGGTGACGGTGGCGCAGTGGTCCTCCATCCTCATGCTACGCAACCTCAAGTCGCCCGAGACCTATTTTCAGGCAGCGTTTCGTGTGCAGTCGCCGTGGTCTATCAAGAACCCCAACGGCGACAACCCGAACGAGGAGGAAATCCTCAAGCCAGTCTGCTTTGTGTTCGACTTCGCGCCTACCCGTGCATTACGCCAGCTATCCGAGTACGGCATTGGTCTGTCGCCGAACGAGGTCAACCCAGAGAATGCCGTGAAGGATTTGGTCGCGTTTTTGCCGGTTCTAGCCTATGACGGCGCGAACATGACTCAGATCGATGCGGGTGGCATTCTGGACATTGCGATGGCCGGAACGTCAGCGACGCTGTTAGCCCGCAAGTGGGAGAGTGCCTTGCTGGTGAATGTGGACAACGCCACACTGCGACGCATCCTGGATAGCCCAGAGGCGATGGCGGCTGTGGGGCGCATTGAAGGCTGGCGGACGCTCGGTGATAACGTCATCGAGACCATCATTAACAAGAGCGAGAAGGTCAAGGAGCTCAAGAACAAAGCCAAAGAGGGTGAGCTGACCAAAAAGGAAAAGAAGGAACTCTCGGAGGAGGAGAAGGAATACAAGTCCAAGCGCAAGCTGGTTCAGGAGAAGTTGATCAAGTTTGCCACTCGCATTCCTGCCTTCATGTACCTGACCGACTTCCGTGAGAACACGTTGCAGGACGTCATTACCAAGTTGGAGCCAGAGTTGTTTTTAACGGTGACGGGGCTGACGGTGCAGGATTTCCATTTGCTTGTGAGGCTCAAGGTGTTCAATACGGAGCAGATGAATCAGGCTGTGTTTGCCTTCCGCCGTTATGAAGATGCTTCGCTCCGCTACACCGGAATCGAGAGCCACGCGGGGCTAACCCATTACGGACTCTACGACACCGTCGTGGCGAAAGATTAAAGCCTAGCCCCGAAGAGTGGGGTGATCAGATCGCAGAAATTGCTTCCGACTGTGTTTTTGCATCCATGTCGGATGTGGCAAAAATCGTTTGCAGGCGCTCGATTTGGTATACGGCGTAGGTCAGGTGATGGTTCATATCGGCCTTGACCCATGGGCCGGGAGCGCCAGTCTTGCCAAGACGCAACGAGCAGTCTTTGAGGTACTTGTCACCGAAGCTAAAAGCAGATTCCCGGAATCTTGAGTCCGCAACAACTCTCGCCGCAAGATCATGGTACTGCTCGTAGTCCTTCACGGGCCAAAGCAGGCCATGGCCTCGAAAGTAAAGTATTTTGTCACCCACGGTGTACCGAATCTTCGCGTTCATGTACTTGTTGGGGCCGATGTCACTGAAATCTGGGTGGATGACACCATAGTCGCCATAGATAGGTTTGATCTGGTCTGGCATATCGCGCCATAAATCCGACCAAAGTTGAAGCTCAGAGCGAGAAACCTCGCTAATCCCGTCCTTCTCAACCTCACTCACATCCTTCAGCGCGGAAGATGCCGTGATGACGATACTTCGGTAGCGACCTACTCGTGGGTTGTGGAACAGGAAAGAAATAATATTTTCTTTGAGTGCAGGGAGTTCGAGAGGTGAAACGGTGGCGAAATCAAGGATCAGGTCGATCTCATTCTCTTTCAAGCCAAGCGTTGCAGAGTGCTGGACTATTGACTCCCATGTCTCGTCAAAAAGGTCTTCCGCCAGATCATCACGACGAAGCCGGAATGCAAATCCTTTTCCGAATCCGTTTACGATGTTTCGGAGTGGTTGCCAAAGATCATCATTTCGTTCGAGGCCATAAGTCGGCGTAGCGGATAGCCCGAGTCCTTTGAGGATCTGGTATCCATAAAGAGTTGCGTTTGTTCCATCTTCTGTAGTTGCCTCGGGCATCAAGCCGTAGAAGTCAACGAACATTTCTCCGATTGGGGCGTTCTTTTTGATGTAGTCGCAAAACTTGAAGACATGCTCGTCAATCTTCGATTTCTTCAAGTTGACTGGCATTGCTTCAATTAGAGGCTTGACGCGACTTCGGATTTGCAATGGCAGTTTGCCCAAGGCGATTACGTCATTCTTTTTGCCTTTGATGACCGGAACATAGATAGCCGAATTCATTTTTCTTTCCCTTCGTTTGGAAAAGTTTCCTGGAACTGCTTCTGTACTTCGTCTTGACCTAAGAACTCTCTAAATTGGTTATAGCGACCAGTCTCAAGCTGGATTCGACCAGCAACAATTGCAGGGTGAATATGTAGTTGGTCTGCCAACTCTTGAATGTTCTCCCTGGACGGGGAGAGTCGAGCGGGACTTCGTTCCCAGATGGCGCGTTTGATGAATGCATCCCGAGCCAATCGATTGGCCTCATTTTCTTTTGCTTCGGGAGTGCGTTCTGCGCTTGCTATCCTCTCGACTCTGTCCACATACGCTTCGCTTGAATCATTAAGATGCCGCCAAACATGGACAACCTCATGCATGAGTGTGAACCAGAAATAGTCAACGCGATCAATTCTCAGTGTTAATCCTATGACTGGCCGTTTGTTTTCGGTCAAAAGAGCGGCGCCATCTAAGATCGCATTACGAAGTCTTTTTTCTATTACTACAACAATGCCAAGCTTTGCCAAGAACTCTACCGCCAGTCGGGGTCCATTGGCGAGCCAGCTTAGTCGTGCCAGGTCCCGGAGGGTGTCTGACGTAATACGGTTTGGCTCAAAAGGCGGAAGATCTTTGCCTTGCTCTTTGGCACGGATCAATACACGAGCGGTCCAAGCAAGTGTTGAGTAATACGATTTTTCGTCAATATCCAGTCCATGAAAACGACGTCGGAAAAGTACCTCGGCGCGTTCTTTGGGAAGAACTTGCTGAATAAATGATTGCAGTCGTTCTTCGTTGGAGTCGCCTGTTACTCGAATGCCATTAAACCAACCTCTGCGCTCCATTTCCCCATAAGGAAATTGCTTCCAGTCAATCTCTGGGGTGTCGGGTAGGTTGGAAGTAGTCGATTTTTGAGGCTCCGCACCTATTAGTGAGTCGGCAGAAATGCCAAGACCCACGGACAAGGCACGAATCATTTGAACAGTAAGGGGCCGCTTTCCAGAAAGAACCTCTGAAACTCGGCTGCGACTTCCGATCATTGACACCAAATCCTTTTGTCGGAGTCCTTGTTCGGCCATCCGAAATTCGATGACTTCTAGTGGGTCAAGTGATTCAAACGGGAAAGCCCGTTTCTCATAGTCTTCAATGAGGAGCGTCAGCAGTTCAAGACGTTCAGCCTCATTCGATCCTGGTGTAGGGTCGAGCGCGACCAATGCCTCTGCTTCTTGCAAAGCAGATTGGTGCTCCTTTTCGGTCCTGAGGACCTTGTACTTCATTTCTAGAACCTTCGTTTGTTGTATGCCGCGTGCGAGCCTGCCCACTTGATGGCGACGACTCCCACGCCAAATGTGACTTGCGTTACGAGGCGGTATTCACGTCCACGGACATTGAATATCACGACGTTGTTCGCCAAAAAGCTTGCAGTGGGATAGCGCTCTTTGATGTCGTGTGATGTCGTCCACGTGCTCTGTTTCACATCTCGTAACCAGTTGGCTATCCATTTGCGACAGTCCGCGTGTTCATCGCAGAAAGCGCTTAGGACGCCTAGGCCAATGACTTTCATATTGCAGGAACTCCAGTGACATTGCGGCTCCTCCATCTTGATCCCGGGATGGGATGCGGTGAATTGTTCCCGTTTTGGGATCAAATGTCAAGTGTGTAGCTGTGATGTGGCGGTTAAAGCAGGTTGGCTTTACTTTTTTGGGGGTGAATCAGGGTTGATCGCTACTGGGTGAGGGGTAAGACGGCAACACAAAAGGGTAGAATCGAAGGCTTTTCGCGCGTGGGTAGCTTTCCCTCGCTCATGCTGGGTCTCCACCTGCATGCTGTTCGGCTTCCTTGGTTTGCTTGTTGTGTTTGGGGCCGAATTGCGTGGGTGACCGTAGGTCAGTGTGGGGAATAGTGTGGGAAAAGTCGGAAATTCACATCAATTTTCCGAAAAATCCAATTAAATCAACAGCTTGCGTTGACTGGAATTTTCGGTAATTTGGTTTTAGGTCCTGACGCCAGCAATGGTGTGGGGGTTCGAGTCCCCCCCCGCGCACCAGGGGCCGCCCGGCCTGCAATGCGGGCGGACTGCGCCGCATGGGCGCCCGACCGCACCCGGTTTTTGAATTTTTTGGAGTGAGCAATCATGGCCGTTACCGTTGAAACCCTCGAGAAGCTCGAGCGCAAGATCACCCTGAGCCTGCCCCTGGCCGCGATCCAGTCCGAAGTCGACTCGCGCCTGAAGAAGCTGGCCCGCACCGTCAAGATGGACGGCTTCCGTCCCGGCAAGGTGCCGATGAACGTGGTGGCTCAGCGCTATGGCTATTCCGTGCACTACGAAGTGCTGAACGACAAGGTCGGCGAGGCCTTTGCCCAGGCTGCCAACGAGGCGCAACTGCGTGTCGCCGGTCAGCCGCGCATCACGGAAAAGGACGGTGCTCCGGACGGCCAGGTCACTTTCGACGCCGTGTTCGAGGTCTATCCCGAAGTCAAGATCGCCGATCTGGCCGGCGCCGAGATCGAGAAGCTGACCGCCGAGGTCAGCGACGACGCCATCGGCAAGACGCTGGACATCCTGCGCAAGCAGCGCCGCACCTTTGCCCAGCGCGCCCATGACGCTGCCGCCCAGGACGGTGATCGTGTCACCGTGGACTTCGAAGGCAAGATCGACGGCGAGCCCTTCGCCGGCGGCAAGGCCGACGACTTCCAGTTCCTGGTCGGCGAAGGCCAGATGCTCAAGGAGTTCGAGGACGCCGTGCGCGGCATGAAGTCCGGTGAGAGCAAGACCTTCCCGCTCGCCTTCCCTGCCGACTACCACGGCAAGGACGTGGCCGGCAAGACGGCTGATTTCCTGGTCACCGTGAAGAAGATCGAAG
Organism: Pseudomonadota bacterium; assembly: GCA_021845965.1. GTDB lineage: Bacteria > Pseudomonadota > Gammaproteobacteria > Burkholderiales > Burkholderiaceae_C > Hylemonella. The sequence continues at coordinate 74,216 of JAJZUZ010000003.1, read as the reverse complement.
CCGCCCACCTGCCCGAAGTGAACGACGCCCTGGCCAAGTCTCTGGGGGTGGCCGAAGGCACCGTGGCCGCACTGCAGGCGGACATCAAGAAGAACCTGGAGCGTGAGGTCAAGTCGCGCCTGGTGGCGCGCAACAAGCAGGCCGTCATGGACGCCCTGGTGGCCAAGGCGGAGCTGGACCTGCCCAAGTCGATCGTCGCGGCTGAGGTCGACCGCATGGTCGAAGGTGCCCGCGCCGACCTGAAGGCCCGCGGCGTCAAGGACGCCGACAAGGCGCCCATTCCCGCCGAGCTGTTCACGGCCCAGGCCGAGCGCCGCGTGCGCCTGGGCCTGGTGGTGGCCGAGCTGGTGCGTGTGAACAACCTGCAGGCCACGCCGGAGCAGATCAAGGCCCACGTGGACGAGCTGGCCGCCAGCTACGAGCGTCCGGAAGACGTCAAGCGCTGGTATCTGGGCGACAACCGCCGTATGGCCGAAGTGGAAGCCGTGGTGATCGAGAACAACGTCACCGATTTCGTGCTGTCCAAGGCCAAGGTCAGCGAGAAGGACATCTCCTTCGATGAGCTGATGGGCCAGGCCTGATTACGGTCTGAGACCTCGCCGGCAGTGGGGCTTGTTGCGGACTTGCAGTCCGGCCGGCAAGCCCCATTTGCTTTTGAGCCGGAAAATTTCGGTACAGTAAGGTCAGACCAATCTGGAGAGAACATGAACCTGCGCAACACTGCCTACAACGGCGCCCTCGACACCCAATCCCTCGGCATGGTGCCGATGGTGATCGAGCAGTCGGGCCGCGGCGAACGCGCCTACGACATCTATTCGCGCCTGCTCAAGGAGCGGGTGATCTTCCTGGTCGGCCCGGTGAACGACCAGACCGCCAACCTGGTGGTGGCGCAGCTGCTGTTCCTGGAGAGCGAGAACCCGGACAAGGACATCTCGCTGTACATCAATTCGCCCGGTGGTTCGGTGAGCGCCGGCTTGTCGATCTTCGACACCATGAACTTCATCAAGCCGGACGTCTCCACGCTGTGTATCGGCCTGGCCGCCAGCATGGGGGCCTTCCTGCTGGCCGCCGGCGCCAAGGGCAAGCGCTTCAGCCTGCCCAATTCGAAGATCATGATCCACCAGCCGCTGGGCGGCGCCCAGGGGCAGGCCACCGAGATCGAGATCCACGCGCGCGAAATCCTCAAGACCCGCGAGCAACTCAACAATATCCTGGCCGAGCGTACCGGCCAGCCGCTGGAGAAGATCGAGCGCGACACCGAGCGCGATTACTTTCTGACGGCTGACGAGAGCAAGGACTACGGCCTGATCGATCAGGTGATCGCCAAGCGCGTTTGAGCGCCGGCGGTCGGCTGTTGTTTTCTGGCGCCAGCCCCGTGGTCGGGGCTGGCGCCGCTTGGTTATCATAGATTCGGAAAAACCCCGAAAAGGCGTTCCCCCCATGGCCGACAAAAAAGGCACAACCGGTGAAAAGACCCTGTACTGCTCTTTCTGCGGCAAGAGCCAGCACGAGGTCAAGAAGCTGATCGCCGGACCCTCGGTGTTCGTCTGCGACGAATGCATCGAGCTGTGCAACGAGATCATCCGCGACGAGCTGCCGGCCAGCACGGAAGCAGCCGAAGGGCGCAGCGAGTTGCCCACGCCGGCGGAGATCAAGGCCAACCTGGACAACTACGTCATTGGCCAGGAAGGGGCCAAGCGCACCCTGGCGGTGGCCGTGTACAACCACTACAAGCGCCTGCAGCACAAGGAGCAGGCACGCAAGGATGATGTGGAGCTGGCCAAGAGCAACATCCTGCTCATCGGCCCCACCGGTTCGGGCAAGACGCTGCTGGCGCAGACGCTGGCGCGCCAGCTCAACGTGCCCTTCGTGATGGCCGACGCCACCACGCTGACCGAAGCCGGCTACGTGGGCGAGGACGTCGAAAACATCATTGCCAAGCTGCTGCAGAGCTGCAATTACGAAGTCGAGAAGGCGCAGCGCGGCATCGTCTACATCGACGAGATCGACAAGATCTCGCGCAAGTCCGACAACCCCTCCATCACGCGCGACGTGTCGGGCGAGGGCGTGCAGCAGGCGCTGCTGAAGCTGATCGAGGGCACCATGGCCAGCGTGCCGCCACAGGGCGGGCGCAAGCACCCGAACCAGGACTTCATCCAGATCGACACCACCAATATCCTCTTCATCTGCGGCGGTGCTTTCGCCGGGCTGGAGAAGGTGATCGAGAACCGTACGGAATCGTCCGGTATCGGCTTCGGCGCCGCAGTCAAGAGCAAGCAGCAGCGCAGCCTGACCGAGGTGTTCAAGGACGTTGAACCCGAGGATCTGATCAAGTTCGGGTTGATCCCTGAACTGGTGGGCCGCATGCCCGTGGTCGCCACGCTGGCAGAACTGTCGGAAGACGCCTTGGTGCAGATCCTGACCGAGCCCAAGAACGCGCTGGTCAAGCAGTACGCCAAGCTGTTTGCCATGGAAGGGGCGGACCTGGAAATCCGTCCCGCCGCGCTCAAGGCCATCGCGAAGAAGGCCCTGGCACGCAAGACCGGGGCCCGTGGCCTGCGTTCGATCCTCGAGAACGCCTTGATCGACACCATGTTCGACCTGCCGGGTCTCGACAATGTGGATCGCGTGGTGGTGGACGAATCCACCATTGAAGAAAACAAGCCCCCCCTGCTGGTCTACCGCGAGGCCGCCAAGAAGGCCTGAACCAGCGGGTTTTCCTGCCCTTGCTTCATGGATTTGACCTCGCAGCCCGGCATATCATCAAAGCCGGGTTGAAAATCCATTCCCGGAAACCATATTCAACAGGTCAATTAAAGGTATCGCCATGTCCGGTCACACCCCCCTGCCTGCCACTCCTGTCGACCTGCCGCTGTTGCCGTTGCGCGATGTCGTGATCTTTCCACACATGGTGATCCCGCTCTTCGTGGGCCGCCCCAAGAGCATCAAGGCACTCGAAGCCGCGATGGAAGCGGAGCGCCGCATCATGCTGGTGGCCCAGAAGGCCGCCGCCAAGGACGAGCCACAGGTTTCCGACATGTTTGAGGTCGGTTGCGTCTCCACCATCCTGCAGATGCTCAAGCTGCCCGATGGCACCGTGAAGGTGCTGGTCGAGGGCCAGCAGCGTGCCATCGTCAACAAGATCGAGGAAGGCGAGAGCCATTTCACCGCCACCGTGCTCCCGGTGGCAGCGGAGGCGGGCACGGGCGAGCGCGTCCAGGCCAGCGAGGTCGAGGCGCTGCGGCGCGCCGTGATGCAGCAGTTTGACCAATACGTCAAGCTCAACAAGAAGATCCCGCCCGAGATCCTGACCTCCATTTCCAGCATTGATGATCCGGGTCGCCTGGCCGACACCATTGCCGCACACCTGCCGCTCAAGCTGGACAACAAGCAGGCGGTGCTGAGCCTGTCCGACGTGAAGGAGCGGCTGGAGAACCTGTTCGAGCAGCTCGAGCGCGAGGTCGACATCCTGAATGTGGACAAGCGCATCCGTGGCCGCGTCAAGCGCCAGATGGAGAAGAACCAGCGCGACTTCTACCTCAACGAGCAGGTCAAGGCGATCCAGAAAGAGCTGGGCGAGGGCGAGGACGGGGCCGACGTCGAAGAGATCGAAAAGAAGATCAAGGCGGCTCGCATGCCGGCCGAGGCGCGCAAGAAGGCCGACGCTGAACTCAAGAAGCTCAAACTCATGTCGCCCATGTCGGCCGAGGCCACCGTGGTGCGCAATTACATCGACACCCTGGTCGGGCTGCCCTGGGCCAAGAAGACCAAGATCAAGCACGACCTGGCGAATGCGGAGGAAGTGCTGAACGAAGACCACTTCGGCCTGGAGAAAGTCAAGGACCGTATCCTCGAATACCTCGCTGTGCAGCAGCGCGTGGACAAGGTCAAGGCGCCCATCCTGTGCCTGGTGGGCCCGCCCGGCGTGGGCAAGACCTCGCTGGGGCAGTCGATTGCCAAGGCCACCGGGCGCAAGTATGTGCGCATGGCGTTGGGCGGCATGCGCGACGAGGCCGAGATCCGCGGCCATCGCCGCACCTACATCGGCGCCATGCCGGGCAAGGTGCTGCAGAGCCTGTCCAGGGTGGGGACGCGCAACCCGCTCTTCCTGCTGGACGAGATCGACAAGCTGGGGACTGATTTCCGCGGCGACCCGTCCAGCGCCCTGCTGGAGGTGCTGGACCCGGAGCAGAACAACAAGTTTGCCGACCACTACGTGGAGGTCGATTTCGACCTCAGCGACGTGATGTTCGTGGCCACCTCCAACTCCATGAACATTCCGCCGGCGCTGCTGGACCGCATGGAGGTGATCCGTCTTTCGGGTTATACCGAGGACGAGAAAGTCAACATCGCACAGCGCTACCTGCTGCCCAAGCAACTCAAGAACAACGGCGTCAAGGACGAAGAGCTCCTGGTATCGGAAGACGCCCTGCGTGACATCGTGCGTTATTACACGCGCGAGGCCGGGGTGCGCTCGCTGGAGCGCGAGATCTCCAAGATCTGCCGCAAGGTGGTCAAGGGCCTGCAGCTCAAGAAGATGGAACCGCAGGTGAAAGTCACCGCCGAGAACCTGAACGACTATCTGGGGGTGCGCAAGTACACCTATGGCCGCGCCGAGCAGCAGAACCAGGTGGGCCAGGTTGTGGGCCTGGCCTGGACGGAAGTGGGCGGTGACCTGCTGACGATCGAGACCGCGCTGATGCCGGGCAAGGGCGTGATCACGCGTACCGGCTCGCTGGGCGATGTGATGAAGGAGTCGGTGGAAGCTGCGCGCACTGTGGTGCGCAGCCGTGCACGCCGCCTGGGCATTGCGGATGAGCTGTTCGAGAAACGCGACATCCACATTCACGTGCCCGACGGTGCCACGCCCAAGGATGGCCCGAGTGCCGGTGCCGCAATGACCACGGCCATGGTGTCGGCGCTGACAGGCATTCCGGTGCGCGGTGATGTGGCCATGACGGGCGAGATCACGCTGCGTGGCGAAGTGACCGCCATCGGTGGTCTGAAGGAGAAGCTGCTGGCGGCTCTGCGTGGCGGTATCAAGACGGTGCTGATCCCGGAAGAGAACGTCAAGGACCTGCAGGAGATTCCGGACAACGTGAAGAGCGGTCTGGACATCGTGCCGGTCAAGTGGATCGACAAGGTGCTGGACATCGCGCTGGAGCGCAAGCCCACACCGCTGCCTGAAGACGAGCCCGCGGCCCCGGCGGCCGTGGTGCCCACTCCGGCCGCGGCGCAGGACTCGGTCAAGCACTGAGGCGGAAAATTTTTCCGCCTCAGGAAAATGGGGAAAATTTCTGGCTATAATTCAAGTCTTGATTACGCGGGAATAGCTCAGTTGGTAGAGCGCAACCTTGCCAAGGTTGAGGTCGCGAGTTCGAGCCTCGTTTCCCGCTCCAGATTCCGAGAAAGGGAAGCCCGCGCTTCCCTTTTTTGTTCGGACGGATCCGGGTGGTGCCGGGTCCGGGCAGACAGGGCGCGGTAGCAAAGCGGTTATGCACCGGATTGCAAATCCGTGTAGGTCGGTTCGACTCCGGCCCGCGCCTCCAGACTCCACGCGGGAGTAGCTCAGTTGGTAGAGCGCAACCTTGCCAAGGTTGAGGTCGCGAGTTCGAGCCTCGTCTCCCGCTCCATATTTCACATGCTCCGTGTCTTCACCCGGGCCGCCTGCTGCGGCATAGGTGGATGTCGCCTTTTGCGTGACAATGCAGGAGCGGCATGGCCTCGATGGTGAAATTGGTAGACACAGCGGACTTAAAATCCGCCGCTTCCAGAAATGGGGCGTGCCGGTTCGACCCCGGCTCGAGGCACCATGACTGAAATTTTCAATGTCGCCGGTGACCGGAACCGGCGCGCACAAGGGTGGTAACGACAAAGCGTGCATAGCGCACGGCTTCGATCCCGGCGAGACGTACAAGCTGTAAGGCAGCTCTGAGAGAACGACATGGCAAGCTACAACGCCCCCTTTGAAATCCACGTGCATGGCCAGGTGCCGCTGCGGGCCGATGTCGACTTTGCGCAGCTGCAGGAGGCGCTCAAGCCCCTGTGGAAATACGCGGGTGCCCGCTCGCTGGCCGACGGCGCGCATAGCCATTACGAGGACGAGCCCGGCATCCGTTTTGATGTGCAGGAGCACGCGCTGCAGCTGTGCTGGACCGTGCTCGGCGACGAAGACTTCCGGCAGACGCTGGATGAGATGTGCATGAACCTCAACGAGTTGTCCCAGGCGGGTGCCGCGCTGGAGGTGACCTTCTACGACACCGAATTCGATGAGGAAGAGGCGGAGCCCGATGCGCAGTCGCGCGATGACTTCATGATGCTCTTTGTCGGTCCCAACCCCGCGGCCATCATGCAGGTGCAGCGCGACCTGCTGGTGCAGGACGTGATCAACATGATGGAGCGCCACTTCGACGCGGCCGAACTCGGTGGTGTGGTTGCGGAGATCGACCGCCTGTTCAGCCAGCGCTTCGACTCGCTGGTGAGTTCGCTGGAAATCGGCAAGCCGCCGCGCGGCCCCGGTGGCGGGCATGGCGGTCACGGCGGCGGGCGCAAACCGCGACATTTGCACTGATTTGTCGATTCTTTGGGGTCGCCGGCGACGCACACGCGCGAGTGCGCGCTATTATTTTCATAGTTACGTTGCCGAGCGAGGACCTATCCATGAACACGGCTACCGCGGCCTCCGCCAACCCGGCGGAGCATCGTCCGCAGCCCGGGCGGCCGGAGAAACTGCGACTGGGCGATGTGCTGGTACAGCAGCGCCTCATCTCACAGGAACAACTGCAGCAGACCCTGGAGCTGCAGCAGCAGACCGGCCGCAAGGTCGGCCGTCTGCTGATCGAGAGCGGTGTCATCACCGAAGAGCTGCTCGCTGACGCGCTGGCGCGCCAGTTGCGCGTGCCTTTCGTCAATCTCAAGACCTTCCCGTTCCGCGCCGACGTCGTCAAGCTGCTGCCGGAGTCCGCCGCGCGGCGCTTCAAGGCCCTGGTGCTGGAAGACAAGGGTGACACGCTGCTGGTGGCCATGGCCGACCCGCTGGACCTGTTCGCCTATGACGAAATCACCCGGCTGCTGAAACGCAACATCGGCATTGCCGCCGTGCCGGAAAGTCAGCTCGCCCTGGCCTGTGACCGCCTGTACCGCCGCACCGAGGAGATCAGCGGCTTGGCGCGAGCCCTGGAGAAGGACTTGGGCGATGCCGTCGACTTCGGCGAGCTGACCGCCTCGGCCGGTGCCGAGGGGGCGCCGGTGGTGCGCCTGCTGCAGTCGCTGTTTGAAGATGCGGTGCAGGTCGGGGCTTCGGACATCCACATCGAGCCGCTGGAATCCGGTCTGCAGATCCGTGTGCGCGTGGATGGGGTGCTGCAGACCCAGACGCAGGCGGAGAAGCGCATCGGCGCCGCGCTGGCGCAGCGTATCAAGCTCATGGCGGCGCTGGATATCTCGGAGAAGCGCCTGCCGCAGGACGGCCGCTTCAGTGTGCGGCTGAAGGACAAGACCATCGACGTGCGTCTATCCACCATGCCCAGCACCTACGGCGAATCGGTGGTGATGCGTCTGCTCAGCCTGGAGGGTGGTGTGCGCAGCCTGGATACCGTGGGCATGCCGCCGGACATGCTGCGGCGCTACCGTCAGTTGCTGGGCCGCACGTCCGGCCTGATCCTGGTCACCGGCCCGACGGGCTCGGGCAAGAGCACGTCGCTGTATGCGTCGCTGGCCGAACTCAATTCGAGCGAGCTAAAGATCATCACGGTCGAGGACCCGGTGGAGTACCGCCTGCCGGGCATCACGCAGGTGCAGGTCAACGACAAGATCGATCTCAGCTTTTCCAAGGTCTTGCGTGCCACGCTGCGCCAGGATCCGGACGTGATCCTGGTGGGCGAGATGCGCGACGCCGAGACGGCCGAAATCGGCCTGCGCGCAGCCATCACGGGCCACCTTGTTTTCTCCACATTGCACACGCGCGACGCCGTCAGCACGCCGTTCCGTCTGCTGGACATGGGCGTGCCGCCCTATATGGTGGCCACCTCCTTGCAGGCCGTGATCGCCCAGCGTCTGGTGCGCGTCAACTGCGAGGTCTGCAGCGAACCGCATGCGCCTGATGCACAGGAGCAGGCCTGGCTGGACAGCCAGCTGGCGCCGGGCGCCAGCCTCCAACCGCGGCGCGGGCGCGGCTGCTCGGCCTGCAACGGCACGGGCTATGCCGGTCGGGTGGGCGTCTATGAGATGCTGGAAATGGATGCGGAGTTGACGCAATCCGCCAGCCGCGCCGACCCGGCGGCCTTTCTGCGCGCGGCGCGCGAGCGCCTGGCCGGCCGGACCCTGACGCACCATGCGCTGGAGCTGGTGCGCCAGGGCCGGACCTCGCTGGCCGAGGCCATGCGGGTCGGCTACGACCTTGAGGACTAGGACGCCCATGCCCATCTATGCCTGGCGCGGGCGCAATGCCCAGGGGGAGCTGATGCAGGGGCAGCTGGAGGCGCTGACTGAAGACGGCGTGGCCGATCAGTTGCTGGCCATGGGACTGGCGCCGGTGCATATCGAACCCCTGACGCAGGCGGTCTCTGAAGGCCCCGGCTGGTGGGAGCATCTGCAGCGGCGGCCCATCACCATCGAGGACACGCTGATCTTCTCGCGCCAGATGTACACGCTGAACAAGGCGGGCGTGCCCATCCTGCGGGCCTTCGCCGGCTTGCAGGCGTCGGCCGAGAAGCCGGCCATGGCCGAGGTGCTGCAGGACGTACGCGCCGGCCTGGACCAGGGGCGCGACATGGCCACCTCACTCGCCCGCCATCCCAGGGTCTTCAGCCCCTTCTATGTGTCCATGGTGCGCGTGGGCGAGATGACCGGCAAGCTGACCGAAGTCTTTCTGCGCCTGGCCGAGCATCTGGAGTTCGAGCGCGACGTGCGGGCGCGCATCAAGCAGGCCATGCGCTACCCGACCTTTGTGGTGGTTGCCATCCTGATTGCCATCGTCATCATCAACCTCTTCGTGCTGCCGGTCTTTGCCAAGGTCTTTGCCGGCTTCAATGCCCAGCTGCCGCTCATCACACGCGGCCTGCTGGGGTTCTCCGGCTGGATGATCACCTGGTGGCCCGTCATGCTGGCCCTGATCGCAGCCGCCGTGGTGCTGGTGCGCTCCTATCTGCAGACACCCGACGGGCACTACAACTGGGACCGGCGCAAGCTGCGGCTGCCGATTGTGGGCCCCATCATCCTCAAGGCCACGCTGGGCCGTTTCGCGCGCAGTTTTGCGCTTTCCAGTCAGGCTGGTGTACCCCTGGTCCAGGCCCTGACCGTGGTGGCCCAGACCGTGGACAACGCCTATATCGGCGCGCGTGTCGAGGAGATGCGCGACGGTATCGAGCGGGGCGAGAGCATCTCACGCTGTGCCGCCGCTACCGGCGTGTTCACGCCGGTGGTGCTGCAGATGATCCAGGTGGGCGAGGAGACGGGCGAACTGGACAGCCTGCTGCTGGAGATCGCCGAGATGTACGAGCGTGACACCGACTACGCCATCAAGGGCCTGTCCACGGCCATCGAGCCCATCCTGCTGGCCTTCATCGGTGTGCTGGTGCTGCTGCTGGCGCTGGGCGTGTTCCTGCCCCTGTGGAACCTGGGGCAGGCGGCGATGGGGCGGGGCGGTTAGTGTGGGCGCGGTGGCAAAGGTAGCCACAGTGTGAGCTTTTCCACACGAATGCGTTTCGCCGGAGGAGCCCACGCGATGCGCGGTAGGGCTGTTGCCCTTATACTATAGAATCGATAGCGGGCGCTTCTAGGGCGCCGCATGAACTTATGACTGGAGCCTGATATGAAACAGCAACGCGGTTTTACCCTGATTGAACTGGTGATGGTGATCGTGATTCTCGGCATCCTGGCTGCGGTGGCGATCCCTAAATATATCGATTTGAAGAGCGACGCCGCCCAGGCTTCCGTTAACGGTGTGGCGGGCGCGCTTGCTTCTGCGTCTGCGGTCAATTACGCGGCGCGCAGCGCCAAGTCCACCAACGGTGTTGCTATTGCGAATTGCACCGATGCTGCCAATGCGTTGCAAGGGGGACTGCCGACTGCGGGTGGAGCTTATGTCATCACTTCCGCCGCAATCGCCGCAGGTGCTACGGCGACGTGCACGCTGACTTTCACGCCCACCGGTGGCACGGCCGTGACAGCGACGTTCAGTGCAATCGGCATCAGCTGATCTACGTGGCAAGGCGGGGGCCTTGCTGGATTAGGAAAGTTGCCGTTGCAATGGCTGGGCGTTATGGTGGCAACTGAATGGATTCCACGATCCGTTCACCTATGGGAGTCCGCGGTTTCACTTTGATCGAGTTGATCACGGTGATGGTTCTGTTGGGGGTGATGGCGGCATTTCTGATTCCCCAATTGAACACCAAGGACTTCGACGCGCGAGGTTTCCACGATGAAACTCTCGCGCTTTTGCGTTATGCGCAGAAGTCGGCCATCGCGCAGCGACGCACGGTCTGCGTCGCCTTTGCCGGCGGTTCGGCCACCCTGAGCATCGCCACCGCGCCGGCCTCCAACAACTGCGACGGCAATCTGACCGGCCCCAAGGGTGAAACGCCGGCGCAGGTCACAGCCCCTGCCGACGTCGCCTACCAGACCGTGCCGGCCAGCGCCTTCTGGTTCAGCGCGCTGGGCCAGCCCAGCCAGGCCCTGGCCCTGCAAGTGACGCAGGGCGGCGTGGCTGCCGGCCCGGTCATCACCGTTGAAGCGGATACCGGTTATGTGCACGACTAGGCGCGACCAGGCCGGCTTCACGCTGCTGGAGCTGATCGTCTTCATCGTCGTGGTGTCGGTGGGCGTCGCCGGCATCCTGATGGTGATGGACGTGTCCGTGCGATCCAGCGCCGACCCCATGGTGCGCAAGCAGGCCATGGCGCTGGCCGATTCCTTGCTGGAGGAAGTCCTGCTCAAGGCCTACGACGACCCTGATGGCCTGCCCAATGTGGTCGAGGCCGACAGGACGCTCTACGATGACGTGGAGGACTACAACGGCATCAACGAGACGTTGTCTGTCGCCGGCCCGATGTTTACCGGCATGCCGGCGGGCATCTATGGCTATACGGTCCAGATCCAGGTCGCGGCGACCACCCTGGGCACGGTGGCGGCCAAACGCGTCAACGTGACGGTAAACCGCGGCAATGAAACCATCACCCTGACCGGTTTCCGGACGCAGGATCCGACATGATGAACCGGCCGTCCCGCCTGCAACACGGCTTTACCCTGATCGAGCTGATCATGGTGATCGTGATCCTGGGCATCGTCGGCGCCATGGTGGCGGTGTTCATGCGCAAGCCGATCGATGCCTACTTCGACACGGCGCGGCGCGCGGCCTTGTCCGATGCCGCGGACACGGTGGTGCGGCGCATGTCGCGCGACATCCGCAAGGCCCTGCCCAACAGCCTGCGGCAGGCCAACAACCAGTGCATCGAGTTCATTCCGACCAAGACCGGCGGGCGCTATCGGGCCGATGTCGATGCCAGCGGCAACGGCGATTTTCTCGACTTTTCCAAGTCCGACAACAGCTTCGACATGTTCGGCGCCAACAGCGCGCTGGCTGACCAGCAGATCGTCAAGGATGACCTGATCGCGGTCTACAACCTGGGCATCCCCGGGGCGGACGCCTATGCGGGCGATAACACCTCCCGGGTGACGGTCGTGCAGACCGGATCGCTGGCGGGCGAGACCAAGATCCGCATCAACGGGAAGAAGTTTCCCTTTGCGTCACCGAACAACCGCTTCCAGGTGATTCCCGGCAACGAGGCGATTGTTTCCTACGTCTGCACCGGCGGAAATCTCTACCGCAACAGCAACTATGCCTATGCGTCATCCTGTCCCGCGACCGGCGGCAGCCTGATGGCCAGCGGTGTGACCTGCAAATTCATCTACAACGGTTCGGATCTGCAGCGCAACGGCCTGGTGCAGATCGAGCTGGCCATCAGCCAGGGCGGCGAAACCGTGAGCCTGTATCACGAGATCAACGTCAACAACACGCCATGAAGTCGATCGCCCGCTCACACGCCGGTTTCGCCGCCATGGCGGCCATCTTCCTGCTGGTGGTGCTCGCGGCCCTGGGGGCCTTCATGCTGACCTTCTCCAACACCCAGCAGCTCAACTCGGCGGCCGACATCCAGGGCTCGCGCGCCTATTGGGCGGCGCGAGCCGGCTTGGCCTGGGGTATCGGTAGCATTGCGGCCCAGCCGGCTGCGACGGCCACGTGCCCGGCCTCGCCGACGACGCTGCCGGGCGGCTCGGCCAGCTTTGATGGCGGCTTCACTGTGGCGGTGACCTGTGCCCCGGCCACGTACAACGAGGCCGGCACGGACCGGCGGGTGTTCCAATTCACGGCAGTGGCCCAGACGGTGGGGGCGCCCGGCAATCCCGGTTTCGTCGAGCGCAGTCTCACGGCCACCTTGGAGCGTTGATCATGCTGCAACTCAAGCGCCGTATCCTTGCTGCCTCGCTGGCGCTCTCGGCCACGCTGGTTTACGGGGCTAGCGATTCCTACACGACTCCCGGTACGTACACGTGGACGGTCCCGGCCTGGATTACGTCGACCACAGCAGTGACGGTGGAGTCCTGGGGCGGCGGCGGAGCGGGGGGCGGCGCGACTTCCAACCCCGGCAAAGGGGGGGGGGGAGCGGGCGGGCAGTACGCTCGCAAGGTCGTCACTGGTCTGACGGCGGGCAGCACTGTCTCGGTGACGGTCGGCGCGGGCGGCACAGGATCCAACGGCAACGGTACCGCTGGGGGCGACACGATTTTTGGCGCAAGCGTGGTCGTCGCCAAGGGTGGAGCGGGGGGGCGTGTGGGTGCAGCGGCCGGGGCCGCGGGTGCGGGGTCGGCAGCCAACGGCGTGGGGGACGTGGTCTACGCCGGCGGCAGCGGATCGGCCGGTGCCGTCGGCGGGAACTGCAACAACGGCGGAGCCGGCGGCGGTGGTGCCGGAAGCTCCGGTGCCGGTGGCAGCGCCACCGGCAACGTGGCCGGCACGGGCACTGCCAACAATGGTGGCAACGGTGGGGCTGGTACCAACTCCCGCAGTGCGGGCAACCCGGGTTTGGCGGCCGGTGGTGGCGGCGGCGGTGCCTGCGCCGAGAACAATAACGACCAAGCAGGTGGAGCGGGTGGTCCTGGCCGTCTTGTCATCACCTATCCCGACGCGCCAGTGCCACCGACCGCAACAACGAACGCCGCGACCGCAATCGCCACGACAACCGCAACGCTCAATGGTGCCGTGGTCGCCAATGACGCGGCGGCCACCGTCAGCTTCGAGTACGGCACCACCACGAGCTATGGCGGCACGCTGGCGGCGACACCCGCCTCCGTGCCCGCCGGGACATCCAGTGTGACCGTGAATTCCGCGGTTTCGGGACTGACCGCCGCAACGACCTACCATTTCCGCGTCAAGGCCAGCAGCAGCGCCGGCACGGTCTACGGGGCCGACCAGACCTTCACGACGCTTTCCTTGCTCAGCAAGACGGCCAGTGCCTCTTCGGCGCTGCTCGGGGACGTGATGACGTTCACGATCAGCGTCAGCAATCCGGATGCCACGGCCCGCGCCAACGTCAGTGTCGTGGACACGCTTCCGGCGGGGATGAGCTACTCCGCGTCCGCGCCGACGCTGGGCAGCGTGGCGGTGTCCGGACAGCAGGTCACGTGGACCATCCCCTCGCTGCCGGGCAACGGCAGTGCCACGCTGACGCTGGCGGTATCGCTGACTCAGCAGGGCGTGCTGACCAACACCGTGACGGCGACCGGCTTCGGCACGGCCAGCGCGTCCGTGCTGGTGCTGCCCAGTGCCGTGACGCATTTCCGGCTGGACGAGCCGGTGGGTTCGTGGACCGGCGCGACGGGCGAGGTGCTCGACAGCGGTACCACCGGGCTCAACGGCACACGCCTGACCACGACGACGCCGACAACCACCAACACCGTGGCACCGAATCCAACCATAGCGTCCCAGCATGCCTCCGTCGTCGGCGGTTTTTGCAACGCGGCGAGCTTCGACGGCAAGGCCGTGGTGCAGGTGGCCGACAGCCCTCTGTTCGACTACACGACCAAGCTGTCCGCCTCGGCCTGGATCTATCCGACCGCCTATCCGACGAGTGATCTGTATTCGATCCTGTCGAACGACGTGAACTACGAGTTCCACCTGAATCCGCAAGGCAAGCTGTATTGGTGGTGGAACAGCTCGACCCTGACGTCGGCCGCCACCATTCCCCTGAACCAGTGGACCCATGTGGCGATCACCTTTGATTCGACGACCGGGCGGCAGCGCATCTATATCAACGGCGTGCAGGACGCGAACACCAACAACTGGAAGGGTACCCTGCAGGCGAACAACTGCAATTTCTACATCGGCGGCGACATCTCCACGGGCGCCGCCTGCAGCCTGCTCCCGGCGCGCAACTTCCGCGGCATGATCGATGAGGTCAAGCTCTACAGCTATGAACTCAGCGCAGCGGAGGTGCAGGCCGACATGACGCTGGGCCGCTCCTGCTCCGGTACCTATGACCATATCCAGATCGAGCATGACGGCTCGGCATCGGTCTGCACCCCGGAGACGGTGACGGTCAAGGCCTGCCTCAATGCCAGCTGCTCGACGCTGTACACGGGCGCGGTGACCGTGCGCCTGTCGCCCACAGGCTGGGCAGGCGGCGACACGTTTTCCTTCTCCGGCGGCGTGACCACGCGGCAACTGAGCGTGGGCACCGCCGGGGATGTGACGCTGGGGACCGTGAGCACGTCACCCATACCGGCGGCGGGCACACGCTGCTTCATCGGTTCGACCGAGTCTTGCACCATGAGCTTTGCGAGTGCTTCGTGCAACTTCGATGCGGCGGAGGTGGGTGGCAGCCCGAAGTCACGCCTGTACACCAAGCTGTCCGGCACCGCCTTCAATGTAGACGTGCTGGCGCTGAGTGGTGCCAGCACGGTGAACACGACCTATACCGGCACGGTGGCGGTGGACCTGGTGGACAGTTCGGCGTCGACCTGCCCCTCCGGCAGCGGCCTGACGTCGGCGACCTCCGTGACATTTGCGAGTACCGACCAGGGGCGCAAGCAGGTGACGTTCAATTACGCCAACGCGGCACCGAATGTCCGGGTCCGCATGAAGGCGGGTACCTCGGCGGCAGCCTGTTCCACCGACAACTTTGCCATCCGTCCGCAGCAGTTCACCGTGTCGGCGCCGGTGTTGACCAACACGGGGCTGACCGGCACACCCAAGGCGGTGGCGGGCAGCAGCTTTGCGCTGGATGCCGATGCCAATGTCGCCAGCGGCTACAGCGGTACGGCACCGGTGCTCAATGCGGCCAAGGCCCTTGATCACAACGGCGCGGCCATCGCCTCGGGCACCCTCTCTGGCACCTTTGGCAATGGCGACGGCGCCAAGGCCAGCGGCAGTGCGTTCAGGTACCTCGATGTCGGCAACCTCCAGTTCAGCACCGATGCGGTGGTCGACGACAAGTTCACCTTGGTCGACCAGGCCATGGGTGACTGCACCAGCGGCAGCACCTCGAATACGCTGAGTACGGGGCGTTACGGCTGCAACATCGGCAGCGCGGCGACGGGCAGGTTCGGGCGCTGGGTGCCGAGCCATTACTCGTTCAGCGGCGCGCTCACGGCCGGCTGCAGCGCGGGCGGGTTCACCTACATGGACCAGGACGCGCTGGGGGTGGCGTTGACGGTGAAGGCGCATGCCAGCACCGGCGCCGCGCCATCCGCCAGCGACCCGGTGGTGAGCCGCTACACCAGCGGCTACACCAACCTGGCCGGCGTCACGATCAGCGGCGACAACAACGGCGCCGCGGTCGATGTCAACCGGCTTGCCAGCCCGGCCTTTCCGAGCATGCCGAGCACCGCGCTCTGGTCGGCCGGGGTGTTCCAGCTCAACGAGACCTACGCGTTCACGAAGCTGGCGGCGCCCGATGGTCCCTACGATCAGTTCAAGCTCAAGGCGGCCGTGAATGATACGGACGGTGCCACGCTGATCGGGACTGCCGCCGAGCAGGAGACCGGTACGACCCGAATCCGCTACGGGCGCCTGCGCCTGCAGAACGCCTATGGCTCCGAGCTGCTGGCGCTGCCGCTGGGCCTGTCGGCGCAGTACTGGCAGGGCGCCTATTTCGCGACCAATACGCTGGACAGTTGCACGGCCCTGCCGGCCGGCAGCATCGCCATGGGCAACTATCTGGGCAATCTGAACGCCTGTGAGACACGCATATCTCCGGCCACGACTCTGCTTTTCGCTGGCGGGCTGAGCTCGCTGACCCTGAGCCGGCCGGGTGCGGGGAACTCCGGCAGCGTGGACCTCTCGGTCAATGAGGGCGCTACGGCCGCCGGCAAGACCTGTCTCAGTGCCAGCGAAGCCAATGCCGTGGGGGGTAACGTGCCGTGGTTTGGGCCGAATCTGGGCGCGCGGGCAGCGTTCGGCCTCTACAAGGCGCCGTTGATCTACATGCGCGAGAACTACTGATCGGTTCGAGGCGACGCGCGGCCATCGAATTTGTCAAATTGTTCGCAAATTACAGACCCGTCTTCGGGGTCGTGTGTCCTAGCTATGAAAAAAGCAGCAAAATAGCGGCAATCCCATTCTGAAGACACGAAACGCCCTGATGAATCCGGCCATCGATCTGCCCTTGCCCGTCGCACCGAACGCTTTCCGTGCGGGGAGGGGGCTGTGAAGCTTCCCTGGTCCGGACGACGCGCAGCGCAGCGCCACGGCCTGGTCGTCGCCTGGGATGGCGCCGCGCTGGCCTACGTGCAGGCGCGGCGCGAAGCGCATGGCCGCATGCACGTGCAACGCTTCGGTGTGGAGCGCCGCGGCGAGGACGCGCCGGAGGCGTTTGCCCGGCGGCTGGGCGGCCTGGGATTCAAGGGCCTGGCGGCGCAAGCCATGCTGCGTCCGGCCCAGTACCAGATCCTGCAGATCGAGGCGCCGGCTGTGCCGCCGGAAGAGTTGCGCACGGCGGCGCGCTGGCAGATCCGCGAGATGGTCAGCCAGCATGTGGATGACCTGACGCTGGACGTGCTCAAGGTGGGTGACGAGCAACTGCGACCCAGCGGCAGCCTCTTTGTCGTGGCTGCGCCCAATGCCGAGATCCGCGCCGTGATGGAGACCGCACAGGCTCTGCGCTGCAATGTGGGCGTCATCGACATCCACGATCTCGCGCAGCGCAATCTGCAGTCCGCGCTTGCCCGCGAGTCGGGCGTAGGCGAACGAGCCCACGCGGCGGTCGTCATGACGAGCGACAGCCAGGCCCTGCTGACCATCTGCGCCAACGGTGAACTCTTCTACACGCGGCGCATCGACCTGGGCCCGGGTTTCATGCAGGCTGCCTGGGGTACGGGATACGAAGGGGCGCGGGGCGGCGGGTCGGAGCTGTCGCTGGCCGCGCCGGGAGGCGAGGGGGACCGTGCCCAGCGCCTGGTGGTGGAGATCCAGCGTTCCCTGGATCTGTGGGACCGCACCTGGCCCACGCTGGTGCTGGATCGTCTTGCCGTGCAGGCCGGCGTCCGCACGATGGAGATGGCGCAGTGGCTGGGGCGGGAACTCGGCCAGGCCGTGACGCCGCTGGATGTGTCGGCGCTCTTTCCGGGCTTCGAGGGCGGCAGCGAGGAGGACCGCCAGCGGTGCTGGCCGCTGCTGGGTGTGCTGCTGCGCAGCGAGGACCGCAGGCTCTGACCGGGAAGACGCACCATGCCGCAGCAAATCAATCTGTGTACCCCGATCTTCCTGAAGCCGAAGCGCTATTTCTCGGCGCAGACGATGGCCCATGCGCTGGGCGTCTTCGTGTTGCTGGGCGGTGGGCTGTCGGCCTACTGGAGCTGGACGCTGCAGAGCCTCAGCGCCGGCTATGAGCAGGCCACGACGGCCAACCAGCGCGAGATTGCGCGCCTGCAGGCTGCCATCAAGGTGAACAAGGAGAATGCGGCTCCCGCCGATGCGGCCCTGGTGAAGGAATTGCAGGCCGCACGCGACGAGCTGCAGCAGCGCGAGGACTTGCTGGCCGAACTCAAGCACGGTCTGCTGCGCGAAGGTCATGGCCACGCGGCGCGGCTGGAGCTGGTGGCGCGTACCATTGCGCCGCAGGCCTGGGTCACGACCCTTCGCGCGGACGAACAGCGGCTGGAGCTTGGTGGCTACACGCTGGAGCCCGCAGCGCTCAATGGCTGGATGGACCGGTTGGCGCAGAGTCCCCTGCTGGCCGGGCAACGGCTCAGCGCGGTGAAGGTGGAGCGGGTGTCGGCCGATGGGCGCGGTGCGGGCGCGCCGCCCCCGGCGGTGCTGGCGCGCGCGGGCGGCGTGCCGCTGTGGGCCTACACGCTGGTGACGTCGCGTGCACCTGAAGGAGAGGGGGCCAAACCATGAAGCGCTGGTGGACCCTGCTGTCGACGCGCATCGATGCGCTGAGTCTGCGCGAGCGCGTGTTCCTGTTCGCGACGCTGCTGGTCTTGTGCATGCTGCTGGCCGATGTGCTCTGGCTGGCGCCGGCGCAGACCCGCCATCGACAGATCACGCAACACGTGGCGGCACAGCAGGCGGAATTGCAGCGCCTGGGCGAGGAGCTCAAGAACAGCAGTGGCGAGACCGGGCCGACGCGCCAGATGCGCGTCGAGCTGGCCCAGGCGCGCGAGCGGCTGGTGGCGGTCAACGCAGAGATTGAAGCCATGCCGCAGGGGCAGAGCGAGATACCCTTGACCAAGGTGCTGGTGCACTTCCTGCGCCGCCATGAGGGGCTGGTGCTGGTGCGCACGGCGACGCTGGCCGATGAGAGCCGCGGGGCCGAGGGGGCCGCGGCAACGCACAAGCAGCTCAGGCGCCAGGGACTGGAACTGACCGTCGCCGGGCCTTATGCGGAATTGACCCGCTATGTCCAGACCCTGGAGCGCGCCTTGCCGGCCTTGCGCTGGGGCGCGATGAAGGTGGACAGCCTGAACCAGCCGGCGGAGTTGACGCTGCAGGTCTGGCTGGTCGGAGGCGGCGCATGAGCGCGGTCCGCTGGCTTGTTGGTGGCGGCTGCCTGGCGGCCGTTCTGCTGGCGCCCGCGCAGGCCCAGGCCTTGCGCGACCCGACACTGCCGCCGCTGGGTGGCGGTGGCGCGCCCGCGCGGCCGGCCGCGGCGCGTGGCAGCTGGCCGGTGATCGTGGTCGACGGCCGGCCCCATGTGGCGGTGGGCACGCGGCTGTACGCCGAAGGGCAGCTGTTGGGCGGCGCCCGCATCGAGCGCATCACCGAGACCGAAGTCTGGCTGCGCCAAGGCCGCG
Source organism: Pseudomonadota bacterium (assembly GCA_021845965.1). Taxonomy (GTDB): domain Bacteria; phylum Pseudomonadota; class Gammaproteobacteria; order Burkholderiales; family Burkholderiaceae_C; genus Hylemonella. The sequence goes on along the minus strand of JAJZUZ010000003.1, from coordinate 54,926 downwards.
AGCTGCGCAAGGTCCCGCTCTTTCCCGGCGTGCGGCGCAACAGCCTGCCGCCGGCCCAACCCTGAGTTTCATGCACGAGAGTCGTACCATGACGAGCACAAGCACAACGACCCGGCCGCCGGCCCGATTCACGCGGGGGGCCCTGCTGGCGAGCATCTTCGTCAGCCTGGGGCTGCTGAGCGCCTGCGCCACGCGCACCGAGTTTGCCAAAGGCGTCGAATCCGACATCCGCGCGGAGGTGGCGCCTGCGCCCGCCAAGGCGGCGTCCGCGCCGGGGGCGGTGCCCGCCGGCGTGATCGAAGCCCTGGCCGAGCCCGCCCCGCCGGCCGTGACTCCGCCCCCCGAACCGCGGCTGGACCTGCTGGTCAACAACGCCAGCGCGCGCGAGGTGTTCCTCGCGCTGGTGGCCGACACGCGCTACAGCATGCTTATGCACCCGGACGTGACCGGTACCATTTCGGTGACGCTGCGCGGCGTGACCGTGAAGGAGGCGCTGGAGTCGATCCGCGACGTCTATGGCTATGACTTCCGCATGGAAGGACGCCGCATCGTCATCTATGCCCCGACCCTGCAGACGCGCATGTTCACGCTGAACTACCCGCACACGCAGCGCATCGGCCGCAGCGAGGTGCGGGTCTCGTCCGGTGCGGCGCCGTTCAATCCCGGCGTGGGCGGTGTGCCCGGCGCCGCCGGTGTGCCGACGGCGGGGATGACGGCCCCCACGGGCTCTGCCGCCGCCGCGGCCACGCAGCGCGAGAGCAGCCGGGTGTCCACCAACTCCAGTTCCGACTTCTGGGCTGAGCTGGCCGACGCCGTGCGCGGGCTGGTCGGCAAGGGCGAGGGGCGCAACGTGGTCATCAGCCCGCAGGCCGGCATCATGGCCGTGCGTGCCATGCCCGATGAGCTGCGCCAGGTGGAGCGCTTCCTCAAGGCCACGCAGATCGCGATCGAGCGGCAGGTGATGCTGGAGGCCAAGATCGTGGAGGTGGAACTTCGCGAAGGCCAGCAGAGCGGGATCAACTGGGGTGCCTTCGGCACCGATGCCAACGGCACCGGCGCGATTGGCGTGCTGGGCAGTGCGGTGGCCAATGGCAGCAGCGTGGTGCAGTCGGGGACGGCCATTGCCGGCGTGGTGCCGCCGCCTTCCTTTGCGGCCGGCGGCGGCCTGTTCGGCCTGGCCCTGGCCACCAACCAGTTCGCGGCCGTGCTGGGCTTCCTGGAGACTCAGGGCAATGTGCAGACCTTGTCGAGCCCGCGTGTAGCGACGCTCAACAACCAGAAGGCCGTGCTCAAGGTGGGTTCGGATGACTATTTCGTCACCAATGTCACCGGCGGCACCACGACCTACAGCGGCGTGGTCGGCGTGGCCGGCACGACGACGCTGCCGACGCTCACGCTCACGCCCTTCTTTTCCGGCATCGCGCTCGATGTGACGCCGCAGATCGACGACGCCAGCGGCATCATGCTGCACATCCATCCGGCCGTCACCTCGGTGACCGAGAAGACCAAGGACGTGGACCTGGGCAGCGTGGGCCTGTACAAGCTGCCACTGGCTTCCAGCACGGTGAACGAAACCGACACCATGGTGCGCCTGCAGGACGGCAACATCGCCGCCATCGGCGGCCTGATGCAGCTCGCGTCCAGCCAGACGGCCTCGGGTGTGCCCGGCACCACAGGGGCCTCCAATCCGGTCGGCTTCCTGTTCGGCAACCGCGCCAATGCGGCGCGCAAGAAGGAACTGGTGGTGCTGATCAAGCCCACCATTATCCGCACGGCGCAGGACTGGGAAGAGCAGACCGAACGCGCGCGCGCCGCGCTGGAGGACTTCGACACCAGCCGCCGCCGCGTGATCCGCATCGACGGCAAGGCGCCGGACGCGCCGACCACGACAGCCAGGCCCTGAGCGATGTACCTGCGCCATTTCTCGCTGCGGGAGCCGCCGTTTTCGATCACACCGGACCCGGCCTTTTTCTACCCGCACGAGGGCGCGCAGGCAGCGCTAAATACCCTGCTGGTGGCCTTGCGCAGCGGCGAGGGTTTTCTCAAGATCGTCGGGGAGGTGGGATGCGGCAAGACGCTGCTGTGCCGGCAGTTGCTGCGCGCCCTGCAGGACGAATTCGTCACGGCCTACATCCCGAATCCGGACCTCGGTCCGGACGACCTGCTGATGGCGCTGGCGCGTGAGCTCGATGTCGAACTGGTGCCGCCGCTGAGCCGGCATCAGGTGCTGGCGAGCTTGCAGCAGGTCCTGCTGAAGCACGCCGAGGCCGGCCGGCCGGTGCTGGTCTGCATCGACGAGGCCCAGGCCACGCGCATGGCCACGCTGGAGAGCCTGCGTCTGCTGTCCAACCTCGAGACCGAAAAGCGCAAATTGCTGCAGATCGTGCTGTTCGGTCAGCCTGAACTGGACGCGGTGCTGGCGCGCCCGCAGATTCGCCAGCTGCTGCAGCGCATCACCTTCACCGAGTACCTGGGTGGCATGCGCCCGGAACGTGTCGGCCCCTATCTGGCGCACCGGTTGGCGGTGGCTGCGGAGGATGCGCTGACGGATGTGCACGTGTTCGAACCCGCGGCCGCCGCGGCGCTGGCGCGCTACAGCCGCGGCGTGCCGCGCCTCATCAACGTGCTGGCGCACAAGTGCCTGCTGCTGGCCTATGGAGAGAACGTGCACCGCGTGTTGCGGCACCACGTTGAGCTGGCGGCCGCGGATACGCCGGGGGTGCAGCCGCCGACATCGCGCTGGGAGCGTTGGTCCCCCGCGCTGTGGTGGCGCCGCCTGCGCGCACGGCGTGGCTTGCGCCATGAGGCCACGACAGGAGAGACCTCGTGAGCGTCATCAACAAGATGCTGCGCGATCTGGACGCCCGCCGCGCCGGCGGTGCCTTGCCCGATCTCCAGCGGCACGGCGGCCCCGACGCGCTGCTGGGTACCTACAGCGTGGCGCCCGCGCGATCCGCTTCCTCACGCCGGCTGGCGTGGCTGACCGGCCTGTTGGCCGGAGGTGTATTGGTGGCGGGCGGCTGGTACGTCCTGAGGAACGACGTGGCCTTGGCGCCTGCGGCTGCGCCTGCGAGCGCGGTCACACCCGTTGTGTCGGTCGTGAGCACGGCTCCGGTGGCCGCGCCGAGTGAGCCCATGGTGCCGGCGACCAGTGCACCCGCCAGCGCACCCGCCGCTGCTCCGCTTGGTGCGACGGCAGGCGCCGCACCCCAGGCTACGCCGCCCGGTGGCGCGCCCAAGGCGGGCGCGATCGCCGCCCGCGCGGAGAGTGTGCCTGCCCAGGTGGCGGACAAGCCCGCCGCGCCGAAGGAGCAACACCACCTTGCGCAGGCAAGGCCGGCGCCGGCGGCGCCGCGCGTGCGCGCGCCCGCCGTATCGCGGGCGCCATCGCCGCCAGTGCAAACCACGGGCCAGCCAAAGGCGGCTGCGGCCACGGCGAGCGCGCCGGGCGCTGCCGCCAGCGCCCCGGTGTCCAGTCAGCAGCCCGTGTCGAATACGCCGGAACGTCGACAGGCGGCCGCCCGCGAGACGCTGGCGCAGGCGCAGGGACTGTGGGCCGCCGGCTCGCGCGAGGCGGCGCTGGCCACGGTGAGCGAGGCCCTGGCGCTGGCCGAACGCAGCCAGCCCGTGGATGCGACCGCCGTGGCCATGCTGGCGCGCGAGCAGGTGCGCATGGACCTCGTGTTCGGGCGCGCCGATGCGGCCCTGGCTCAGCTGCGGCGCCTGGAGCCGCTGGTGGGGAACCAGGCCGATCTGTGGGCCGTGCGTGCCAACGCGGCGCAGCGCCTGGGCCGGCACGCAGAGGCCGTGCAGGCCTATCAACGTGCCTTGCAGCTGCATCCGGGCGAGTCGCGCTGGATGCTGGGCGCAGCCGTTTCGCTGGCAGCACAAGGACAGCTGGACGCGGCGGCGCGGCAGGCGGAAAGCGCACGCGCACTGGGGCCGGTCAGTCAGGAGGTCTGGAGCTATTTGCGCCAGGCCGGCGTGCCGCTGCGTTGAGGCGCGCCGGGGCCGGGTGCGCAGGGGGCTTCGGTAGAATGAATTGCAGCCCTGCGCGTCGGGGCTGACCACACATGCTAAAACGAATTCGCGTCGAACAGCTCATTCTGGGAATGCATATCAAGGAGTTCTGTGGCTCCTGGATGGAGCATCCCTTCTGGCGCACCGGCTTCGTGCTGAAGGATCCCAAGGATCTGGAGCGTATCCTGGGCAGCAGCATCAAGGAAGTCTGGATCGACAGTTCCAAGGGGCTCGACGTGGCCGCGGGGGAGCAGGCCGTGTCGGTGGCGCAGTCCGACGAGCAGGTGGAACAGGAGCTGCGGGCCGTGGCTGACGCGCAGCGCCAGACGGCGCCGGTGCCCTTGGACGTCGAATACCAGAAGGCAGCCCTGATCTGCCGGCAGTCCAAGCAGGCGGTGGTGTCCATGTTCCGCGAGGCGCGCATGGGCAAGACCGTGGACGCCAGCGGCGCCCAGCGCCTGGTGGAGGAGATTTCCGATTCGGTGTCCCGCAATGCTAGCGCCCTCATCAGCCTGGCGCGGCTGAAGAACGCTGACGATTACACCTACATGCATTCCGTGGCCGTGTGCGCGATGATGATCGCGCTGGCGCGCCAGCTCGGCCTGGACGAGGTGCAGACGCGCTCGGCCGGCCTCGCGGGGCTGCTGCATGACCTCGGCAAGGCCGCCATGCCGATGGAGGTGCTCAACAAGCCCGGCAAGCTGACGGATGCGGAGTTTTCCATCATGAAGAGCCACCCGGTGGAAGGGCACAAGATGCTGCTGGCCGTCGGTAACGTGGACCCGATTGCGCTCGACGTCTGCCTGCATCACCACGAGAAGACCGATGGTTCGGGCTACCCGAAGGGGCTGAAAGACGAGCAAATCAGCCTGTTCGCCAAGATGGGTGCGGTGTGCGACGTCTACGACGCCATCACCTCCAACCGGCCCTACAAGCATGGCTGGGACCCGGCCGAGTCGCTGCGCAAGATGGCCGAGTGGGCCAAAGGCCACTTCGACCAGCAGGTGTTCCAGGCCTTCGTGAAGAGCCTGGGCATCTACCCGATCGGTTCCCTCGTGCGCCTGGCCTCGGGGCGCCTGGGCGTGGTGGTGGAGCAATCGACCAAGTCGCTGACCATGCCGCTGGTCAAGGTGTTCTTCTCCACCAAGTCCAATCTGCGCATCCCGCCCGAGGTCATCGACCTGTCCGCACCGACCTGCAGCGACAAGATCGCGGGTCGCGAGGACCCAGCCACCTGGAAGTTCCGCGACCTCGACGAACTCTGGTCGGGACTGCCGGGACAGCCCTGGTAGACACGTCCTTCAGCGCCGCTGGTACTGCCTGGCGCCGAACATGTTTGCCCGTGCCTTGTCGTCCAGCAGCGGCTTGCGCTGGTCGGCCAGCACCTGCACGCCGCGGATCACGGCGGGCCGCGCGCTGATCTCGTCGAACCAACGCTTGAGCTGCGGGTAGTCGGCCCAGTCGATGCCCTGGTTCTGCCAGCTGCGCAGCCAAGGGTAGATGGCGATGTCGGCAATCGTGTAGGTCTCGCCAGCGATATAGCGGTGCTGCGTGACCTGCTTGTCCATCACGCCATAGAGGCGTCTGGCCTCGTTGGTGTAACGGTCGATGGCGTAGTCGATCTTCTGCGGCGCGTAGATGCGGAAATGGTGCGCCTGGCCCAGCATGGGGCCGACACCGCCCATCTGGAACATCAGCCACTGCAACACCTCGTACTTGTCGCGGTCCGCGGCCGGCATCAGCTTGCCGGTCTTGGCCGCCAGGTAGATCAGGATGGCGCCCGATTCAAAGAGGGAGATCGGTTGCCCGTCCGGGCCTTGCGAGTCGACGAGGGCCGGGATCTTGTTGTTGGGGCTGATCTTGAGGAACTCCGGCTGGAACTGGTCGCCGGCGCCGATGTTCACCGGATGCACGCGGTAGGGCAGACCGCATTCCTCCAGCATGATGTGAACCTTGTGGCCGTTGGGTGTGGCCCAGGAGTAGACGTCAATCATCTGTTTCTCCAATGAAAAAGGGGCGGATCGCTCCGCCCCGATTGTGCTTGCTTATCAAGTGCCCCACAGCCGATCAGCTGAAATGGGGCGCACCGACTCCTGCAACCGCGGAACGCCGTGGAACCGGCTCGGCCGGGCCACTGGCGTTGCCCCCTGCAAGGGGGGTGGCGAAGCGCCACGCAGTGCGCGCAGCCTGGGGGGGTTCAACATCCCCGTGTGACCGGCATCTCCACCGGCTTCGGGCTCGGCGCATATTTGCCCAGCTCCAGCTTGGCGATGGCATTGCGGTGCACTTCATCCGGGCCGTCGGCAAAGCGCAGCGTGCGCGCATGGGCATAGCTGTAGGCCAGCGGGAAGTCCTGGCACATGCCGCCGCCGCCATGCACCTGCATGGCCCAGTCGATCACCTGGCAGGCCATGCTGGGGGCGACCACCTTGATCATGGCGATCTCGGTCTTGGCGACCTTGTTGCCCACGGTGTCCATCATCCAGGCGGCCTTGAGCGTGAGCAGGCGCGCCATGTCGATCTTGCAGCGGGCCTCGGCGATGCGTTCCTGCGTCACGGTCTGTGCCGCGACCGGCTTGCCGAAGGCCACACGCGCGGAGGCCCGCTTGCACATGTACTCCAGCGCACGCTCGGCCTGGCCGATCAGGCGCATGCAGTGGTGGATGCGCCCCGGGCCCAGACGCCCCTGGGCGATCTCGAAGCCGCGGCCCTCGCCCAGCAGGATGTTGGAGGCCGGCACGCGCACGTTCTTGAACTCCACTTCCATGTGGCCGTGCGGCGCGTCGTCGTAGCCCATCACCGACAGCGGTCGCAGCACCCTGACGCCCGGCGTATTGGCCGGCACCAGGATCATGCTCTGCTGCGAGTGACGCGGCGCGTCCGGGTCGGTCTTGCCCATGACGATGTAGATGGCGCAGCGCGGGTCGCCCGCGCCGGAGGTCCACCACTTGCGGCCGTTGATGACGTAGTCGTCGCCCTGGCGCTCGATGCGGGTGGCGATGTTGGTGGCATCGCTGGACGCCACGTCAGGCTCGGTCATGGCGAAGGCGGAGCGGATCTCGCCGGCGAGCAGGGGTTTGAGCCATTGCGCGCGGTGCTCCGCGTTGCCATAACGCGCGATGGTTTCCATATTGCCGGTGTCGGGGGCCGAGCAGTTGAACACTTCGCTGGCCCAGTGCACGCGGCCCATGATCTCGGCCAGCGGCGCGTATTCCTGGTTGGTCAGGCCGGCACCCTGCACGCCGGCAATCTCGGCGCTGTCCTTGGGCAGGAAGAGGTTCCACAGTCCTTCCTTCTGGGCCTGGACCTTCAGGCCCTCGATCAGCTGCAGCGGCGTCCAGCGCTTGCCGGCGGCGGTGTTGGCCTCGATCTCCGCATGAAAGGCGTGCTCGTTGGGGTAGATGTGCTCGTCCATGAACTTGAGCAAGCGGGCCTGGAAGTCCTTGGTGCGGGGGGAGTAGTCGAAGTCCATGCGGATCTCCTGGTTGCGAAGTGAAGGGGGTCAGGCCTGCTGGGCGAACTGCCAGGCCATAGCCGCCATGGGGCGGGCGCCTGCGGCGGATTTCTGCGCCTGGGCGCTGGAGGCGGTGCCGTTTTCCACCCGCTTGGCAATGCCCTGCAGGATGGCGGCGATACGGAACATGTTGTAGGCCATGTAGAAGTTCCAGTCGGCCTTCAATGCTTCGCGTCGGGCCAAGCCGGTGCGCTCGCAATAGAGGCCGATGTACTCATCCTCGGACGGGATGCCCAGCGCCGCCAGGTCCAGGCCGCCGATGCCGCGGAACATGCCGGGCGGGATGTGCCAGGCCATGCAGTGGTAGGCAAAGTCGGCCAGGGGGTGGCCCAGGGTGGACAGCTCCCAGTCCAGCACGGCGATCACGCGTGGCTCGCTGGGGTGGAACATGAGGTTGTCCAGGCGGTAGTCGCCATGCACGATGCTCACCAGGCTCTCATCCTTCGCGCTGGCGGGCAGGTGGGCGGGCAGCCATTCCAGCAGCTTTTCCATCTCGGGGATGGGCTGCGACATGGGGCCGGCACCGTCCGCGGAGGCGCGGTACTGCTTGCCCCAGCGGCCGATCTGGCGCTCCACGTAATTGCCGGGCTTGCCGTAGTCGGCCAGGCCGCGCTCGGCGAACTTCACCGTGTGCAGGGCGGCGATGACGCGGTTCATCTCCAGGTAGATGGCGCGGCGTGCATCGCGGTCCAGGTCGGGCAGGGATTGTTCCCACAGCACCCGGCCGGCCATGTACTCCATGACGTAGAAGGCGCGGCCGATGATGCTCTCGTCCTCGCACAGGCAGTACATGCATGGCACCGGCACGGCGGTGCCGTACAGGCCGCGCATGACCGCGTACTCGCGTTCGATGGCGTGTGCCGACGGCAGCAGCTTGGCCACCGGGCCCGGCTTGGCGCGCATGACATAGCTGCGCGCGGGCGTGTTGAGCTTGTAGGTGGGGTTGGACTGGCCGCCCTTGAAGGCCTCCACCGTCAGCGGCCCGGCAAAGCCGTCGAGGTTCCGTTCCAGCCACGCCTGCAGTGAGGGCACGTCGAAGGCGTGGGCGGCGGGAACGGGGCGGGTGCCGGTGTATTGTTGTTCGAGTTCGCTCATGGGGTCAGAGGGTTGGCGTCGTGCTCAATGGTCGGATTCGACGATGCGCCACAGCGCATCGCGGTCGCGCACCACCAGGCCGCCCGGTTCGATGCGGATCACGTCCTCGCGCTCCATGGCCTTGAGTTCCTGGTTCACGCGCTGGCGCGAAGCGCCCAGCAGCTGGGCCAGTTCTTCCTGCGCCAGCTGCAGGCCGATGCGCATCTCGCGGCAATCGCTCAGTGAGGGCACACCATAGCTGCGCAGCAGGTGCAGCAGCTGCTTGGCCAGGCGCGCGCGCAAGGGCAGGGTGTTGAGGTCCTCCACCAGGCCATAGAGCTGGCGGATGCGCCGTGCGTGCAGGCGCAGCATGGCCTCGTACAGCTCCACGTGGCTGGCCAGGATCTTCTTGAAATCGGCCTTGGCCACGCACAGGGTGGTGGTGTCGCCATGCGCGTAGGCATCGTGCGTGCGCCGGTCGCCGTCGAAGATGGCCACATCGCCGAACCAGACGCCCGGCTCCACATAGGTCAGCGTGACCTGCTTGCCCGAGATGGAGGTCGAACTCACGCGCACCGCGCCCTTGGCGCAGGCGACCCATTCCTCGGGCGGTTCGCCGCGGGCGCAGATGAGTTCGCCGTCCTTGTAGCGTCTGACGTAGGCACATCGCAGGATGTCGTGGCGCAATGAGGGTGACAGGGTGGAAAACCAGCGCCCGGCATTGATTGCCGAGCGTTCCTCGATGGTAAGAATGGGTTCGTCCATGGGCTGTCTTGTGCGAGACTGAATCTGCACAGATTGTCACCCGAGGGACGCCACTCACGCCAGGGGGTTGTCACCTGGGTGTCTGCAGCGTCTGCCGGTCGCAGCGGCTACTGATAGTCCGGCTTGCGCTTCGCGAGGAAGGCCGCAATGCCGATGCCCGCGTTGGGGTGGTGCAGGTTGCGCACGAAGTGCGTCCGTTCCTGGGCCAACTGCTCGGAGAGCGCGGCCTGCGGCGCGTCGTTGATCAGCTCCTTGATGCTGGCCAGCACGTTGGGTGCGCGCGCATTGAGGTTGTCTGCCAGAGCCAGCGCTGCGTCCAGCGCGCGGCCAGGATCGCTGAGGCGATTCACCAGTCCCAGTTCGTTCAGGCGTGATGCGCCGATGCGCTCGCCCGCCATCAGCAGTTCGCTGGTGAGCTGGCGCGGCAGCGCACGTGCCAGGCTCCAGCTGGCACCACCGTCGGGTGACAGTCCGACGTTGCTGTAGGCCATGATGAAGACGGCGTCGCTGGCAGCGATGATGAAGTCGCAGGCCAGGGCCAGCGAGAAGCCCGCCCCGGCAGCCGCACCCTCGACGGCGGCAATCACCGGCTTGGGGAAGGTGCGGATGGCCTCGATCCAGTTGTGCAGGTTCTCGATGCTCTGCGCCTGGACGGCCGGTTCCTGTTGGCGGTTGGCCTGCAGGCGGTTCAGGTCGCCACCGGCGCAGAAGGTCGAGCCCTCGCCGGTGATGATGACGCTGCGTACGTCCGGGTTGGTCTCGGCGGCGTTCAGTGCCTCGATGCCGGCAGCGTACATGTCCGGCCCCAGGGCATTGCGTTGGCCGGGGTTGGAGAGGGTCAGCACCATGGTGCGGCCCTGGCTGGTACTCAGGATCTGCGCGCTCATGCTGATTCTTCCTCGTGCAGCAGGGACAGGCCGATGGCGCCGCGCCGGCGCAGCCAGGGGCTGGGGCGGTAGCGCGGGTCACCATAGACCGTCTGCAGGTTGAACAGCACCTCCAGCACATTGGTCGGACCGTAGAGGTTGCCCATGGCCAGCGGGCCCAGCGGATAGCCCAGGCCGAGGGTGACGGCGGTTTCCAGATCCTGGGGCGTGCAGATGCGCTGCTGGCAGATGTCGGCCGCGATGTTGACGATGGTGGCCACCACGCGCTGGGTGACGAAGCCGCCGCTGTCGCGGATCACGCTCACCGCCTTGCCGTCGCGCGCAAAGAGCGCATGGGCCGCATCACGCATGTCGGCGCGCGTGGCCGGGTTGGTGGCCAGCACGCGGCGCTTGGTGGCCGCGTCGTCGATCAGCAGGTCGATACCCACGGTGCGTGCCGGGTCCAGGCGTTCGACCACGGCCACCGTGGTGACGTCAAAGCCCAGGGGCGCCACCAACGTGAGCGCTGCGGCGGAAGGCGACTGGCCGGTTTCGATCTTCGCGCCCAGGTCCTTGAGCAGCTGGTACAACTCGGCGCGGCGGGATGCACGCGGCGAGACCCAGACCGGTGGCAGCTCGGCCACCTGCGGCACCGGCGGCTCGGGGGCCACCTGGGCCACGTTCTTGTCGTAGCGGTAGAAGCCTTCGCCCGTCTTGCGGCCCAGCACGCCACCGGCCAGGCGCTGCGCGGTGATGACGCTCGGGCGGTAGCGCGCCTCCTCGTAGTACTGGTGGTAGATGGATTCCATCACCGGGTGCGACACGTCCAGCGCGGTGAGGTCCATCAGTTCGAAGGGGCCGAGCTTGAAGCCGGCCTGGTCCTTGAGGATGCGATCGATGGTGGCGAAGTCGGCCACGCCCTCGCTGACGATGCGCAACGCCTCGGTGCCGTAGCCGCGGCCGGCGTGGTTGACGATGAAGCCGGGGGTGTCCTGCGCCGTGACGGGCGTGTGGCCCATCTGGCGTGCGTACTCGGACAGCGCGGCGCAGACCGCCGGTTCGGTCTTGAGGCCGGCAATGACCTCGACCACCTTCATCAGCGGCACCGGGTTGAAGAAGTGGTAGCCGGCCACGCGCTGCGGGCGCCTGAGCTTGGCGGCGATGGCCGTGATGGACAGCGAGGAGGTGTTGCTGGCCAGCACGGCGTTCGCGCCGACGATGCCCTCCAGCTCGGCAAACAGGGCCGCCTTCACCTCCAGTTTTTCGACGATGGCCTCCACCACCAGGTCGCAATCGGCCAGGTCCTGCAAACTGGCCGCCGTCTGCAAGCGCCCTTTGCAGGCCGCCACCGCGGCGGCTTCCATGCGGCCTTTTTCGACCAGTCTGTCCCACTGCTCGGCGATGGACTGCTTCGCCGCCGCCACGGCGGTGGCCTGGCTGTCGTAGAGGGTGACGGTGCTGCCGGCCTGCGCGGCGATCTGGGCGATGCCGCGGCCCATGGCGCCTGTGCCGACGACGGCAATGTGTGCGTAGACGGGTTTCATGGCCGGCATTATCCCCGGCCCTCACGGCTGCGGCGAGTCACCTGCCGGACTGTGCCGCCACGGGCGCTCTGTCAGACTGCGCGCCAGGGCCTGACGCCCGATTCACAAGGAGACAACATGACGCTGAAACTGTGCGGCTTCTCGGCCAGCAACTACTACAACAAGATCAAGCTGCAGCTGATGGAGAAGGGGGTGCCCTTCGTCGAGGAGCTGGTCTGGACCGGCAACACCCACCCGCTGCTGGTGGAGCGCTCGCCCATGGGCAAGGTGCCGTTCCTGGATACGCCGCAGGGGCCGATTTCCGAATCGGGCGCCTGTGCGGAGTACATCGAGGCCGCCTATCCGCAAACACCACTGTTGCCTGCCGATCCCTATGCGGCGGCCAAGGTGCGCGAGATCATCCTGCACAGCGAGCTGCACCTGGAGCTGGTGGCGCGCAATCTGTACCCGGAGGCATTCTTTGGCGGCAAGGTCTCCGACGAGGTCAAGGAACGTACCCACAAGCTGCTCGTCAAGGGGGCGCACAGCTTTGCCAAGCTGGCGAAGTTCGCGCCCTACGTGGCGGGGGCCGAGTTCACGCTGGCCGATTGCGCCGTGGTGGTCCACCTGCCGCTGGTGTCCAGCGCCAGCAAGATCATCTACGGCGAGGACGTGCTGGCTGCGCTGCCGGTGCGTGAATACCTGAAGAAAATGGGCGAGCGCCCGACCCTGCAGAAGGTCAACACAGACCGCAAGAGCAGCACCGAGCAGATGCTGGCGATGCGGTCGAAAAAGCCGGCCTGAAGCCGGCCGCATCAGCGGCGCTGCACCTGCAAGGCGTCGGGGTTGGCGATGTTGGTGGGTGTGCCGCGGATGAAGTTGAGCACGTTGTCGAAGGCGGAGCCGAAGTACAGCTCGTAGCTCTCCTGCTCGACATAGCCGATGTGCGGCGTGCAGATGCAATTCTCCAGCCGCAAGAGGGCGTGCCCCTGCAGGATGGGCTCGGATTCGAAGACGTCGACCGCGGCCATGCCGGGACGGCCGCGGTTCAGGCCGTTGAGCAGGGCATCGGGTTCGATCAGCTCGGCGCGCGAGGTGTTCACCAGCAGCGAGGTGGGTTTCATGCGCGCGAGGTCGGCGGCCGTGACGATGCCGCGCGTGGCATCGTTCAGACGCAGGTGCAGGGTGAGCACGTCGCTGTGCTGGAAGAAGTCTTCGCGGCTCGCGGCGACCTGGTGGCCGTCCTGCTTCGCCTTCTCCTGCGAGGCGTCGCGACCCCAGACCAGCACGCGCATGCCGAAGGCGCGGCCGTAGCCCGCGATCAGCTGCCCGATCTTGCCATAGCCCCAGATGCCCAAGGTCTTCTCGCGCAACACCGTACCCATGGCGAAGTTGGGCGGCATGGCAGCGGACTTCAGGCCCGATTGCTGCCAAGCACCATGTTTGAGGTTGCCGATGTACTGGGGCAGCCGGCGCATGGCGGCCATGATGAGGGCCCAGGTCAGCTCGGCCGGTGCGATTGGCGAACCCACACCCTCGGCCACGGCAATGCCGCGCGCCGTGCACGCAGCGAGATCGACATGGCTGCCGATGCGACCGGTCTGTGCAATGAGCTTGAGGCGAGGCAGCTTTTCAACCAGCTGGCGCGTGATCGGGGTGCGTTCCCGGATCAGGACCACGACGTCGGCGTCGCGCAGGCGCACCGAGAGCTGGCCCAGGCCTTTGACGGTGTTGTTGAAGACCTTGAACGGGTAGTCGGCCAGCTTGGCGGCGCAATCGAGCTTGCGCACGACGTCCTGGTAGTCGTCCAGAATCACGATATTCATGGCACGCTATTGTGCCCTGCGCGTACTCAGGAAAAACCCGAACACGACGCAGCTTGCAACTGCTTACACGGCTGCCGCTGCGAGGCCGCTCAGGCCGCTTCGCAGGCGGCCAGGCGGTCGAGCTCGGCGCACACATCGGCCATGCGGCCGGAGATCACCATGCGGCCCACCTGGGTCCGGGGCTGGCCGGCCTCCATCACCCGGACCACCCGCAGCGGGCGCGGCGTCAAGTGCGCGCGCTCAACGCGCAACCTTGGTGCAGCCGTGACTGCAAGGGGCCGCTGCTTGGACGTGCGGGGCAGGGCGACGATCTGCGCGACGGCCAGCGGCCCGCGCCGCAGGTTCTGCAGTGACGACCGGAGTGCCAGTATGGCGGACCAGACGATGTTCATGACCAACCTCTCTCGATTCGCGTTGCGCTCACATGAGCATGGTGTTGCGGATCAGGCCGACGGCCAGGCCCTCGATCTCGAAGGGGTCACCGGGTTCAACGACGATGGTCTGGTAGTCCGGGTTCTCTGGCAGCAGTTCGATCAGGTGCTTGTTGCGGCGGAAGCGCTTGACCGTGACTTCGTCGCCCAGGCGCGCGACCACAATCTGCCCGTTCTTGGCGTCCTTGGTGGCCTGCACGGCGAGCAGGTCGCCGTCCATGATGCCGGCATCACGCATGGACATGCCGCGCACCTTGAGCAGGTAGTCGGGTTTGCGCTGGAACAGCGAGCTCTCGACGTAATAGGTCTGGTCCACATGTTCCTGCGCGAGAATGGGCGACCCTGCCGCCACGCGCCCGACCAGGGGCAGCGCGAGCTGCGCCAGGTCCGGCATGGGCAGGGAGAATTGTTTGATGCGCGATTCGTTGATGGAGCGCAGCGCATCGCCCTGCAGGCGGATGCCGCGCGACGTGCCGCTGACGAGCTCGATTACACCCTTGCGCGCCAGGGCCTGCAGATGTTCCTCGGCAGCATTGGCGGACTTGAAACCGAGCTCGGCGGCGATCTCGGCCCGCGTGGGAGGAGCGCCGGTGCGCGCGATCGCGCTCTGGATCAGGTCCAGAATCTGTTGCTGACGGGCGGTCAGCTTGATCGGGTACTGCGGCAGATCCATCATGGCGACTCCTGGTTTGGCCTGGGCACAACGGCGCGTGTTTGATACTGTCTTGATATCCAGTAGCTGTATTTTTAACCAGTTTTTCGGGAAATGCAAGTGAGGCTTGAAAAAATCGTGGTTCTGGGCACGGGCGGCACCATTGCCGGCCTGGCGGGCGACCCGGCCCACAGCCGCCATTACGTCGCCGCGCAGAAGCCGGTGGCCGACCTGCTGGGGGGTGTGGCGGTGCCGGCGGGCAGCGAGGTGCTGAGTGAGCAGGTGGCGCAGGTGGACAGCAAGGACATCGACCTCGCCGTGTGGCAACGCCTGCTGCTGCGCTGTCAGTACTGGCTGGCGCAGGACGACGTGCGTGGCGTGGTGATCACCCACGGCACCGACACGCTGGAGGAGACGGCCTTGCTCCTGCAGTCGGTGCTGGCGCCGGCCAAACCGGTGGTGCTGACCTGCGCCATGCGGCCGGCCAATGCACCGGACGCGGATGGCCCGCGCAACCTGGCGGATGCCCTGCAGGTTGCCGCCTGTGTCGGCGCGCAGGGCGTGATCGTGGTGTGTGCCGGTCAGATCCACGCCGCGGCGGAGGTTCAGAAGGTGCATACCTCGCGCCTGGACGCTTTTGGATCCGGCGACGCCGGTCCCTTGGGGCGCATCGGCCCGGATGGGATGCAGCTGGCGCGCGAGTGGCCGCGTTGCGGCAAGGCGTGGTCTGCGCCGGATGTGCAGGCCCTGGCGGCGCGCACGGCCTGGCCGCGGGTGGAAGTCGTCTACAGCCATGCGCTCGCCAGTGGCGCCCTGGTGGACGCCCTGCTGGACGCCGAGGTGACCCGACGCCTGGGCGTGCCGCCGGTGCAGGGGTTGGTCGTGGCGGGGACGGGCAACGGTACCGTGCACCATGCGCTGCACGACGCCCTGCAACGCGCGGCAGCGGCTGGTGTGCACGTGGTGCGTGCCACCCGTTGCGCGGCGGGTGGTGTCAGCTCCACGGGCGAAGAGGCGTTCCCGGATTCGCGCGGCCTGTCGCCGGCCAAGGCGCGCGTGGCGCTCATGCTCTCGCTGCTGCCGGGGCAACGGGCTCGGCGGGACTGAGGCCGGGTTTCTTGTCACAATGTCTCCAGCTAGCTCGCGCGCGCATGTTCCAGCTCATTGACCAGATCGCCACGTTGACCGACCAGCGGGACCGGCCGTCGCTGGATGTCGCGCTGGCCCGCGTGTTGATGGGACTGCTCCAGCCCGCCAGCGTGACCTTGTACCTGCTGATGAGCGACCAGAACGATCAGCGCTGGCTCGCCCATGTGGTGCTGCCGCGGGGGCAGCCGCCGCAGGTGAACGATCCGATGCACGCGGACTTCCACCATCTGGACCGGGTCGAGAACGATAGCCCGCGCCAGCGGTGCCTCGAAGTCAATCTGCCGGTGGTGATCGAGGGCGTCGATGGAGGCGGCGACGCCTGCCTGACCTGTCTGCCGCTCTTTGCGGTCTATGACGCGGGTGAGACGGGTGTGGTCGAGATCCGCTCCGGCGTCCGGCTCGACGCGGTGGCACTGGCCAGCATCGAGCGCGTGTTGCGCGTCTACCGCAACATGCACAGCATGTTCATGTACAGCGAGCGCGACGCGCTGACCGGGCTGCTCAACCGCAAATCCTTCGAGGAGACGTTCTACCGCTCACTGGGCGAGGAGGCCGTGCGGCCCGATCCGGTGCCAGCCGACGCAACGGACGGGCATCCGCAGCGACGGGGCAGGCCGGGCCAGCAGTTCTGGCTGGCGATGGTCGATGTCGACCACTTCAAGCAGGTGAACGACCAGTTCGGGCACCAGATCGGCGACGAGGTGCTGATCCTCGTCGGCCGCATCCTGCGCAACACCTTCCGCGGCTATGACCGGGTCTACCGGTTTGGCGGCGAGGAATTCGTGGTCCTGATGCGCGGCCCGGATCACGCGGCCGCGGTGCGCACGGTGGAGCGCTTTCGCCTCAAGATGGAGCAGTACCGGTTTCCGCAGGTGGGGCGCATCACGGTGAGCGTAGGTTTGAGTGGCATCCAGGGCGGTGACGCACCGGACGTCGTCTGCAACCGGGCCGACCAGGCGGTTTACTACGCCAAGCGTCACGGTCGCAACCGCGTGTGCAGCTACGATGACCTGGTCCGCCAGGGCCAGCTGCAGGCCGATGTGCGCGACGGCGGCGTCGAACTCTTCTGAGTCCGCCGCAGGCATGAAAAAAGGCCGCACGAGGCGGCCTGGATACGCGGGGGATGGGCTTAGCTGGACAGGGCGGCCAGCGCGCGGGCGGTGATCTCTTCCACCTGTCCCATGCCGCTGATGGCGCGGTACTTGGGTGCTGCGGCCGGGTCTTGCTGGGCCCAGTTGCGGTAATAGTCGACCAGCGGGCGGGTCTGGGCGCTGTAGACGTCCAGCCGCTTCTTCACGGTCTCCTCCTTGTCGTCCTCACGCTGCACCAGCGCTTCGCCGGTCAGGTCGTCCTTGCCGTCCACCTTGGGCGGGTTGAACTTGACGTGGTAGGTGCGGCCGGAGGCCGGGTGCGAGCGGCGGCCGCTCATGCGCTCGATGATCGCGTCAAACGGCACATCGATCTCCAGCACGTAGTCCAGCTTCACGCCGGCGGCCTTCATGGCGTCCGCCTGCGGAATGGTGCGCGGGAAACCGTCGAACAGGAAGCCCTGGGCGCAGTCGGGCTGGGCGATGCGCTCCTTCACCAGGTTGATGATCAGGTCGTCGCTGACCAGCCCCCCCGACTCCATCACGGCCTTGGCCTGCAGGCCCAGCGGGGTGCCGGCCTTGACGGCGGCGCGCAGCATGTCGCCGGTGGAAATTTGCGGAATGCCGTACTTCTGGCAAATGAACGCGGCTTGCGTGCCCTTGCCGGCGCCCGGTGCGCCCAACAGGATCAGTCTCATGGAGTACCTCGGATGATGCGGAATTCAGGTCGGCGACGGCACCATGGCGGTGCATCGACCTTGCTGCAGCGAGGATAGCATGCCGTAACCGGCCTGAAACTTACAGACGGGCCAGTCGCGGCTTATGTATCGAAGAGCCGGCGCACCCGCTCCAGGTCCTCCGGGGTGTCCACGCCGGCGCCCGGGGCACGCGGCGTGACGTGCACGGCAATACGATGCCCGTGCCACATGGCGCGCAACTGCTCCAGCGCTTCCGTGAGCTCGATGGGGGCCTGGGCCAGCCGGGGAAACTGGCGCAGGAAGCCGACGCGGTAGCCGTAGATGCCTATATGGCGCAGCGGCGCCGGATCGGGCAGGGACTGGATACCCTGGGCGAAGCCGTCGCGCCACCAGGCGATGGGGGCGCGGCTGAAGTACAGGGCCAGGTCGCGCGCATCCAGCACGACCTTGACCACATTCGGGTTGGTGAAGTCGGCCACCTCGTGGATGGGATGCGCGGCTGTGCTCATGCTTGCCTCGGGGCGCTGGCGCAGCAAGTCCGCCACAGCCGAGACCAGGGCCGGATCGATCAGCGGTTCGTCGCCCTGCACATTGACCACGACGGCATCGTCCGCCAGTCGCAGCAGCTCACAGGCCTCGGCCAGGCGGTCGCTGCCGCTGGGGTGGTCCAGCCGCGTCAGGATGGCTTCGACGCCGTGCTGGCGGCAGGCTTGCAGGATCTCGGGGCTGTCCCCCGCCACCACCACGCGCGTGCCGGCCGGCAGTCCGCTGCCGACGCGCCGGGCCACACGCACCACCATGGGCAGGCCGGCGATGTCGGCCAGCGGCTTGTTGGGCAGGCGGGTCGAGGCCAGCCGTGCCGGGATGAGCACGGTGTAGCTCATCGTGCCAGTTCTTCGTCGCTCAGCATCCGCGCCTCGTTTTCCAGCAGCACGGGGATACCGTCGCGGATCGGATAGGCCAGCCGCGCGCTGCGCGAGATCAGTTCCTGCTTTTCGCGGTTGTATTCGAGCGGGCCCTTGGTCACGGGGCAGACCAGCAGTTCAAGGAGTCGGGTGTCCATGGGGCGATGATAGCCGCGCGTGCCTGGCCTCGGCGAGCAGACGGTCCAGCGCATTGAAGAAGGCCGGCTCGGGTGCGAACTCCAGTGGCACGGCCAGGGCGTCGGGGTGCAGGGTCCACAGCTTGAGCGCGTCCTTCTCGGTGCATAGCAGGGTGTAGTCGCGGTCGCGCGGGCGCTGCCAGCTGGCGTAGTCGTCGTGATCCGGGCGCGCGATGGTGAGCGACAGCGGCAGGCCCAGCGTCTGCAGCATGTCGAAAAAGGCCTGCGGCCGTGCCGTGCCGGCCACAGCCAGCAGGGGGCGGCCGTCGAGCGTCAGGGAGAGCAGGCTGACGCGGCTGCCGTCGCTGCGCACCGCCTGCGGCGCGAGGGCGCGCTGCGAGATGTAGCCGGTGAAGGCCGGCCGGCTGCCGGTGTGCAGCACCAGGTCCACATGGCGCGGCCAGGGTTCGCGCAGCGGCCCGGCGGGCAGCAGCAGGCCGTTGCCGACGCCACGATCGTCGAAGACGCAGATTTCGATGTCGCGTGCCAGGGCCAGGTGCTGCAGGCCGTCGTCGCTCACAATCACGTCGATGTCCGGATGGGCTTGCAGCAGGGCACGCGCGGCCTCGATGCGGCGACGCGCCACGAAGACCGGCACGCCGCTGCGGCGCCGTATCAGGGCCGGCTCGTCGCCCACTTCGTGAGGTGCGCTGTCGGGGTGCACTTCGAGGCAGTCGAGCGTGCGGCGGCCATAGCCGCGCGAGATCACGCCGGGATGCAGGCCACGCCCGCGCAGGTGCTGCACCAGGGCCATGACCACCGGCGTCTTGCCGGCCCCGCCGGCCACGACGTTGCCGACCACGATGACCGGCACCGGCACACTGTGCTGGCGCAGCAGGCCACTGAGGTACAAGCCCTGGCGCAGGTGCACCAGGATCCGCATCAGCAGGGACAGCGGCCACAGCAGCCAGGCCAGAGGGCCGCGCCGTTGCCAGTTGTCGGTCAGGCTGGCCTGCCAGCGGGGCGTTGGCGGCTGCACCATGTCAGCGGCCGTTGGCGTGGGCGGAGGACTGGGTGGCGAAGGTGATCTGCGTCAGACCGGCGCGCCGCGCCGCTTCCATGACCGTGACGACGGACTGGTGGCGCGCGTTGGCGTCGGCGCTGATGATGACCACCGTGTCCTTGCCACCCTTGGCGCCCTGTTGCAGGGCCGCCGCCACGGCCTCCACGCTGCGGTCTTCCAGCACATTGCGGTTGACCGAGAAGGCACCGTCGCTGCCGACAGCCACGATGACTTCCTTCGGGTAGTCGCGCTGGGCGTCGGTGTCCGCCACCGGCAGGCGCAGCTGCATCTCGGTGAACTTGCTGTAGGTGGTCGACAGCATCAGGAAAATCAGGATGACCAGCAGCACGTCGATGAAGGGGATCAGGTTGATCTCCGGTTCCTCGCGGCCGGTGCGGCGGAAATGCAGCTTCATGACGGTGTGCGCAGGGTCGCCAGGTGTTGCAGCAGTCGCTCGCCGGCCAGCTCCAGTGTGAGCAGGTACTCGTCCACGCGGGCGCGGAAGTAGCGCCAGAAGATCAGGGCCGGGATGGCGATGATCAGGCCGAAGGCGGTGTTGTACAGGGCAATCGAGATGCCATGCGCGAGCTGGGCGGGGTTGGCGCCGCTGCCGGCCGCGGGCGACTGCGAGCCGAAGATCTCGATCATGCCGATCACGGTGCCGAACAGACCCATGAGCGGGGCCACGGAGGCGATGGTGGCCAGGGCGCTGAGGTAGCGCTCCAGGCGGTGCGTGACAACGCGGCCGGTGCTGTCCAGGGCGGCGTGCAGTTCCTCGTCGCTGATGCCGGGCTGGGCCTGCATGGCGCGCAGACCGCTGGCCAGCACCTCGCCCAGCACCGAATTCTTCTCCAACTGCTCGATGACCTCGGGCCCCGGCAAGGCGGTGCGGGAGGCCTTCAGCACTTCATCCAGCAATTGCGGGGGGGCGACCTTGGCCGTCTTGAGGCTCATGAAACGTTCGATGACCAGGGCCAGTCCAAGGACGGAGCAGATGATCAGGGGCCAGATCGGCCAGCCGGCGGCTTGTATGATGGAAAACAAGGGGATCCTCCACGCAAAAAATGCGTTGCGATTATGACTGACGCCAGCGCGGGCATCGCCCGTCAGCGGCGCCTCGGTCGCGCCGGCATGCAACAGATCGTGTCTGCGCACAGACTCACAATTTATGTGGATAACTTTGTGCAGAAGTTCTGGGCAGCGCGGCCAAAGCGTGCATTCATGCGGATCGGCAACAGAACGATGACAAAAAAGGCAGGTAAAAGGTCAATGAAATCAAAGGCTTGCACGGGAAAATCGGCTTCGGACGTTGTCCGCGACAGTTTTGGCCGCAATGTAACCCGCTGTGGAGTAGCAAGGCGCACGCCCTCTGAGGCAGACCGCATGAATGCTGATGTCTGAGCTCGAATCCTCCGTCGGCATGCCGCGTATCTGGCAGGTTGGCGCGCTATGCCGCGCCATTGCTGATGCGCTGGACGCGCGCTTCAATCCGGTTGCGGTGCGCGGCGAGGTTTCGGGCTTCTCGCGCGCAGCCAGCGGGCATTGCTACTTTGCGTTGAAGGACGAATCCGGCCAGATTCGTTGCGCCATGTTCCGGCGCGCCGCCACGCTGCTCGACTTTGCGCCGCGCGATGGGGAGCTGGTGGAAGTGCGTGGACGTCTGGGCGTCTATGAGCCGCGCGGCGACCTGCAACTCATCGTCGAGTCCATGACACGGGCCGGGCAGGGGGCCTTGTTCGAGCAGTTCCTGCGTCTGAAGGCCAAGCTGGAAGCCGAGGGGCTGTTCGATGCGGCGCGCAAGCGGGCGTTGCCGCTGATGCCGCGCGGCCTCGGGGTGGTGACATCCCTGGGGGCCGCGGCGCTGCACGATGTCGTGACGGCACTGCAGCGGCGCGTACCGCATATACCCGTGATCGTGGCGCCGGCGTCGGTGCAGGGCGCGGGCGCGCCGGCCGAGCTGGTCGCCGCGCTGCAACGGCTCTATCAGCTGGCGAACCAGCAGCCCAGCCCGCTGGATGCCATCCTGCTGGTGCGCGGGGGCGGCTCGATCGAGGATCTGTGGGCCTTCAACGACGAGCGGCTGGCGCGTACGCTGGCGCAAAGCCCCGTGCCGGTGGTCTGCGGCGTGGGGCACGAAACGGATTTCACCATCGCCGATTTTGTGGCCGACCTGCGCGCCCCCACGCCGACGGCCGCCGCCGAGCTGGTGGCCGAGCCGCGCAGCACCTGGCTCGGCGCCCTGGACCTGCTGCAGGAGCGCTTGCGCGATGCCGTGCAGCAGCAGCTGGACGCCCAGAGCCAGCGCCTGGATCTGGTCGCGAGCCGCCTGGGGCGTCCCTCGGCTCTGGTGGCCCGCCAGCGCCTGGCGCTGACGACACAGGCCCAGCGCCTGCGCTACGCACTGACCCACGCCCTGACGGCGAACCAGCGCGATCTGCGACAGCGTGCCGCCACCTGGCCCCAGGCCGTGCAGCGCGACCTGCAGGCGAGGCAGCGGCGGCTGGAGCGCGCCGGCCTGCGTCTGCAACTGCTCGATCCCTCGCTGGTGCTGCAACGCGGCTACGCCTGGCTGACGGACGGGGACGGCCACACCGTCACCCGGGTGGGCCAGACCCGCGCGGGCCAGGCCCTGCAGGCCACCCTTGCGGACGGCAAGGTTGATCTGACTGTCACCCCCCGATCACGGAATTAGTTCCTACAATCGGCGCTCGCAAACAACAACCCATCGAGGACAACACCATGGAACATACCCTGCCTCCCCTGCCTTACGCGCTTGACGCCCTGGCGCCGCACTACTCCAAGGAAACGCTGGAGTTCCACCACGGCAAGCACCACAACGCCTATGTGGTGAACCTGAACAACCTGCAGAAGGGCACCGAGTTCGAGAACATGGACCTCGAGTCCATCGTCAAGAAGTCCAGCGGTGGCGTCTACAACAACGCCGCCCAGATCTGGAACCACACCTTCTTCTGGAACTGCATGAAACCCAACGGCGGCGGTGAGCCGACCGGCGCGCTCGCGCAGGCCATCACGGCCAAGTGGGGCAGCTATGCCGCCTTCCGCGAAGCCTTCGTGAAGTCGGCCGTGGGCAACTTCGGCTCCGGCTGGACCTGGCTGGTGAAGAAGGCCGACGGCTCGGTGGACATCGTCAACATGGGCGCCGCCGGCACCCCGCTGACCACCGGCGACAAGGCCCTGCTGACCGTGGACGTGTGGGAGCACGCCTACTACATCGACTATCGCAACCTGCGCCAGAAGTTCGTCGAGACTTTCCTCGACAAGCTGGTGAACTGGGACTTCGTGGGCAAGAACTTCGGTTGATCGATCCGCGACGGCAAAAAGGGCCCGGAGGGAGACCTCCGGGCCCTTTTTGTTTGCACCGGCGGCCCGGAGGGACCATGCCCGCGGCCAGGCGGCAGGTGGTCGCCGCGCACTGATATCTTCTATAAGACCTCTTTTATAAGACTTACATCAAAAAAATTGTTTTTTTCTTGATGGAAATTTCGCATTGTGGTATTTTGATTCAAAAAATGAGGCCGGATGCCGAGCACTGCAAGCAAAATCTCGGACTATCCCAGCGATTCGCCGGTCGGCACAATTGAGCGGCGGGTTTTCGACAGTTCCTTGACCTTGGAGATACGAGAGAAATGAGCGCCCAGCAATCCACCATCATCTACACGCTGACCGACGAAGCCCCGCTGCTGGCGACCAGTTCCCTCCTGCCCATCATCCGCACCTTCGCGGCGCCGGCTGGCGTGAACGTGGCGACCAGTGACATCTCGGTGGCCGGGCGCATCCTGGGCCAGTTTCCCGAGTACCTGACCGAGGCGCAGCGTGTGTCCGACAACCTGGCCGAGCTTGGTCGCCTGACCCTGCAGCCCGACACCAACATCATCAAGCTGCCCAACATCAGCGCCTCGGTGTCCCAGCTGGTGGCCGCCATCAAGGAACTGCAGGCCAAGGGCTACAAAATTCCCGACTTTCCGGAGCACCCGAAGGACGAGAAGGAAAAAGAGATCAAGGCGCGTTATGCCAAATGCATCGGTTCCGCCGTGAATCCGGTGCTGCGCGAGGGCAACTCCGACCGCCGTGCGCCCAAGGCCGTGAAGGAGTACGCCAAGAAGAATCCGCACACCATGGGCGAGTGGAGCCAGGCCTCGCGCACGCACGTTTCGCACATGCACCACGGTGACTTCTATCATGGTGAGAAGTCCATGACACTGGATCACGCGCGCGACGTGAAGATGGAGCTCATCACCAAGAGCGGCAAGACCATCGTCCTCAAGCCCAAGGTCGCGCTGCTGGACCGCGAGGTGATCGACAGCATGTTCATGAGCAAGAAGGCCCTGCTCGCGTTCTATGAGAAGGAGATCGAGGACGCCCGCAAGACCGGCGTCATGTTCTCGCTGCACGTGAAGGCCACGATGATGAAGGTGTCGCACCCCATCGTCTTTGGCCACTGCGTCAAGATCTTCTACAAGGACGCCTTCGCCAAGCACGGCAAGCTGTTCGACGAGCTGGGCGTGAACGTGAACAACGGCATGGTCGACCTGTACAACAAGATCGCCACCCTGCCGCAGTCCAAGCAGGATGAGATCAAGCGCGACCTGCACGCCTGCCACGAACACCGCCCGGAGCTGGCGATGGTGGACTCGGCCAAGGGCATCACCAACTTCCATTCGCCCAACGACGTCATCGTCGACGCCTCCATGCCGGCCATGATCCGCGCCGGCGGCAAGATGTACGGTGCCGACGGCCGCATGAAGGACGTCAAGGCCGTGATGCCGGAGAGCACCTTCGCCCGCATCTACCAGGAGATGATCAACTTCTGCAAGTGGCACGGCAACTTCGATCCCAAGACCATGGGCACCGTGCCCAACGTGGGCCTGATGGCCCAGCAGGCCGAGGAGTACGGCTCGCACGACAAGACCTTCGAGATCCCCGAGGACGGCGTGGCCAACATCACCGACCTGGCCACGGGCGAGGTGCTGCTGAGCCAGGACGTGGAGGCCGGCGACATCTGGCGCATGTGCCAGGTCAAGGACGCTGCCATCCGTGACTGGGTCAAGCTGGCGGTTAATCGCGCCCGCAACTCCGGCATGCCGGTGGTCTTCTGGCTGGACCCCTACCGCCCGCACGAGGCCCAGCTGATCACCAAGGTCAAGATGTACCTGCACGAGCACGACACCGCGGGCCTGGACATCCAGATCATGAGCCAGGTGCGCGCCATGCGCTACACCCTGGAGCGCGTCGTCCGCGGCCTGGACACCATCTCGGCCACCGGCAATATCCTGCGCGACTACCTGACCGACCTGTTCCCCATCATGGAGCTGGGCACCAGCGCCAAGATGCTGTCCATCGTGCCGCTGATGGCCGGTGGCGGCATGTACGAGACCGGCGCCGGCGGCTCGGCGCCCAAGCACGTGCAGCAGCTGGTGGAGGAGAACCACCTGCGCTGGGATTCGCTGGGCGAGTTCATGGCGCTGGCCGTGTCGCTGGAGGACCTGGGCATCAAGAGCGGCAACAACAAGGCCAAGATCCTGTCCCGGACGCTGGACGCGGCCACTGGCAAGCTGCTGGACAACAACAAGAACCCGTCGCCCAAGACGGGCCAACTGGACAACCGCGGCAGCCAGTTCTATCTGGCCATGTACTGGGCGCAGGAGCTGGCGGCGCAGACCGAGGACAAGGAGCTGGCCGCCAAATTCGCGCCCCTGGCCAAGCAGCTGGCGGAGAACGAGCAGACCATCGTGGCGGAATTGGCCGCCGTACAGGGCAAGCCGGCGGACATCGGCGGCTATTACAAGCCCGATACCGCCAAGCTCGACGCCATCATGCGGCCCAGCAAGACCTTCAACGCGGCGCTGGCCGCCGTGAAGGCCTGAGGGGCGGAGCGCGGTTGCGGTCCGCGCCGCAGCTTTGCTGACAGGCGTCCCGGCGAACGTATCGCCGGGACGCCTTTTTCATGGGCGGGCGGCCGGCGCAAAGCCGGATCCGGCCGTTTATCTGCGGGCCGCGAACGGCGCGCCGCCCAGGCGAAAGCCCGCCTTGATACCGCGCCTGGCGAACCAGCCCCGGTTCATTTCCAACACGAAGCGCACCGGCCGGGCGGAGCAGTGCGAGTTCTCGGTCTGTGGCTGCATGTCCGCCAGGTTGACGATGGTGCCGTCATCCGCAATGAAGGCGGCGGTCAGTGGCAACAGGGTGTTCTTCATCCAGAAGCACTGAGGCTCCGGACGCTCGAAGACGAAGAGCATGCCCTCGTTGGCCGGCATCTCCTTGCGGAACATGAGGCCGACCGCGCGCTGCTGGAAATCGGCCGCGACCTGGGCGTGGATCAGGTGCATGCCGGCTGAGAGCGTGACGCGGGGCAGGTCGAGCTGGGGGCCTTGTTGGGACCAGGCGGGGCTGGCGGCCAGCAGGAGCAGGCTGAACAGGCAGGCAAACAGTCGGTACATGGGCAGGGTGCGAGGATGAGCCAGGATCAGATTGTCCGTCATTCGGCAAGGATGACCGGCGCACCCGGTCGGCCTTGATCCGCGGTCGGCGCGAGAATAATTGGGACTAGAATTTATAAGAGCGAGGCGCGGCATCCATCAGGTGGAGGCGGTGTTCTCGCGCAACGACCACGGAGACCTCGATTCATGTACCAGCACATCAGGGTGCCTGCCGAAGGCAGGAAGATCACCGTCAACGCCGACATGTCGCTCAAGGTGCCGGATAACCCGATCATTCCGTACATCGAGGGTGACGGCACCGGCTATGACATCACGCCGGTGATGCTCAAGGTGGTGGATGCGGCCGTGGACAAGGCCTACGGCGGCAAGCGCAAGATTCACTGGATGGAGGTCTACGCCGGCGAGAAGTCGACCCGGATCTATGGCCCCGACGTCTGGCTGCCGCAGGAGACGCTGGATGTGGTGCGCGAGTATGTGGTGTCGATCAAGGGGCCGCTGACCACCCCGGTGGGCGGTGGCATCCGTTCGCTCAACGTGGCGTTGCGCCAGGAGCTCGATCTCTATGTCTGCCTGCGTCCGGTGCAGTATTTCAAGGGCGTGCCGTCGCCGCTGAAGGAACCGGAAAAGACCAATATGGTGATCTTCCGCGAGAACTCGGAAGACATCTACGCCGGCATCGAGTACGAAGCCCAGTCCGACAAGGCGAAGAAGCTGATCCGCTTCCTGATCGACGAGATGGGCGTCAAGAAGATCCGCTTCCCCGAGACCTCCGGCATCGGCATCAAGCCGGTTTCCATCGAAGGGACCGAGCGCCTGGTGCGCAAGGCCATCCAGTACGCCATCGACAATGACAAGCCCAACGTGACCCTGGTGCACAAGGGCAACATCATGAAGTTCACCGAGGGGGGCTTCCGTGACTGGGGCTATGCCCTGGCCCAGAAGGAGTTCGGCGCCCAGCCGATCGACGGCGGCCCCTGGTGCCGGATCCGCAATCCACGGACGGGCAAGGACATCGTCGTCAAGGACGTGATCGCCGACGCCTTCCTGCAGCAGATCCTGTTGCGGCCGGCCGAGTACAGCGTGATCGCCACCCTCAATCTCAACGGCGACTACATCTCCGACGCCCTGGCGGCGCAGGTCGGCGGGATCGGCATCGCTCCGGGCGCCAACCTGTCGGATTCCGTCGCCATGTTCGAGGCAACCCACGGCACCGCGCCCAAGTATGCCGGCAAGGATTACGTGAATCCGGGTTCCGAGATCCTGTCCGCTGAGATGATGCTGCGCCACATGGGCTGGAAGGAGGCGGCGGACCTCATCATCAGTTCCATGGAGAAGTCCATCCTGAGCAAGAAGGTTACCTACGACTTTGCCCGCCTGATGGAGGGCGCCACCCAGGTGAGCTGCTCCGGCTTTGGCCAGGTCATGATCGAGAACATGTAGGCGCGTCGCCCGCGGCCGCTCCGCAAGCCCCCGGCAGATCGTCGGGGGCTTTTTTTTCCTGTCGGTCGCCGGCAGGTCTTGAACGGAGGCGGACCGCCTCCAATTCAACCCCATGCGGGGCGCGTCCGACGCGTGCTCGATAGAATGAACGCATGGCTACGAAACCACCCGCCAAGGCGCCTGTGCCGCCTGT
Source organism: Pseudomonadota bacterium (assembly GCA_021845965.1). Classification (GTDB taxonomy): domain Bacteria; phylum Pseudomonadota; class Gammaproteobacteria; order Burkholderiales; family Burkholderiaceae_C; genus Hylemonella. The sequence continues at coordinate 27,124 of JAJZUZ010000003.1, read as the reverse complement.
CCAGCAACCGAATCGGGATGACGGTGGTGCGGTTGTGCTGGAGCGCCGCACCCAGAAGGTCCAGCCACCTCAGATGTACCAGGTGGTGATGCTCAACGACGATTACACGCCGATGGAGTTCGTCGTGGTCGTGATTCAGGAATATTTCAACAAGGACCTGGAGACCGCCACGCAGATCATGCTCAAGATCCATCTGGATGGCAAAGGTGTCTGCGGCGTCTATACCAAGGACGTGGCAGCGACCAAGGTCGATCAGGTGCTGGAAGCAGCGCATAAGGCCGGGCATCCGCTGCAATGCCTGTGCGAGCCGGTGGAATCGTAGTGTGGTGGATAGGCCGGAGTAAGCGGTGAAAAGTTACTTATCTTTCACGGTCGGAACTGTTGGACAGTCAGGCGAATCGGATTAAAGTAAGTTTGTAAGCAAGGCAAAAGGAAGTCACATGATTGCCCAGGAATTGGAAGTCAGCCTGCACATGGCGTTCGTCGAGGCACGGCAGCAACGCCATGAGTTCATCACCGTGGAGCATCTGCTGCTGGCCTTGCTCGACAACCCCAGCGCGGCGGAGGTGCTGCGCGCCTGCGCCGCGAACATCGACGACCTGCGCAAGTCGCTGTCCAACTTCATCAAGGACAACACGCCGCAGGTCGCCGGCACCGAGGACGTGGACACCCAGCCCACACTGGGTTTCCAGCGCGTGATCCAGCGTGCCATCATGCACGTGCAGTCCACCGGCAGCGGCAAGAAGGAGGTCACCGGCGCCAATGTGCTGGTCGCGATCTTCGGTGAGAAGGATTCGCACGCCGTCTACTACCTGCACCAGCAGGGCGTGACGCGCCTGGATGTGGTCAATTTCATCGCGCACGGCATCAAGAAGAGCGATCCGCCGGAGGCTGGCAAGCCGAGCGAAGGTTCGGGGGAGGCGGAAGAGGGTGCCGCCGCCGAGAAGGGCGACAGCAAGGCCTCGCCGCTGGAACAGTACACCCAGAACCTGAACCAGGCCGCCAAGGACGGCAAGATCGATCCGCTGATCGGTCGCGAGTACGAGGTCGAGCGCGTGATCCAGATCCTGTGCCGCCGGCGCAAGAACAACCCGCTGCTGGTGGGTGAGGCCGGCGTGGGCAAGACGGCCATTGCCGAGGGCTTGGCCTGGCGCATCGTGCAGAAGGATGTGCCGGAGATCCTGGCCGAGGCCAATGTCTATTCACTGGACATGGGCGCGCTGCTGGCGGGCACCAAGTACCGTGGCGACTTCGAGCAGCGCCTCAAGGGCGTGCTCAAGTCGCTCAAGGACAAGCCCAATGCCATCCTGTTCATCGACGAGATCCACACCCTGATCGGGGCCGGTGCGGCTTCCGGTGGCACCTTGGACGCATCCAACCTGCTCAAGCCGGCGCTCTCCAGCGGCCAGCTCAAGTGCATCGGCGCCACCACCTTCACCGAGTACCGCGGCATCTTCGAGAAGGACGCCGCGCTGTCGCGCCGTTTCCAGAAGGTCGACGTGGTCGAGCCCAGCGTGCAAGAGACCATCGACATCCTCAAGGGCCTGAAGTCGCGCTTCGAGGAGCACCACAACGTCAAGTACGCCGCCGCAGCGCTGCAGGCAGCGGCCGAGTTGTCGGCCAAGTACATCAACGACCGTCACTTGCCGGACAAGGCCATCGACGTGATCGATGAGGCCGGCGCCGCCCAGCGCATCCTGGCCCCGTCCAAGCGCAAGAAGACCATCGGCAAGAGCGAAGTCGAGGAAATCGTGGCCAAGATTGCCCGCATTCCTCCGGCCAACGTCTCCAACGACGACCGCAGCAAGCTGCAGACCATCGAGCGCGACCTGAAGAGCGTGGTGTTCGGCCAGGACAAGGCGCTGGAGGTGCTGGCCTCAGCGGTCAAGATGGCGCGCTCGGGCCTGGGCAAGCCGGACAAGCCGATCGGCTCCTTCCTGTTCAGCGGTCCCACTGGCGTGGGCAAGACCGAAGCGGCCAAGCAGCTGGCCTACATCCTCGGTATCGACCTGATCCGCTTCGACATGTCGGAGTACATGGAGCGGCACGCGGTGAGCCGCCTGATCGGCGCGCCTCCGGGTTATGTTGGATTCGACCAAGGCGGCTTGCTGACCGAGGCCATCACCAAGAAGCCGCACGCGGTGCTGTTGCTGGACGAAATCGAGAAGGCGCACCCGGACATCTTCAACGTGCTGCTGCAGGTGATGGACCACGGCACGCTGACCGACAACAACGGGCGCAAGGCCGATTTCCGCAACGTCATCATCGTCATGACGACGAATGCGGGCGCCGAGACCATGAACAAGTCCACCATCGGATTCACGACGACGCGTCAGGCCGGTGACGAGATGGGTGACATCAAGCGCCTGTTCACGCCGGAGTTCCGCAACCGTCTGGACGCCATCGTCAGCTTCAAGCCGCTGGACGAGCAGGTCATCCTGCGCGTGGTGGACAAGTTCCTGCTGCAGCTCGAGACCCAGCTGGCCGAGAAAAAGGTGGAGGTCACCTTCACCGACAAGTTGCGCAAGCACCTGGCCAAGAAGGGTTTCGATCCGCTCATGGGGGCGCGTCCGATGCAGCGTCTGATCCAGGACACCATCCGCCGTGCGCTGGCCGACGAACTGCTGTTCGGCCGCCTGACCGAGGGTGGGCGCCTGACGGTGGATCTGGACGACAAGGACGAGGTCACGCTGGACATCCAGCCGCTGCCCAAGAAGGAAGGCAAGGCCAAGCCGGAAGAGGCGACGGCCGACTGAAGCCGACCGAGCGCTACGGAAAAGCCGGCTTGTCCTGCGGGACCGGCCGGCTTTTTTCATGTGCGCGCCGCGTGCCTAGCGGAAGCCCGCGCGGTCCAGCAACTGTTGTACTTTCACCGAGTTGCGACCGACCACGCTGATCGGCACGGCTTCACTCTTGAAACTGTTGCCGCCCATGGCCTTGAGGGCCGGGTTGTCCAGCTTCACGCCCTTGGCGGCCGGCCATTCGTTGTTGCCGTTGGCGAAGTGCTCCTGCGCGGCAGAGCTGGCCAGGTATTCGAGGAACTTCACGGCATTCGCGGGGTGCTTGGCATGTCGTGCCACCGCGCCGCCAGCGACGTTGACATGCGTGCCCCAGCTGGCCTGATTGGGGAAGACGACGCCAATGCGCTCCACCGCGGTCTGGTCTTCAGGCCGCGTCGAGCGCATCAGGCGGGCAAGGTAGTAGGTGTTGGTGACTGCGACAGCGCATTCGCCGGCAGCCACGGCACGGATCTGGTCGGTGTCGCCACCTTGCGGGGCACGGGCCATGTTGTCCACCATGCCCCTGAGCCAGACCTCGGTCTTTTGCTCGCCCAGATGTTCGAGCACGGCACCGAACAGCGAGAGGTTGTAGGGGTGGGAGCCCGAGCGCAGGCACAGGCGGCCCTTGTTCTTCGGATCGCCCAGTTCTTCATAGCTGTCCACGTCCTCGCGCCTCACCTTCAGCTTGTCGTAGACGATCACCCGGGCGCGGGTCGAGAAGCCGAACCAGGCGGTGCCGCCGTCGGCGCCGGGCTGGCTGCGCCACTGGGCTGGAATAGCCGCGTCCAGCGCCGGCGACTTGATGGGCTGGAACAGGCCCTCCGCCTCGCCGCGCCACAGGCGGGACGCGTCAACCAGCAGGATGACGTCGGCCGGCGAGGCTGCGCCCTCGGCCCGCAGGCGGGCCAGAATGCCGGCATCATCGGCATCCACACGCTTGATGCGTATGCCCGTGCTGCGGGTGAATTCGCCGTACAGGGCCTCGTCGCTCGGGTAGTGGCGGGCGGAATAGATGTTGAGGACCTGCTCCTCGGCACCGGCGTGGGCCGAGGCGAGCAGGGCGAGGAAGGCTGCGGTAAGAAGGCGCTTGAACATGATGTATCTGGAAAAGTGGACCTGGATCATACGATTAATGCGAATCATTCGCAATAATCGCAGGATTTTGTGGCGATTTGGGGGCGGCTTCCTCGGTCTGACGACGGCCTTGCTGACGGCCTGCGGCAGCGCGCCACCCGTGCCGAGTGCGGCAGAGACAATGCCGGGTGCGGCGCGGGCGCCACGGCTGGGCCTGGCCCTGGGCGGGGGCGCTGCACGCGGTTTTGCCCATGTCGGGGTGATCCAGGTGCTTGACGAGGCGGGTATCAGACCGGACCTCGTGGTCGGTACTTCGGCGGGCAGTCTGGTGGCTGCCTTGCATGCCAGCGGCCGCAACGGCAGCGAGTTGCAGCGTATAGCCGAGGCCATGGACGAGGCCACTTTCGCCGACTGGACGCTGCCCCTGTTCAGCCGCGGCATGCTGCGCGGCGATGCACTGGCGCGCTACGTTTACCAGCAGGTCGGGGGGCGGCGCATCGAGGATCTGCCCGTGCGGCTGGGTATCCTCGCCACCGATCTGCAAAGCGGCCAGGGCGTGTTGTTCGAGCGGGGGGATATCGCCACCGCTGTGCGGGCTTCCAGCGCCGTGCCTGGGGTGTTTCAGCCGGTGCCAATCAGCGGGCGGGAGTACGTGGATGGCGGCCTGGTGGCGCCGGTTCCGGTTCGGCAGGCGCGCCAGATGGGGGCGGAACTGGTGATCGCCGTGGACATCTCACAGGCACCCGAGGCCAACTCACCCGCCGACATGTTCCAGATCCTGCTGCAGACCTTCGCCATCATGAGCAAGAGCATCAACTCACTGGAACTGCGTGGTCCGGACCTGATCGTCGTGCGCCCATCGCTCAACGGCGTGTCGGGGGCCGATTTCAGTGCACGGCGCCGCGCCATCCAGGCGGGTCGGCGAGCCATGTTGCAGGTCCTGCCACAGTTGCGCGCCGCCATGGGGGCAGGCGGGCGGCAGGAAGTGAGATAAAAAAAAGCCCCGTCAGGGACGGGGCTTTGAAGGGATCCTTGAACCCATTGGTTGCGAAAGGACCCGAGGAGACAACCGGTGAAAGACAGTCTTTGTCTTTCGATGAAATGAATTGTGTCAGGGTTTTCCCTTGCTGTAAAGCGCTTCTTTCAAATCCTTATACTCCCGGGGGTTTATTGGGGTCCCAGGGTTCAGCGCTTTTTCGTGCTCGCCTTGCCAGCGTCCAAGGCAGTCGCCGTGGCGGCCTTGAAATTCGATTCGGCCATGGTCACGGCCTGCTTGGCGGATTTCTGGGCGGTCTCCAGCACATTGTTGGCGGTGGCAACGGCGCTCTTCATCAGGGCCACGGCCGTTTCCGAGCCCGCCGGCGCGTTCTGCGCGGTGCTGTCCACCAGATCCAGGAACTTCTTTTGCGCTTCCGCCAGCTGGGCCTCAAAGGCCTTGCCAAACTCGGCACCAGCGGCCGAGGTGATGTCATAGACTTCGCGACCATAACCGGCGGCCTTCTCGCCCAGCGGTTGCAACAGGGTCGATTGCAGAGCCAGCAACTCCTGCGGGTCTTTTGCACCCATCACTGCCTGGGCTTGGCTGGCGGTTTCAGCCAGCATGGCCTTGGCCGTCATCAGGTTCAACTCGACCAGACGCTCCACGCCTTCAAAGGCTTTGCCGGTCAGGCCAAACAGGGTTTCCACATTGGCTTTGTTTGCAGCCAGAACTTGTTCAGCGGTCAACATACGGATCTCCTTGAACGGGGTTAAATGGTATGTTGCGGTGCAACATGAAACAGATTCTAGGTATCGGCATGGAGAATGCAAGCACTATTTGTTGCAATGCAGCAAATTAGGGTGGAACGCCTAGAAATCGTCCGCCGGCATGGCGGGGTTTCTCGCTAGGAGGAGGGCGACGCCGGGCTGGCAAAATCGGGGCCCTGCCATGAGTGCCAGCAACAACGAGAAACCGCGCCCCTTGCCGCGCAGCGCCTACCGGGCGTTCCGTCCCATCACGACCCGTTGGATGGACAACGACGTCTATGGGCACGTCAACAACGTCGTCTATTACAGCTGGTTTGACACGGCCGTCAATGCCTGGCTGATCGAGCACGGCGTGCTGGATATCCATGGTGGCCAGACCATCGGGCTGGTGATCGAGACCCACTGCAACTACTTTGCCTCGCTGGCCTTTCCGCAGCAGGTGGAAGCGGGCATCCGCGTGGCCCGGCTGGGCAACTCCAGCGTGCGTTACGAGGTCGGGCTGTACGCGCAGGGCGAAGAGTTTGCCGCGGCGCAGGGCCACTTCGTCCATGTGTATGTCGATCGCCAGACACGCCGGCCTGTGACGCTACCGTCCGCCTTGCGGGCTGCGCTTGAAACCCTGACCTGAACACCATGACCGTTGACGAAGCCATCCAGACGCGCCTGTCCGTGCGCGCCTTCACCTCCCAGGCTGTTGCGCCCGAACTGATCAAGGACATCCTGCAACTTGCCAGACGCGCGCCGTCGGGGACCAACACCCAGCCCTGGAAGGTCTATGTCCTAAGCGGCAACGCCCGCGACCGCCTGGTCGCGCAGGTCTGCGCCGCGCACGACGCCTTGCGTGCCGACGCCGCGCTGGCAGCCGAGTACCGCGAGGAATACGACTACTACCCGGAGAAATGGGTCAGTCCCTACATCGACCGCCGGCGCGAGAACGGCTGGGGCTTGTACGGCCTGCTGGGCATCGGCAAGGGTGACAAGGACAGGATGCACGCCCAGCATCAGCGCAATTTCCGCTTCTTCGATGCGCCGGTGGGCCTGATGTTCACGGTGGATCGCGTGATGGGACGTGGTTCGCTGCTGGACTACGGCATGTTCCTGGACAACATCATGCTGCTGGCGCGCGCGCGCGGTCTGCATACCTGCCCGCAGGCTGCGTGGAACGGCTTCGCGAAGATCATCCTGCCGCACATCGGCGCAGGCCCGGACGAGATGCTGGTTTGCGGCATGGCGCTGGGCTACGCCGACGAGGGCGCTGTCGTCAACACCTTCCATACGCCGCGGGTGCCGGCGGAAGAGTTCACCCACTGGCTGTCCTGAAGGCGGGAGCAAGACCGAATGAAAGCAAATCGTTGGGGCCTGCTGGCCGTTGTTCTTCTGTGCAGCTGGCCCGGCCTGGCCCTGGCCGGCGAATTCGATGGCAGCCAGTTGTCGGCGTTGTGGGGCGTTCCCTTTGCCGGCATCCTGCTTTCCATCGCCCTCATGCCCTTGCTGGCGCCGACCTTCTGGCATCACCACTTCGGCAAGGTATCCGCCGCCTGGGCGCTGGCCTTTCTGCTGCCTTTTTCGGTGGCATTCGGTCCCGGCGTGGCGGCGGGAAGCCTGGCCCATGCCCTGCTTGCCGAGTACGTCCCTTTCATCATCCTGCTGACGGCGTTGTTCACCGTGGCTGGTGGTATCTACATCCGTGGCAATCTGCACGGCAGCCCGGGCCTGAACACGGCCCTGCTGGCCCTCGGTGCGGTGCTGGCCAGCTTCATGGGGACGACTGGTGCCTCCATGCTGCTGATCCGGCCCCTGATCCGGGCCAACGACAACCGGCAGCACAAGGCGCACGTGGTGGTGTTCTTCATCTTCATCGTCTCCAACGCCGGCGGCTCGCTGACTCCGCTGGGAGATCCGCCGCTGTTCCTCGGATTTCTCAAGGGGGTCGACTTCTTCTGGACCGTCAGCCACATCTTCCCCGAGACCCTGTTCCTTGTTGGCTCCTTGCTGGTTCTGTTCTTCGTCATGGACAGCTGGTACTACCACCGGCGCGAAGAGCTGATGACGGTCGACCCCACGCCTGATACGCGTCGCATCGGTTTTGACGGCGCTGTCAACTTCTGGCTGCTGGGCGCCATCGTCGGCCTGGTCCTGATGAGCGGTCTGTGGAAATCGAGCGTGGTCTTCCACGTCCTGGGCACCGAAGTCGGCCTGCCGGGGCTGCTGCGCGATGCGGGCCTGATTGCCGTGACACTGGTCTCGCTGAAGATCACGCCGCTGGACGTGCACGTCGACAACCAGTTTTCCTGGGTGCCGATGCAGGAGGTGGCCAAGCTGTTCGCCGGCATCTTCCTGACCATCATTCCGGTGATTGCCATGCTCAAGGCGGGCGTGCAGGGTCCCTTCGGCGCCATCGTGACGGCCGTCACGCGGCCGGACGGTTCGCCCGACCCCGCGATGTATTTCTGGGCCGCGGGTGCGCTGAGTTCCTTCCTGGACAATGCGCCGACCTATCTGGTGTTTTTCAACACCGCCGGTGGTGACCCGGCCCTGCTCATGAGCACGCTGGCGCCGACGCTGGCCGCGATCTCGGCCGGCGCCGTCTTCATGGGGGCCAACACCTATATCGGCAACGCGCCGAATCTGATGGTCAAGGCCATTGCCGAGGACCGCGGCGTGCGCATGCCCAGCTTCTTCGGCTACATGGCCTGGTCGGCGGGTATCCTGCTGCCCCTGTTCATCGCCATGACCTTCATCTGGTTCCGTTGATTCTGGTCCCGCTACAAGAGAGAAAGAGACTATCCATGAGCAAACCCCGCATCCTCGTGGCCCGCGCCGTATTCCCCGAGACGATCGATTACCTGGCGCAGCATTTCGAGGTCGAGTCGAACCAGGCCGACGTGGTCTGGAGCAAGGCCGAGTTGAGCGCGCGCCTGCGTGACAAGGACGGCGCCTTCACCACCGGCAGCGACCGCATCGACGGCGAGGTGCTGGCCGCCTGCCCGAAGCTGAAGGTCTGCGCCAACATGGCGGTGGGCTACAACAACTTCGACCTCGACGCCATGACCGCCCGTGGGGTGCTGGGCACCAACACCCCCGATGTGCTGACTGAGACCACCGCCGACTTCGGCTTCGCGCTGATGATGGCCACGGCGCGCCGTATGGCCGAGAGCGAGCATTACCTGCGCGCCGGCCGGTGGACCAAGTGGAGCTACGACATGTTCGCCGGCTCCGACATCCACGGCGCCACCCTCGGCATCCTGGGCATGGGCCGCATCGGGCAGGGCATTGCCCGGCGCGGCGCCCTTGGCTTCGGCATGAACGTGATCTACCACAATCGCTCGCGCCTCGATGCGGCCACCGAGGCCGAGTGCAAGGCGCGCTACGTCAGCAAGGAGGAGCTGCTGAAGACGGCGGATCACCTCGTGCTGGTGCTGCCGTATTCACCCGCATCGCACCACGCCATCGGCGCGGCCGAGCTGGCGCAGATGAAGCCCACGGCGACGCTGGTGAACATCGCGCGCGGCGGCATCGTCGATGATGGTGCGCTTGCGCAGGCCTTGCGTGAGAAGCGCATCGCCGCGGCCGGCCTGGACGTGTTCGAAGGCGAACCGAAGGTGCATCCGGACCTGCTGACGGTACCCAATGTCGTGCTGACCCCGCACATCGCCAGCTCCAGCGTGCCCACGCGAAAGGCCATGGCCAAGCTGGCGGCGGACAACCTGGTCGAGTTTTTCGGCAAGGGCAAGGCCTTGACGCCGCTCAATCCGCAGGTGCTGGGCAAGGCCTGATCCGCGCATCTGCGCCGGGCCGCCTGACAGCCCCGGCTGCAGCCGGCGTCTTGTTGCGTGTTCATGCGGCCCTGCCGCGGACCCTGTCCCGGCGTGGTGGCATTCTTTGATCCACGTCAGAACCCATCCGCGGCGTCTGCTTACCATCGCCGCAACTCAATAGGGGGCGGCGGTGGCTACTGCGAGAGGGAAGTCGACGGGGTGGGGCATGGCCTTGCTGGCGGCACTGGCGGGGGTCTGTCTGGCTGCGCCGACGGCGGCCCAGCCCATGCCGGCGCGCAAGCTAGTGCCGGTTGATCTTCCGCTGCGGTTGAAGGAGGTCGAGTCCGACCCCAGGCTCGGTGCCAACGTCATTCGGACCGGGCGGCAGGTGGCAGCCTTTTGCGCACACTGCCATGGTGAAGGTGGCAACAGCCTCAAGCCCGATGTGCCCAACCTGGCCGGCCAGAACCCGGAGTACCTGATCGAGCAACTGCGACAGTTTGCCGAAGGACGGCGCCGCAACGAGTTCATGGAAGGCCTGATCAAGGCGATGTCCGCCGACGAGAAGGTCGGCATCGTGATGTTCTTTGCCAACGAGAAGGTGGCGCACAAACCCGCGGCCAATGCAGCCCTGGCTGCGCGCGGGCGCGACTACTACAACAAGGTGTGTTTCCAGTGCCATGGCCAGGATGGCCATGGCAACGAGCATTTCGCGCGCATCGCTGGTCAGCAGCCGGTGTACCTGCGCAATACGCTGCAGCACTACCGCGACGGCACCAGCGCTCGCGTCAACCCGATCATGAGCGGCATCACCCGTCCGATGTCGGAAGCCGATCTGGACGCCGTGGTGGCCTACGTTTCTTCGATGCAGTGAGGTGAGCCGGGGCCGTCAGCGCCCGCTCCCCCGGAAACGTCCGCCGGCCTGACGTGTGACCTCGGCCAGCAGCTGCTCGTGGGCCTGTACGTCCCGAAGCCAGCCGGCATCGTTCTGACCATTCTCGGCACTGTTGCGCAGCAACTCCAGCGCGTCTGCCGAGCCCGCCGTGACGGCATAGGGCTGGACGCGATCCAGCGTCGCGATGATATGTTCCTTCAGGGGCAGATGCGTGCCGCTGGCCGGATCCACGTAGATGGCGTCCAGTCCGAAGCGGCAGGCCTGGAAACGGTTGTAGGTGTAGACCAGATAGTCGTCCTCGGCCGGGGTGAAGGGCTGCTCCTGGATGAACCACGCGGCCAGTGCCTGAACATAGCCGGCCAGCGCGGCGGCGCGCTCCACGCTCAGCGGCGTGTCGAAGACGCGGATCTCGATCGTGCCGTACTCCGGCTTGGGCCGGATGTCCCAGTAGAAATCCTTCATGCTCTTGACCACGCCGGTGCGTGTCATCTTGTCGAAGTAGGCGTTGAACTCGTCCCAATGCAGCACAAAAGGCGCGCGGCCGGAGAGCGGGAAAGCGAACACCGAGTTCAGCCGTGCCGAGTCGAAGGCGGTGTCATGACCCTGCACGAACGGCGAGGAGGCCGACAGCGCGATGAAGTGCGGGATGTAGCGCGACATGCGGTGCAGCATGAGCAGCGCGCTGTCGGCGTCCTGGCAGCCCACGTGCACGTGCTGCCCGAAGATGGTGAACTGCTTGGACAGGTAGCCGTAGAGCTCCGACAGCTGCCGGAAGCGCGGCTTGTCGTAGATGCGCCGCTCGTGCCATTGCTGGAACGGGTGGGTGCCGCCCCCAACGATGGCAATGTTGAGCTTGTCGGCGCATTGCACCAGGGCATCGCGGATCTGGCCCAGCTGTTCCAGCACCTGCGCCGGCGAATCGCAGATGCCGGTGGAGATCTCGATCATGCTCGAGGTCATCTCCGGCACCACGCTGCCGGGCAACTTGCGCCGGGCCATCAGGCGCAGCATGTCCTCGGCGTAGGGGGCGAGATCGTAGTCGTGGGTGTTGACAAGCTGAAGCTCCAGCTCGACCCCCAGCGTCAGGGCGGCAGAGTGGTTGAAGGCTTCAAGTGGCATGGGGATTCCCTCCGGTGGTCTTTGTGCGCCGTATCGCGAGCGGGCGGCCGGCCTCACCCGCGCGCTGCAGGGCCAGCACGGCCATGAGCGCCCCCAGGACTTCCATGAAGAGCAGCAGGGGCAGGGCGATGGCAGCCACCCGCGTGCCGATGCTGGGCGAGAACTCGGCGTATTGCGAAACCAGCAGCAGGGCGACGGCCGACATCGGCCACATCGCGCCGGCGGTCCACAGGGCCTGGCTCACGCTGGCGCCGGTCCAGATGCCCGTCAGGCCGATGGCCCCGGCCTTGGCTACGGCGCGTGCCAGGATCAGGGCGGCCATCAGGCTCCAGGCTTTCAGTCCCCATTCGGCCTGGGCGGCGGCCATGGAGACCAGCACGAACATCAGGATGGTCAGTCCGGCCGCGGCCGTGCCGAACTGCCGCGGCCAGGACCAGGGACGCGGATGCCAGGTCTTGAGCAGAATGCCGGCGAGAAGGGCCGCCAGCGGCGCGGAGCCACCGAAATTGGCGGTCAGCGTGGTGCCGGCGGCAATCAGCGCCAGTTGCAGCACCGCCGTGTTCTCGCTCGTGGGGCTCATGAGCTGCAGGGCCTTGCGCAAGGCGTATGCCAACAAGGCGCCCATCAGCACGGAGGCCACCAGCAGCAGTGCGACCGGGTAGGCCGCATCGGCCAGCAGTTCTGGCTTGCGGCCCAGCAGACGGGCCATGACCCCACCCAGCGCGAGTACGTAGAGGGTATTGAGCGCGGCCAGCGTGACCACGCGGTCGGTGACCGGTCCGCTGGCGCGGATGTCGTGCGCCACGCGCATCAGCACCGCTGGCGACGTGGCCACCAGCACCAGGGACAACGGCATGCGCAACGCTTCGTCGACGTCGAACAGCTGCATGACCCACCAGGCGGCCGCGTAGGTCGCGCAGGCCTCGGCCAGGCTTTGCAGCAGCAGCATGGGGTTGTGCCGGAACCAGCGCAGCGTGAGCCGACCGCCGGCCTCGAACAGCATGATGGACAGACCGAGCTCGACCAGGAACTGGCTGATGCCGTCCAGCGGCCAGTGGGTCGTCGCGTAGCCAGAGAAGCCGGCGAGTGCGCCGACGGCCGAGTAGCCCAGCACCTTGGGCAGGCCTGCATAACGCTGCAGCAGATGGCCTGCGGCGGCGGCCAGCGCCAGCAGCAGCGACCACTGCACGATGGGCAGTCCGGCCGACGGTTTGATCCATTCGGACCAGTTGAGCATCAGATCGATCATCAGTTCTCCTTTCGCGCCAGGGGCGGACGAGGCAGCGCCGGGCAGGATGGGGCGCGTCTCCTCGGAGGAATCTCGGGCGACCGGGGTGGCCGGCAATGGCGGCACGATGTGGTCACGGCGATGGGCGATGCATGCAGCATGCCCGGGCGGTTTTCCGCAAGTATATTGCGACAAATACAGTTCCGGCCCGCGGCCGCCGAGAGACCCGAGGGCGGACTGCGGGCTTGGTTGACAATAGCGGTCTGGAGGAAACCGCTTTGAACCCCGTGCTGTTCTGGGCCCTGCTGGCGCTGGGCCTCTTGAATTTCGTGCTTGTGCTGGCGCTGGTGCTGCGGCGCGAGGAGGCGAAGTCCGCCGAAGCGGTGCAGATCCTGCGCGCGGACCTGCAGGGCGGCCAGGAACGCCTGGCACGCGAGCTGCGCCAGGAGATCGGCGAGTCGGCCCGCAGCGCGCGGCTGGAGCTGACGCAGAACCTGGCGACCTTCCAGCAGAGTCTGGTGCAACAGTCGGCCGAGGCCACGCGCACGCAGAACACGCAGATCGACGCCTTCGGGCAGCAGCTGGCGCTGCTGCAGAAGACCCTGTCCGATACGCTGACGCTGCAGATCTCCGCCATGAGCGAGTCCAACGCACGCCGCATCGCAGAGGTGCGCCAGACCCTGGAGGCGCAGCTGGCCCAGTTGCAGCAGACCAATGCCACCAAGCTGGACGAGATGCGCGCCACCGTGGACGAGAAGCTGCACACCACCCTGCATACGCGCCTGGGTGAGAGCTTCAAGCAGGTGGCCGAGCGTCTGGAGCAGGTGCACAAGGGCCTGGGCGAGATGCAGACCCTGGCCGCCGGGGTCGGTGATCTCAAGCATCTGCTCAGCAACGTCAAGACGCGCGGCATGTTTGGCGAGGCGCAGCTGGCCGCCCTGCTGGAGCAGGTGTTCGTGGCCGACCAGTACGCGGCCCAGGTGGCCACGCGTCCGGGCAGCAAGAATGTGGTGGATTTCGCCATCAAGCTGCCCGGCAAGACCGAGGACGGGGCGCCGCTGTGGCTGCCCATCGACGCCAAGTTTCCCAACGAGGATTACGAGCGCCTGCTCGATGCCCAGCAGCGGGCCGACGCCGCCGCCGCCGACGCCGCGGCCAAGGCGCTGGAGGCGCGCATCCGGCTGGAGGCCAAATCCATTGCCGAAAAATACGTGGAACCGCCGCACACGACCGACTTCGCCATCCTCTTCCTGCCCACCGAGGGCCTGTATGCCGAGGTGCTGCGCCGCCCGGGCCTGATGGAAGCCCTGCAGCGCGAGCACCGCGTCACGCTGGCCGGCCCCACCACGCTGCTGGCCATGCTCAGCTCGCTGCAGATGGGTTTCCGCACCCTGGCGCTGGAGAAACGCTCCAGCGAGGTCTGGCAGGTGCTGGGCGCGGTCAAGACCGAGTTCGGCAAGTTCGGCGACGTGCTGGCCAAGGTCAAGTCGCAGACCGAGACGGTGCTCAACACGCTCAGCAGCGCCGAGGTGCGCAGCCGCGCGATGGGACGCGCGCTGCGCCAGGTCGAGGCGCTGCCCGACGCGCAGGCGCAGGCGCTGTTGCCGGTCGACAAAGAGGCAGATGAGGGGTGAGTGAGAGCCCTGCCGCGCCGCGTTTCGCGCTGGCGCGCCTGATCGGCGGGCACATCTGCCTGCACGCCTGCATGGCCGGCTTGCGCATGGCGGCGCCCCTGCTGGCGCTCACGCAGGGCTACAGTGCGCTGGCCGTGGGCCTGCTGATGGCGCTGTTCGCACTGACCCAGGTGTTTCTCGCGCTGCCGGCCGGCCGGTATGCCGACCGCCACGGTCTGCGCCGCCCCATCCGCTTCAGTGTGGTGGCCGCGACCGGCGGCACGGCCTTGGCGGTGCTGTTTCCGGTCTTTCCGGTCCTCTGTGTGGCCGCGCTGTTGAGTGGCGGTGCCACCGGCACGGCTTCGATCGCCTTGCAGCGCCATGTGGGGCGTGCGGCCCGCGACGCCAACGAGCTGAAACGCGTCTTCAGCTGGCTGTCCATCGGGCCGGCCACCTCCAATTTCCTCGGGCCGCTGGCGGCCGGTCTGTTGATCGACCATGCCGGGGTCTGGCTGGGGGGCGCGGCCGGCGACCTGGCGGGATTCCGCAGCGCTTTCCTGCTCATGGCCGCTCTGCCGCTGATCACCTGGCTGCTGGTGCGGCGCACACCCGACCTGCCGTCTGCCGCGTCGAAGAGCGCGCCGGGCAAGCGCCGCGCCTGGGATCTGTTGCGCGAACCGCTGATGCGCCGCCTGTTGCTGGTGAACTGGTTCCTCTCGTCCTGCTGGGACGTGCATACCTTCGTGCTGCCGGTGCTGGGGCACGAGCGCGGTTACAGCGCCTCGACGATCGGCATGCTGCTGGGCTCGTTTGCCATCGCGGCCACCGTGGTGCGCCTGGCCATGCCCTGGCTGGCCACGCGCCTGCGCGAGTGGGTCGTGATCACGGCAGCGATGCTGGCCACAAGCGCGCTCTTTGCAATCTACCCGTTCATGCCGAATGCCGCGACCATGGGCCTGTGCTCGGTGCTGCTGGGCCTGGTACTGGGGTCGGTCCAGCCCATGATCATGAGTACCTTGCACCAGATCACGCCGGCCGACCGCCACGGCGAGGCACTGGGCCTGCGGCTGATGTCGCTCAACGGCTCCAGCGTGGTAATGCCGCTGCTCTTCGGCAGCATCGGCGCCGTCATCGGCGTGTCGCTGGTGTTCTGGGTCGTGGGCGGCGTGGTCGGGCTGGGCAGCCGCACCGCGTGGGGGTTGCGGGCGCCGGCACACACGCCTTAGCGCCTCAGGGCGGGCTGCTGCCGTCTTCCAGACGGTAGAAGGACTGGATGGCTTCCCACGCTGCCTCAGGGCTGTCGACCAGCGTGAACAGCTCCAGATCATCGGGCGCGATCACACCCTCATCGACCAGCATGTCGAAGTTGACCAGCTTCTTCCAGAAGGCGCTGCCGAACAAGACTACCGGCACCGCCTCGGACTTGCCGGTCTGCACCAGTGTGAGGATCTCGAACAGCTCGTCCAGGGTGCCGAAGCCGCCGGGAAACGCCACCAAGGCCTTGGCGCGCATCATGAAGTGCATCTTGCGCAGCGCGAAGTAGTGGAACTTGAAGCACAGGCTGGGCGAGATGTAGGGGTTGTGAAACTGCTCGTGCGGCAGCGCGATGTTCAGCCCCACGCTGAGCGCGCCGGCCTCGTGCGCGCCACGGTTGGCCGCTTCCATGATGCCGGGCCCGCCGCCGGTGCAGATGTAAAGCCGTTCGGCGTGCGGCAGATGGGCGCTGCGCTCGGCCACCAGGCGGCCGAACAGGCGCGCCTGTTCGTAGTGCTGGGCATTGCGCAACTCGCGTTCCGCGCGCTTCATGGCAAGCGGGTCACCGCTGGCACGCGCCTGCTCGTGCAAGGCACGCGCGTCTTCCGGGGCAAGGAAGCGGGCGCTGCCGAATACGACGATGGTGTTGGCAATCCCCTGTTCCTGCTGTTCCAGATCGGGTTTCATCAACTCGAGCTGGAAACGGATGCCGCGGGTCTCGCGGCGCAGCAGGAACTGCGGGTCGGCGAAGGCCAGGCGGAAGGCGTCGGCCTGCAAGGGCAGGCCGGCATCGGCGTGCGCCTTGAGGTCAGCCCAGGCATCGGCCAGGGTGCGTTCGTTGAGGTCGTGTGGCGTCTTCATGAGGGTTTCAATCCAGTGCGGCCGCCAGGGCAGGGGCCATGCTGACGGCATTGCTCGGGTGGGCGATGCAGTCCGTGCTCCAGACGTGGCGCACGCCGGCGTCCCACAGCAGCTGTCCGGCGTCGCCGGCGAAGAGGGCGTGCGTGACGGCCACATCCACCGAGGCTGCGCCGGCCGCCAGCAGGCCGCGCGCCGCCTGCGCCAGGGTGTGGCCGCTGCTGGCCACATCGTCCAGCAGCACCACGCCACGGCCGCGCACGTCATAGGCCGGCAGCTCGATCTCGACCTGCCGGTCGCCGTGTCGTATCTTGCGACACACCGTGTAGTCAAAGCCGTGCCGCGCCGCGGCCTGGGCCACCCATTGCGCCGACTCCTCGTCCGGCCCTACCAGCAGCGCTCCTGGGCGCTGGCGCGCGATCAGGTCGGCCAGCAGCGGCGCGCCGCTGAGCACCACGGCGCGTGACACCGGCACGGCTTCGTCCAGCGTGGCAACGCGATGCAGGTGCGGGTCGACGGTGACGACGGCATCGAACAGGCCGGCCAGGAAGCGGCCGACGATGCGCTGACTCACGGCCTCGCCCGGGGTGAAGGCCATGTCCTGGCGCATATAGGCCAGGTAGGGGGCCAGCAGGGTGAGCCGCGTAGCGCCCAGCGTGCGCGCGGTCTGCGCGGCCAGCAGCAGTTCGACCAGCTTCTCGTTGGGCTGTGCCAGTGAGCGCAGTAGCGCCACGTGCGGCGGCAGCGCGGCGGGCAGGCGCAGCTTGAGCTCGCCGTCCGGGAAGCGATGGCTCGCAATCGGCGCATGCGCCATACCGGCCGCGGCAGCAATGCGCGCGGCGCTGGCCGCCTCGTCCTCGAAATGCAGCAGCAACTCCACACGCATGGTCAGAACTCCACGTATACCTGGGGCACGTCTTCAGCGCGGCCGATACGGAAGCCGCTGGAGCGGGCGCAGGCCTGGCGCGCGAACTCCAGATCGGCCGGGTAGCTGGCGTGGACGCGGTAAAGCACGTCGCCATCCCGCACCGCGTCGCCCAGCTTGGCGCAGAGGTCGACGCCCGCCTCCTTGACCTTGGGGGCGCCGGCGAAGCGCGCGATGCGTGCCAGGTGGTGGTTGTCGATGCCGCTGACCACGCCGGCGCCACGGGCGTGGATCTCGAAGCTGAGCTTGCCGAGCTGCGGGTGGTTGTGGTCGAAGTGGCGGCTGCCCTGGGCCTTGATGAGGTCGTTCATCTTGCGCAGGGCCCGTCCCGAATCCAGGATGTCGCGCGCGATGGCAAAGCCGTCGCCGCCGCGCACGTCGGGGTCGGCCTCCAGCATGCGGCCGGCCAGGCGCAGGGCCTTCTGCCGCAGATCCATGGGTGCACGCGGGTCGTTCTGCAGCACGCGCATCACGTCGCGCGCCTCCAGCACGGGGCCGATGCCAAAGCCGATCGGCTGGCGGCCGTCGGTGATGACCACGTCCAGCGTGAGTTTCATGTGGCGCGCCACATATTCGAACAGGCGGCGCAGGCGCTGCGCTTCCGGCATCGAGCGCACCTTGGCCGTCGGGCCGATCGGGATGTCGAGCACCAGGTGGCTCGATCCGGCCGCGATCTTCTTGGACAGGATGGACGCCACCATCTGGCCGGGGGAGTCCAGTGCCAGCGGTCGCTCCACCGAGATCAGCACATCGTCGGCCGGCGACAGATTGGCGGTGCCGCCCCAGGCCAGGCAGCCGCGGTGTTCGTGCACGATCTCACGCAGGCGGTCGACCGGCAGCTCGACGTCAGCCAGCACCTCCATGGTGTCGGCGGTGCCGGCGGGCGAGGTGATGGCGCGCGAGGAGGTCTTGGGGCAGAGCATGCCGTGCGCCGCCACGATGGGCACCACCAGCATGGAGGTGCGGTTGCCGGGAATGCCGCCGATGCAGTGCTTGTCGACCACCAGCGATTCGCGCCAGTCCAGCCGGCGGCCGGCCTCGATCATGGCTTCGGTGAGGTACTGCACTTCCTCGCGGTCGAGCTCGTCGCGGTTGGTGGCGACCACGAAGGCCGTCAGTTCGATCTTGGAGTAGTGGTGCGCCGTGATGTCGAGCACGATGGCGCGGAAGTCGTCCAGCCTGAGCCGCTCGCCCGCGAGCTTGCGGTGCAGGGCGCTGATGGACTCGGGCGGCTCCGCCTGCGCCACCGTCACGGTCTGGCCCTCCTGTGTTTCGAGCTGGTCGAAGGCGGATTTGGACAGCCCGAGCTCCCCGCAGGCGACGATGGTTTCGTCGTCGACCACATTGAGCGTCGCCAGGATGCTATGGCCGTTGGTGCGCACCTCCACCTTGGACAGGGCCTTGAAACCTTCCGCGCGGTATACCTCGCACTCACGGTGCATGTAGGCCACGTTTTCATGGTAGGTGTCGATCAACACGCGGCGCAGGGCCAGGCGCGAGGGCTGGCCATTGGTGCCGGGACCGATGGCGGGCGTCGTGGTGTCAGCTTCGTTCATGGGGATAGCCTACACCGAATTGGCAGTGGATCTGGGCCGTGTCCGCGTGCCCTGGCGCCGCCATGCCAGGCGGGATGACGGACGATCGTGGCTGGTTCGTGCGCCGCAGAAAACAAAAAAGGCTCCCGGAGGAGCCTTTTGCGGCGATCGCCAACGCTCAGACGCGCTTGCGGTACTCGCCGGTACGGGTGTCGATTTCGATCTTGTCGCCCTGGTCGACGAACAGCGGCACCGCCACTTCGAAACCGGTGGCAATCTTGGCCGGCTTGAGCACCTTGCCCGAGGTGTCGCCCTTGACGGCGGGTTCCGTCCAGGTGACTTCGCGCACCACGCTGGTGGGCAGTTCCACCGAGATGGCCTTGCCGTCGTAGAACACCACTTCGACCGGCATGCCGTCTTCCAGGTAGTGCAGGGCATCACCCATGTTTTCGGCTTCGACTTCGTACTGGTTGTAGTCGGCATCCATGCAGACGTACATCGGGTCGGCGAAGTAGGAGTAGGTGCACTCCTTCTTGTCCAGGATGACCTGGTCCATCTTGTCGTCGGCCTTGAACACCACCTCGGTGCCGAAGTTGGCGATCAGGCTCTTGAGCTTCATGCGCACGGTGGCGGCATTGCGGCCACCGCGGCTGTATTCGGTCTTGAGCACGACCATCGGGTCCTTGCCGTGCATGATCACGTTGCCGGCGCGAATTTCCTGAGCGATTTTCATAGTGTTTCCAGTGGTTGGGCCGCTCCATGTCCCGAGTTGTCCGGTGTTCGTGCGGCGGTGGTCCGGAACGCGTGCCAGGGATTCCCGGCGCAATTCCGCAAAACCTTGAATTTTAACGTTTTTTCTAGCCGCAGGGGTGTTGATGCAGCGCAAGACCGCGCCATTTCCCGCCGGCAGGCGCGTTCCTGTCAGCCGCGCAGGTGGTTGACCAGCGCCTGCAACTGGCTCAGCAGGTCCCGCTGATCCAGCAGCAAAGCGCGTGCCTGGGTGGCGCACCGTCCCCAGGCCGGTAGCTCGGGCGCTTGCAGAGGATGGGTGTCCAGCCCGTTCCACGTGGCGTGGAACGCCCGCAGCGAGGCGGGTGCGTCCAGCCAGTCCAGGAAGGCAGACAGCTTGCTGTGGTGGGCGTCGTCGTCCTGCGGATAGAGGTGCCAGACGAAGGGCTGCCCGGCCCACAGGGCACGTACCAGCGAATCTTCCCCGCGCACGAAGTTCAGGTCGCAGGCCCAGAGCAGGTGGTCATAGTCATCCTGCGTCAGGTACGGCAGGTAATGCACCTGCAGGCCGGCGGCCGGCACCGCGCAGGCCCGCACCGCGGCGGCCGCGCGGCCGGCGGTCACGAGCAGATGCACGGGCTGCGCCTCGCTCGCCAGCAATTGCAGCAGCCTGGGCAGGGCGGCGGGTTCGTAGCAGAACAGCGACACCAGGCGCGCCTCAGCCGGCCAGCGGATGCCGTGCCCGGCCAGCCAAGCGGCGCGGTCGAACTGCGCCTGTTGCTGCAGCAGGTCGGGCTCGCGCAGCAGGCCGCCGGTGCGCGGCGTGAAGCCGGGGTAGAAGAAGCGTTTGCTCACGCCGTGCGCTGGCCCGTGCATTACCGGCGAAGGCAGGCCATGGGTGCGTTCGACATAGCGTTCGGCCGAGAGGTATTCCAGGTTGATCCAGGCGGGGTGACGATGGTCCGCCGCGCGCCAGCGCATGGACAGCTCGACGAAGGCGGGCGGGATCTCGCAACCAAAGGCCTCCACCAGCACGTCACCCGGGGCCAGGCCCTGCAGCGCCAGCGGCTCGGTCCAGGGATGGACGTCCACCCCCGGGCAGCCTTGCGGGGCCATCCAGGCCAGGGCGCTGGCGTCGTCCACCCATAGGCGCACGGCATGGCCCTGTCGCGCGAGCTGCCGTGCCAGGCGCCAGCACACGCCCATGTCACCGTGGTTGTCGATGACCCGGCAGAAAATATCCCAGCGCAGTCCGAATGTCATGCCGGAATTGTCCACAATATGGGGCATGTCCAGCGAGAAGGTCAAGGAAGAAGCCAGCCCGATCAGCGTTCACAGCGAGGAACTGCTGGCCCTGGTCGCGGCACTGCCGTCGCTGCCCGGGGTCTACCGCTACTTCGATGCCGACGGTGGCCTGCTCTACGTGGGCAAGGCGCGCAACCTGAAGAAGCGCGTCTCCAGCTACTTCCAGAAGAGCCACGACGGCACGCGCATCGGCCACATGGTGGGCAAGATCGTGCGGCTGGAGACCACGGTGGTGCGCTCCGAAGCCGAGGCGCTGCTGCTGGAAAACAATCTGATCAAGACGCTCAACCCGCGCTACAACATCCTGTTTCGCGACGACAAGAGCTATCCCTACCTCAAGATTACAGCGGCCCGGTCCGGCGACAGCAAGGCGCCGGCGGCATGGCCCCGCATGGCCTACTACCGCGGCGCGGTCGAGAAGAAGCACCACTACTTCGGCCCCTATCCAAGCGCCTGGGCGGTCAAGGAGGGCATCCAGCTGCTGCAAAAGGTGTTTCGCCTGCGCACCTGCGAGGACACGGTGTTTGCCAACCGCACCCGACCCTGCCTGCTGTACCAGATCAAGCGCTGTTCCGGCCCCTGCGTGACGCTGGTGACGCCCGAAGCCTATGCACAGGATGTGGCGCACGCCGAGGCCTTCCTGCGCGGCGAGACGCAGCAGGTGCTGCAGGAGCTGGAAGCGCGCATGCTGCGCCACTCGGCGAGTCTGGAGTTCGAGCAGGCGGCGGAGCTGCGCGACCAGATCGCCGCCCTGTCCAATGTGCTGCACCAGCAGGC
Organism: Pseudomonadota bacterium; assembly: GCA_021845965.1. Classification (GTDB taxonomy): domain Bacteria; phylum Pseudomonadota; class Gammaproteobacteria; order Burkholderiales; family Burkholderiaceae_C; genus Hylemonella. The sequence goes on along the minus strand of JAJZUZ010000003.1, from coordinate 5,528 downwards.
GGTGGAGAGCGTGGACGACCGCGACGTCGACATCCTGGCCGTGAAGGTGCAGGGCGGGCGCGCCTGCGTCAACCTGGCCATGGTGCGCGGCGGCCGACATCTGGGCGACCGGGCCTACTTCCCCTCCCATGTGGACGACGCGGCGGCGCTGCTGGCGAGTGAAGAGGGCGAGGAGGCCCGGCCGGTGGAAGTGCAGGTGCTGGAGGCCTTCATCGCCCAGCACTATGTCGAGGTGCCGGCCGTGCCGACGCTGATCACCAGTGAGCCGGTCAGCAAACGCCTGATCGAGGTCCTGTCGGAGCAGACCGGCGTGAAGATCCGCGCCGTGCACCAGCCGCGCGAGCAGCGCCGCATCTGGCTGGAGATGGCGCAGACCAACGCCGGTCTGCAGCTGGCCCGCCTGCTGGCCGAGGAGGGTTCGCAGCAGGCGCGCACGCGCGCGCTGGCCGAGGCGCTGGCCCTGCCGCAGGACCGGCTGGACGAGCTGCGCATCGAGTGTTTCGACATCTCGCACACGGCAGGCGAGGCCACCCAAGCCTCCTGCGTGGTGTTCCACCACCACAAGATGCAGAACGGCGAGTACCGGCGCTACAAGATCGACGGCATTACGCCCGGCGACGACTACGCCGCCATGCGCCAGGTGCTGACGCGCCGCTACACGCGCCTGGCGCAGGCCTTGCGCGAGGGACGGGAGGATGGCGAGGGCAATGAAGGCGGCATGGCCACCGAGGGCACCGACCGCCTGCCGGACCTGGTGCTGGTCGATGGCGGCAAAGGCCAGGTGGCCATGGCGCGCGAGGTGTTCGAGCAACTGGGGCTGGACCTGGCGCTCATCGTCGGCGTGGAGAAGGGCGAGGGCCGCAAGGTCGGGCTGGAGGAACTGGTCTTCGCCGATGGGCGCGAGAAGGTGTACCTGGGCAAGGACTCGGCGGCGTTGATGCTGGTGGCGCAGATCCGCGACGAGGCGCACCGCTTCGCCATCACCGGCATGCGCGCGGCGCGCGCCAGGGTGCGTGTGGGTGGCAGCCGGATCGAGGAGATTCCCGGCGTCGGCCCCAAGCGTCGTGCCCGGCTGCTGCAGCGCTTCGGCGGGGTGCGCGGTGTGGCCTCGGCCAGCGTCGAGGACCTGGCCTCGGTCGACGGCATTTCGCACGAGCTGGCTGAGGCCATCTACCGCGCCCTGCACTGATGCGTATTTCTGCGGACGGCGCGGCTTGACGGCCATGCCACAATCACGCCCATGTTCTTCACCATCCCCACCCTCATGACCTGGACGCGCATCGTCGCGATCCCGCTGATCGTGGGCGTGTTCTACCTGCCGCTGGAGCCGGTCACGCGCAACCTGATCGCCACCGTCATGTTCGTGGTGTTCGCGCTGACCGACTGGCTGGACGGCTATCTGGCGCGCAAGCTCAACCAGATGTCGTCCTTCGGCGCCTTCCTCGACCCGGTGGCCGACAAGTTCCTGGTCTGCGCCTCGCTGCTGGTGCTGGTGCACCTGGACCGGGCCGACGTCTTTGTGGCGCTCATCATCATCGGGCGCGAGATCGCCATCTCGGCCTTGCGCGAATGGATGGCACAGATCGGCGCCTCGCGCAGCGTTGCCGTGCACATGCTGGGCAAGGTCAAGACCACGGTGCAGATGGTGGCGATTCCCTTCCTGCTCTATGACGGCAGGCTCTTCGGAATGATCGATACGCGTGCCTGGGGCAATGTGCTGATCTGGGTCGCGGCCGTGCTGACCGTGTGGTCCATGGTCTATTACCTGCAGAAGGCCCTGCCTGAAATCCGCGCCCGGGTGAAGTGACTTGAACTTCCGTTCCGAGAGCGCTCCCCTGCTGCGGGCCATGCCCCTGGTGTTTGTGCTCATCTGGAGCACCGGTTTCATCGTGGCGCGCTTCGGCATGCCACATGCGCCGCCGCTGGGTTTCCTGGCCTGGCGTTACGTGTTGTCCATCCTCTGCTTTGTGCCCTGGATCGTCCTGGCGCGGGTGGCCTGGCCAGCCACGCGCGCGCAGTGGGTGCACCTGTCCGTGACGGGCGTCCTCATGCACGGCGGTTATCTGGGGGGCGTGTGGGCGGCGGTCAAGGCCGGCATGGGCTCGGGGCTGGTGGCGCTCATCGTCGGGCTGCAGCCGGTGCTCACGGCCCTGTGGTTGTCGGCGCGTGGTTCCCGCGTGAGCGCGCGACAGTGGGCCGGCCTGGTGCTCGGGTTTGCCGGCCTGCTGCTGGTGGTGTCGCGCAAGTTCGGGCAGGGCGGCGAGGCGGATCTGGCCAATCTGTCGCTGGCCACGCTCGCGCTGCTGAGCATCACGATCGGTACGCTGTACCAGAAGCACTTTGTCGCCCCGTGCGACGTGCGCAGCGCCAATGCGGTGCAACTGATGGCCGCGCTGCTCGTCACCTTGCCGCTGGCGCTGCTGGAGAGCGAAACGCTGCGCTGGACCGGTCCGACGGGCGCGCCGAACTGGGAGCTGCTGTCGGCCATGGCCTGGTCGGTGCTGGGCCTGACATTGGGAGGCAGTTCGCTGCTCTATCTCCTGATACAGCGCGGCGCGGCCACCAGTGTGACCAGCCTGCTCTATCTCGTGCCGCCGACGACGGCACTGATGGCCTGGCTGTTGTTTGCCGAGCCCATCACTTTCATTACGATCACCGGCACCGTGCTGACGGCCCTGGGCGTCAGCCTCGTGGTGCGGTCTGCGCGCTGAGGTGGTGCGTGGCAACTGCAAGCCGGGCGACATTTGTGCACGCTGTCGCAGCGCCTCTGTCATTGGCATTTCTCAACGGGGACGTAGTTACCAGTTGAAAAATATTTTTTGTCGGCTGGTCGCAAAATTTGATCACGAAATAAGTCTAGAATTCGCCCCCGCGCTGTTGTAATGCCGCATGGATTGTTGACACGGGAAAGATCCGTGGCTCTAATCACATGCGGCAGTGCAAGCTGCAGGCGAAGCCTCCCGCACCCGGTTTGCCCGACCGGGATGGAGGACAAGAAATTTATCGAAGAGACAAGCTGACCCATCAACACAGTTTCCATACAAGGGGATCTTTGTGAATAAAACCGAACTGATCGAACACATCGCCAAGCATGCCGACATTTCCAAGGCCGCGGCTACCCGCGCACTGGAGTCCACCATCGGTGCCGTCAAGACCACGCTGAAAAAGGGCGGTTCCGTCTCCCTCGTGGGTTTCGGTACCTTCGCCGTGGGCAAGCGTGCTGCCCGCACCGGCCGCAATCCCCGCACCGGCGCTGCGATTAAAATCAAGGCCGCCAAGGTGCCGAAGTTCCGTCCGGGCAAGGCCCTGAAGGATGCACTGAACTGACCTGTTCCGGTGGGGTGCTTAGCTCAGCTGGTAGAGCGGCGCCCTTACAAGGCGTAGGTCGGGGGTTCGAACCCCTCAGCACCCACCAACCCAGGCAAAGGCGAACATGAGTTCGCCTTTTTTGTTGCGGGCCTGCCTGGTACAGGCCCAGTATGGAGAGCGCGCTCATGTTTGAACACGTACGCAAGCACAACAAGATCATGATGATCGTGCTGTTTCTGCTGATCATCCCTTCGTTTGTGCTGGTCGGCATCGACAGCTACAACCGCTTTCTCGAAAAGGACAAGACGGTGGCCCGGGTCGGCAGCTCCGACATCACGCGTGGCGAGTGGGAGAACGCCCATCGCCAGGAAGTGGAGCGCATGCGCCAGCTCATGCCCGGCGTCGACGCCAAGCTGCTCGATTCCGAACAGGCACGCTATGCCACGCTGGAGCGGCTGGTGCGCGAGCGCGTGCTGGCGATGGCAGCCGATGAGTCCCATCTGGCCGTCAGCGACGCACGTCTGGCGCAGGAGCTGCAGGCCATTCCCGCCATCGCCGCGCTGCGCCGTCCCGACGGCAGCCTGGACATGGAGCGCTACCGCCAGTTGCTGGGCAGCCAGGGCATGAGCCCGGAGATGTTCGAGGCCAACGTGCGCCGCGAGCTGGCTGCACGCCAGGTGCAGGCCGGCGTCATGCAGACCGCTTTCATCGCCAGCGCGCCGGCCGATCTGGCGCTGGGGGCCCTGCATGAGCAGCGCGAAGTGCAGCTGGCGCGCTTTGCCACGGCGGATTACGCCGCGCGCATCAAGCCGCAGGACGCGGAGCTGGAGGCCTTCTATCAGGCCAACCAGGCGCTGTTCCAGGCGCCCGAGCAGGCCAGCATCGAATACATCGTGCTGGACATCGACGCCATCCGCAAGACGATCAAGCTCAACGAAGCCGATGTGCGCGGCTATTACGAGCAGAACACGGCGCGCCTGAGCGGGCCGGAGGAGCGCCGCGCCAGCCATATCCTGATCGCCGTGGCCAAGGACGCTCCGGCGGCCGAGCGCCAGAAGGCGCGCGAGCGCGCCCAGCAGCTGCTGGCCGAGGCGCGCAAGGCGCCCGAGCGTTTTGCCGAACTGGCGCGCAAGAACTCGCAGGATCCCGGTTCCGCTGCCAAGGGGGGCGATCTGGACTTCTTCACGCGTGGTGCCATGGTCAAGCCCTTTGAAGATGCCGTCTTCGCCCTGAAGAAGGGCGAGATCAGCGATGTGGTGGAGTCCGATTTCGGCTTTCACATCATCAAGCTCACCGACATCAAGGCCCCCAAGCAGAAGAGCTTTGCCGAACTGCGTCCCAGCCTGGAGGAGGAGCTCAAGACGCAGCAGGCGCGCGCGCGTTATGCCGAGGCGGCGGAAGCCTTCACCAACGGCGTCTATGAGCAGTCCGACAGCCTCAAGCCGGTGGCCGACAAGCTCAAGCTGGAGATCCACACCGCCAGCGGCGTGCGCCGCCAGCCCCAGCCGGGCGCGACCGGCGTGCTGGCCAACGCCAAGTTCCTGGAAGCCGTGTTCAGCGCCGACTCGGTGACCAACAAGCGCAACACCGAGGCGGTGGAAGTGGCCCCCAGCCAGCTGGCGGCCGCGCGCATCACACAGTACATGCCGGCGCGCACGCTGCCGCTGGCCGAGGTGCGACCGGCGGTGCGTGAGCGGGTGGTGCAGGCCCGCGCGGCCGAGCTGGCACGGGAGGAAGGGCAGAAGCAGCTGGCCGCCTGGAAGGCGGCGCCGGCCAGTGCCAGCCTGGGCGCCGCCCAGGTGGTGTCGCGCGATCAGCCGCAGGGGCTGCAGCCGGCCTTGCTCGACGCCGTCCTGCGCGCCGACCCCGGCCAGCTGCCGCAGCTGCTGGGCGTGGACCTGGGCGCGCAGGGCTATGCCGTGGCGCGCGTGACCAAGCGCGTCGAGCGTGCCGCGCCGGCGCCTGAGGTGCAGAAGCAGGAGCGCGCCCAGTACGCCCAGTGGTGGATGCAGGCCGAGGGCCAAGCCTACGACCAGCTGCTGCAAAAGCGCCTGAAGGTGCAGATCAAGGTACCGCGTCCGGCACCCTTGACCACCGGCCGCAGCGCATCGTGACAGAGTGAGGTTATAATCGCAGGCTCACGGTGGCTGTAGCTCAGTTGGTAGAGTCCCAGATTGTGATTCTGGTTGTCGTGGGTTCGAGTCCCATCAGCCACCCCA
>JAJZUZ010000218.1 GCA_021845965.1 Pseudomonadota bacterium | reverse complement strand
CCAGCCGGATCTCCTGCACCAGCGGGCTCGGCAACAGGGGCTCGCCGCCCTCGTCGCTGCTGCGCCAGAGCAGGTCCACCTGGGGGGTGGCCAACGCGTCGTGCCAGGAGGCGCGCAAGGCCGCCGCCAGCGCCTCGCGCGTCGGCAGTCCGAGCGCGGCACGCTGCGCTGCCGTCCAGGGCCCGGGCGGTTCGGGCGAGGGGTGGAGCCGCACCTCATCGCAGCCGGGGATGACCACCGCGCCGAAGTGGCGGCCCAGCATCTGCGCCAGCGGCAGGATGACCGCCTGCTCCTGCGCCGGGTACTCGGGCTTGAAACTCTGGGCTTCCAGCACCTGGTCCACCCAGCGGCTGAAATCGGCGAGACCCAGGCGCTGGCGGGACCACAGAGCCTCGGGCGGCAGTCTGCCCTGATCCAGCCGCAGCGCCGCCAGCACGGCGGCACCGGCCACGTCGTCCTGCAACCGCGCCCACTGGCCGCTGCGCTGCAACAGCTCGCGCAGGGTTGCCAGCCATTGCGCCAGCGTGCGCGTGCCCTTGAGCGTCTCGCGCAGGGCCTCCGTCTCGCCCAGCAGGGCCGCCAGCGCGGTGTCCCCCCGGGTGTCCAGCGTAGCCGGCACCTGCCGCCAGGCGCGCTGCGGCGCCCGACGCAACGCGGCTTCCAGCGCCGTCACGCTGCCCGCGTCCAGCGCAGGTGCGTTCTTGAGCCAGTCCAGCACAGCGTCCGTGCCGGCATTCCAGGCGCAGGCCCGCAGGGCGCCCATGACGTGCGCCCCCGAACGGCTGGTGGAAAGCTTCCAGCCGGTCTCATCGCGGATCTGCACGTCGTGAGCCGCAAGCATGGCGCGCACGCGGCGTGTCAGGGCACGGTCGGTCACCACCAGGGCCACGGGCGTCCGACCGGCCTGGATGTGCCGCAGCGCGCAGGCTGCGGCACGCTGCGCCTCGTCCTGCGCGTCGCGGGCCCGGTGGAAGGCCGGTGCGGGGGTCATGGCCGGCACATCGCCTGGCGGCAGCAGCACCATGCGCTCGCGCCAGACCGCCTGCAAGGCCGCCAGCAGCGGATCGCGCTGGAAGCCGGGCACAGCGACGAGGCAGTCGATCGACTGGATCACGCGCGACTCGTAGAGCAGGTCCGTGGCGTAGGCAGAATTCGCCACCCAGGCCACCGCCACCTGGGCCACCGTGGCCTCCAGGGCCAGCGTCGTGGGGTCCATCCCGGTGAGCACGGCGCTGCGCGCCCGCGCCGCCCAGGCGCCACGCTCGGCCGGCGCCAGGGCGGCCGCCAGCGGCGCAAGCTGCTGCGCCGCTTCGAGCAATAGCGCGGTCGCCGCCTCGGCACGCGCACCCTGCCCGGCCTGCTCCAGCAGCGTGCGCGCGGTGAGCACGTCCAGCGCCGGATCGAAACTGAAATCGGTCGGTCCCGCAGCAAAACCACCCAGGCTGCGGCACCAGTTCTGCGTGGTCTCGAAGCGTGGCGCAAAGCCGTCCGGCTGCTGCCGGGCCCACAAGCGCGCCAGCTGCGGCATCAGCTGCGCATAGGGCAACAGGACCACGGTGCGCGCGGGGTGCGCACCCCGCGCCGCCATCTCAGCCCTGATGCCGGCAAGCCACTGTTGGCAACGAGAGTCTGTGGTTTCTGTCACAATGCCGCAACTGTAGCCGCATTGCCACATCGAAAAGGAGCCCACTATGGCCAGCGACCTGATCAAGCACGTTTCCGACGCCTCCTTCGAAACCGACGTCCTCAAATCCAGCCAGCCCGTGCTGGTGGACTACTGGGCGGAGTGGTGCGGTCCCTGCAAGATGATCGCCCCCGTGCTGGACGAAGTGGCCGGCGTCTACCAGGGCAAGTTGCAGGTTGCCAAGATGAACGTGGACGAGAACCGCGACATCCCAGCCAAGTTCGGCATTCGTGGCATCCCCACGCTCATGCTGTTCAAGGGCGGTCAGCTCGCCGCCACCAAGGTCGGTGCCATGAGCAAGGCCCAGCTGACGGCCTTCATCGATCAGCAACTGGCCTGATCCCGTTCGCCTGCCGCCGCGACAACGATACGCGGCGGCTTTTTTTCCTGTCATAATCTCCTCCAGATCGCCAGCTCCAACCCGGAGCCGGTTTCGCGATCCAGGCCAGCAGGGCACAGCGCCCGCCGCGCCTCCCACCTCCCCCGAATTTCCCGTTGAACTCCCCGCAGGGACTCCATCCATGCACCTGAACGAACTCAAGGCACTGCACGTGTCCGAAATCCTCCAGCAGGCCGAGGCACTCGAGATCGAGAACACCGGCCGCATGCGCAAGCAGGAGCTGATGTTTGCCATCATCAAGAAGCGCGCCAAGGCCGGCGAACAGGTCTTCGCCGACGGCGTGCTGGAGATCCTGCCCGACGGTTTCGGCTTCCTGCGCAGCCCGGATTCGAGCTACACCGCCAGCACGGACGACATCTACATCTCCCCCAGCCAGGTGCGCCGCTTCAACCTGCACACCGGCGACATGATCGAGGGCGAGGTACGCACACCCAAGGATGGCGAGCGTTACTTCGCACTGAACAAGCTGGAGAAGGTCAACGGCGGTGCGCCCGAAGGCAACAAGCACAAGGTGATGTTCGAGAACCTCACCCCGCTGTTCCCCAAGGTGCAGATGAAGCTCGAGCAGGACGGCCTGAAGAGCGACGAGAACATCACCGGTCGCATCATCGACATCATTGCCCCAATCGGCAAGGGCCAGCGTGCCCTGCTGGTCGCCCCGCCCAAGAGCGGCAAGACGGTGATGATGCAGCACATTGCCCACGCCATTGCGGCCAACTATCCCGACAGCATTCTCATGGTGCTGCTGGTGGACGAGCGCCCGGAGGAAGTGACCGAGATGCAGCGCACCGTCAAGGGCGAGGTGATCGCCTCCACGTTCGACGAGCCGGCCGCGCGCCACGTGCACGTGGCCGAGATGGTGATCGAGCGCGCCAAGCGCCTGGTCGAGCTGAAGAAGGACGTGGTGATCCTGCTGGACTCCATCACCCGTCTGGCCCGCGCCTACAACAACGTCGTGCCGTCGTCCGGCAAGGTGCTGACCGGCGGCGTGGACGCCAACGCCCTGCAGCGCCCCAAGCGCTTCCTCGGCGCCGCCCGCAACGTGGAAGAAGGCGGCAGCCTGACCATCATCGCCACCGCGCTGATCGACACCGGCAGCCGCATGGACGAGGTGATCTTCGAAGAGTTCAAGGGTACCGGCAACTCGGAAATCCACCTGGACCGCCGCCTGTACGAGAAGCGCGTCTTCCCCTCCATCCAGCTCAGCCGCAGCGGCACCCGCCGTGAGGAGCTGCTGCTGCAGCCCGAGATCCTGCAGAAGACCCGCATCCTGCGCCAGTTCCTCTACAACATGGACGAGATCGAGGCCATGGAAATGGTGCTCAAGCAGATGCGCGCCACCAAGAACAACAACGAGT
>JAJZUZ010000217.1 GCA_021845965.1 Pseudomonadota bacterium | reverse complement strand
CCTGGCCCAGGATCATGTCGGCCGATTCGCTCAGGCCGTACATCAGGTTGGTGTTGGGCGTGTAGGGCCAGTAGCCGGTCTTGTTCATCTCGATGATCTCGTCCCAGGCCCAGAAGCTGCGCGGCAGCTTCGCGGACTTGCTGGCCTCGATGGCCTTGGGCGAGAGCGCGTTGAAGCTCATGCCCGGCGGCAGCATCAGACCCTTCTGCGAGCCGCTGATGGACACGTCCACGCCCCATTCGTCGTGCCGGTAGTCCGCGCTGGCCAGGCCCGAGATGGTGTCCACCAGCAGCAGGGCCGGGTGTCTGGCGGCGTCGATGGCCTTGCGCACGGCGGCAATATTGCTGGTCGCGCCGGTGGAGGTCTCGTTGTGCACCACGCACACCGCCTTGATGGCGTGCTGCGTGTCGGCCTTCAGGCGCTGCTCGATCAGGTCCGCCTGCACGCCGCGGCGCCAGCTGGTGGGCACACCGTGCTCCATGCCGGGCAGGGCCAGCACCTCGGCCTTCAGGCCCAGGCGCGTGGCCAGGCGGTGCCAGAGGAAGGCGAAGTGGCCGGTCTCGTACATCAGCACGTGGTCGCCGGGCGAGAGCGTGTTGCTCAGCGCGGCCTCCCAGGCGCCGGTGCCCGAGGCCGGGTAGATCATGACCGGGTGTTTGGTCTGGAAGATCTGCTGGATGTCGGCCAGGATCTTCAGGCCCAGGGCGCCGAACTCGGGGCCGCGGTGGTCGATGGTGGGCAGGCTCATGGCGCGCAGCACGCGCTCTGGCACCGGCGAGGGGCCCGGAATCTGCAGGAAATGGCGGCCGGTGGGATGGAAATCGGTGGTCAGCATGGTCGGGTTCTCACGAAAGATGGCTGGATTTTTTGCATACAAAATTTGTTTGTCAACCCGAAAGACCCTAAAATGCCTCTGAAATCACCCCGGATTTTGAATACAAACCATGGCTGAAATCCTGTCCATGCCCGGCGCCGTGCTGCACGGCCAGGTGGCCCAGCGCCTGCGCCAGATGCTGGTGGAAGGGCAGATTGCCCCCGGCGCCAAGCTCAACGAGCGCGAGCTGTGCGAGCAGCTCAAGGTCTCGCGCACGCCCTTGCGCGAAGCCATCAAGACCCTGGCCGCCGAAGGCCTGGTGGACCTGCTGCCCAACCGCGGCGCCTTTGCCGTGGCGCTCAGCGAAGCCGACATCCGCAACACCTTCGAGGTCATGGCCGGGCTGGAAGGCCTGTCGGGCGAGCTGGCCGCGCAACGCATCACGCCCGCGGAGCTGGCCGAGATCGAGGCCATGCACTACGAAATGAAGGCCGCCTACACCCGGCGCGACCTCTCCAACTACTACCGCCTGAACCTGAGCATCCACGCCGCCATCAACGCCGCCGCGCGCAACCCGGTGCTCACGGCCACCTACCACCAGGTCAACGCCCGACTGCAGGCGCTGCGCTTCCGCTCCAACCTCGATGGCGAGAAATGGGCCCGCGCCCTGCAGGAGCACGAGCGCATGGTCAGCGCGCTGCACCGGCGCGACGGGGCAGCGCTGCGGACCGAGCTCGTCGCCCACCTGGGCCACAAGCGTGACGTGGTGCTGGAGCAGCTGCGCGCGACCCAGGCCGAACAAGCCCAATTGAAGAGCTGACATGAACGCACCTCTGCCCCTGAACGTGACCACGCCCGACGCCACCTACGAGTCGGTTTCCCGCATCAGCAACGAAGTCGCCGGCCGCCTGGCGGCGCGCCTGCGCGCCGAGACGCAGGGCGAGGTGCTGTTCAGCCCCGCCGACCGCGGCCGTTACGCGACGGATGCCTCCGTCTACCAGGTCATGCCCGTGGGTGTGTTCCTGCCGCGCAGTGCGGCCGACGTGCGCCTGGCGCTGGACATCTGCCGCGACCTGGCCGTGCCCATCGTGCCGCGCGGCGGCGGCACCAGCCAGTGTGGCCAGACCGTGGGCGCGGGGCTGGTCATCGACTACAGCAAGCACATGCGCGCCATCCTCGACGTCAACGTCGAGCAGCGCACTGCGCGCGTGGAGCCCGGCCTGGTGCTGGACCACCTGAACGCCGCGCTCAAGCAGCACGGCCTCTGGTACCCGGTGGACGTCTCCACCAGCGCGCAGGCCACGCTGGGCGGCATGGCCGGCAACAACTCCTGCGGCAGCCGCTCCATCGCCTACGGCAATATGGTGCACAACGTGCTCGGTGCCCAGGTCTGGATGGCGGACGGCCAGCTGCTGGACTTCGGCCGCTACGACGCGGCGGGCGGCCGCGTGAAGCAGCTTGGCGACTTCGTGCGCGGCCTGGCCGGCCTGCACCGCGACGAGATCGAGGCGCGCTGGCCCAAGGTGCTGCGCCGTGTGGCCGGCTACAACCTGGACATCTTCCACAACCAGAACGAGAAGCCCTACACCAGCGACGGCTCGGTCAACCTCGCGCACCTGCTCATCGGCAGCGAAGGCACGCTGGCGCTGACACGCTCCTTGTGCCTGAAGTTGAGCGAGCTGCCGCGCGCCAAGGTGCTGGGCGTGGTGAACTTCCCCACCTTCTACCAGGCCATGGACAGCGCCCAGCACATCGTCAAGCTGGGCCACAACATGCAGGGCGGGGCGCTCACCGCGGTGGAGCTGGTGGACCGCACCATGATCGAGCTCTCGCTGCAGAACCCGGCCTTCGCGCCCACCATCCGCACGGCGCTGGCACCGGCCATCAACGGCGGCAAGCCCGAGGCCATCCTGCTGGTGGAGTTCTCCGGCGCCAACAAGGCCGACATCGCGCCCAAGATCAGGGAGCTGGTGGAGCTGATGGGTGAGCTGGGCTTGCCCGGCAGCGTGGTGGAGATGATCGACGACGCCCCGCAGAAGAACCTGTGGGAAGTGCGCAAGGCCGGCCTCAACATCATGATGAGCCTGCGCGGCGACGGCAAGCCGGTGAGCTTCATCGAAGACTGCGCCGTGCCGCTGCAGCACCTGGCGGAGTACACCGACGCGCTCACCCACGTCTTCCGCAAGTACGGCAGCCGCGGCACCTGGTACGCCCATGCCTCCGTGGGCACGCTGCACGTGCGCCCCATCCTCGACATGCGCCAGGACGGCGCGGCCAAGATGCGCGCCATTGCCGAAGAAGCCAGCGCGCTGGTGCGCAAGTACAAGGGCGCCTACAGCGGCGAACACGGCGACGGCCTGTGCCGCGGCGAGTGGATCGAATGGCAGTTCGGCCCGCGCCTGACCGAGGCCCTGGGCCAGATCAAGCAGCAGTTCGACCCGCAGGGTCTGCTCAGCCCGCAGCGCATCATCAAGCCGCCGCGCATGGACGACACCACGCTCATGCGCTACCCGCCCGGCCACAAGCAGCGCGTCGTGCCCATCCAGCCCGCGCTGGACTGGAGCGCCTGGAACGTGCAGAACAACCCGGTCACGGAAGAGACCACGGCGCCCGGCAGCGGCGGCGACCCGGCGCACGG
>JAJZUZ010000216.1 GCA_021845965.1 Pseudomonadota bacterium | reverse complement strand
GCCCCAGCTCGATGTAGGCCACGCCGATGTACTCATGGGCGCCGCGGTGGTTGGGGTCGAGCGCCAGCGCCCTCTCGTAGGCGGCCAGCGATTCGTCGTAGCGTTTCAGATGCCGGTAGCCGTAGCCCAGCAGGTTGTAGCCGTCGGCGCTGTCGGCGTGGGCGCGGGTGTAGTCCCCCAGTACCTGCACCGCCGCCGGCCAGTCCCGCTGCTCGATCAGGGTCTTGCCCTTCTGCAGTTCGGGATCCACGGTCGGGCTGCTCATGGTGCCGGCCGACCACGCTGCCTGGCTGAGCAGCAGGATGAACAGGGAGACAAGGGAAGTGGACACTCTCATGACATTGCTCCTGCAGGGCCGGCTGCACGCGGGCAGCGGGTCGGCGCCAACAGCATAGTCCGGCGGCACCGGTATTTCAAGGCGGTGCCGGGCCGGTTCGGCCGACTTCTTGTTCTCTGGCCCCAGGCCCATCCGTCACAAGGCGAGGCTGGGCTGCATGTCGCCGAAGCCGTTCGCCCGGAGGGCGACCCGGCCGTTGCCGGCGTTGCCCGGGGGCAGTGGTGCGGCCAGCCATCGCGGTCACCGCGGCGCCGCGCGAGTCGCGGCCCGCGGGACATCCCGGCGGCTATTGCAGCATGAAGGTCAGGTACTCGAGGTCGTCGAGCTTGCGGCCCAGGATCCACAAGCCCAGCAGCACGGTCAGCAGCATCGCGAAAGCGAAGCCATAGCCGAACCAGTTGGCGCCGAGCTGCAGCGACAAGGCGGTGAACACCAGGTTGAAGATGGGCAGCAGGCCCGTGAGCGTGAGCACGGCGCGGCGCTGGTCCAGGTAGAACAGCACATTCAGGATGCCGAGCATGACCACCTGCAGGGCCGCGCCGATGACGTCGATGTACAGCAGCGGCAGGTAGAGCGTGGAGATGCCAAGGAACCGGAGGATGGCCTCGCCCAGCACCAGCGTCACGAGCACGGCGATGGCCTGGATCTTGGCGATGTCGAACAGGCCGCGGCGCACGTAGTACACCATCTGATTGCGCATGCGCTCGATGTAGTCCAGCGTTGCGCCCTCCCGCACGGCATCGTAGAACTTCACGTAGTACTCGACAAAGTCGGTCTCGATGCGCACCAGGAAGACCGCCATGCCGGGGATCACCGACAGGTAGGCCAGGAAGATGGGGATGTCGTAGATCACCGAGGCCCGCAGCGGGCCGATCACGGCCTGGCCGGTGTCGGGGTGGTACCAGAACATGATCTTGTCTATCCAGGCCCCGAGGTTGAACAGGAAGCCCGAGGCCATGAGGCTGCGGTACATGGCGCCCGGCTTCCAGATATCGAAGGCGATGAACCGGTCGGAGTTGTAGTTGCGGTAGACCAGCCAGACCATCCCCATGAGCAACAGCACGTGGCCGATCACGAAGCCCAGGAGCAGCCCTTCGAGGCCGCTGACGTGGCGCAGCGCCAGCGCCAGTCCGATGGTGGTGGCGTAGCCGAGGAAGTAGATGAGCACGATGGCGTGGTAATGCTTCATGCCTGTCAGGAACACCGTGGTGATCCAGATGGCCGACATCACCGTCAGGCCGATGGCGAACAGCAGGCGGTAGAGCGCGCTTTGCTCGGGGAAGAGGAAGGCCGCCGCCGGCAGCGCCAGCAGCAGGCTCAGACTCATGGACAGCAACAGCAGCCCGTTGAAGTTGGGCATGATGGCATCGTTGTTCTCGAGGAAGAGCTGGTCGGCGACGTAGCGTGTGAAGGAAAGCTGTACCAGGCCGGTCAGGATCAGCGAGATCAGAAACAGGTAGGTCACCGTGACCTGGAACTGCGTGATGGAGGCGTTCGAGTCGATCGCGCCCAGACTGAAGACACCGATGAGCAGGATGCCGATGATGGACAGCACCCAGGGGCCGGAGCTGATGATGCCGGCATAGGCATAGGCCTGCAGCAAGCCGGTGTAGGTCTGTTTGCGCAGCAGCTTGCGCAGCTCGAAGCCTATGCCTGCCATGCGCTGCCTTTCCTGAAGTTCTGCTCGTAGAGTTCGCGGTAGCGTCCGAACATCATCTCCTGCGAGTAGTAGGTCTCGACTCGCCGGATCGCTGCGGTACTGGCACGTCGCCACTCGTCGTGGTTGCCCAGCAGTTCGACGGCCGCCTGGGCCAGGGCCTCCGGGTCTGCGATGCGCACCACGCGACCCGAGGCACCGATCGCCTCGTCCTCGCCGGGCAGGCCGTAGACCAGCTGGCGGCAGGATCCCACGTCGGTGGAGACCGTCGGCACACCTGCGGCGTAGCCCTCCAGGATCACGAGCGGCAGCGCCTCGCTGATCGAGCTCAGCACCACCAGGCCGACCTGGGGCAGCAGCTCGGTAAGCTTCTGGAATCCGAGGAACTTGACTTTCCCCTGCAGTCCGAGCTGCTCGACCAGGTCGCGGCATTCGCGCGCATAGTCGGGCGATTCGTCCTCGGGGCCGGCAATCCAGCCCTCTGCCTCGGGCATGAGGTTGACGACGCCGCGCATCGCGCGGATGTAGGTCTTGATGTCCTTGATGGGCACCACGCGCCCGATCAGGCACAGCACCGGGGGCGGCTCGGGTGCCCGCTGGGCGCGCAGCGCGGCAAAGCGTGGCACGTCGATGCCGTTGGGCACGTTGGTGGTGCGCTCCGGGGGGGCGCCGTCCGCATGCTGGCGCTGGCGGTTGGCCTCGTACAGGGCAATGATGTCGTCGGCGGCCTGGTAGGTGATGTGGCCCAGATGCTCGAAGAAACGGATCCAGAGCTGGCGGAAGTAGCTCAGGCGCGAAGGATCCTGCTCGAAGACGCTCCGGTTGTCCTTGAGCCATTGCGCCTGGTAAAGATCGATCTTGCGCTCCTTCACGTAGATGCCGTGTTCGCTGAGCATGAAGGGGCGCGGCTGGCGGTGCTTGAGCAGCACGCCGAGGATGCCTGCGTAGCCGGTGGAGACCGAATGGTAGATCTTCGCCCGCGGCGCACGCAGGGCAACCTCGCGCAGGCGCCAGAAAGGGGTGTGGATGGTGCGGATGGTCCAGAAGTAGTCGACGAAGGACGGGTCCGAGCTGCGCTGGCGGTAGTTCTTCTTGATGATTTCCCAGGCGGCCCGGCTGTAGAGGAAGACTTCGGCACTCAGGCGACCGCCCGGGCCGGCCTCGTCCATGAGCTTCGGGAACAGGTGCGGGCAGGAGGGATGGCGGATGTCGTCGTAGAGCAGCTCGTGCATCTGCTGCACGTCGCGCATCACGGCGGGGTCGGCCTGCACCGGCATGACGGGCGGGTTAGCGCGCGTCTCGTAAAGGTAGCTGACGTCGAGGTGCACCAGATTGTCAGGCAGCGCGTAGCGCATGGGGCCGTAATCCTCAGGGCGCGAGCCCAGGAAGATGGCGCCGAAGCGAAGCTCGGGAAAGCCGCGGATGATCTGGTTCACCCAGCTCGACACGCCGCCAGCGA
>JAJZUZ010000031.1:11193-18952 GCA_021845965.1 Pseudomonadota bacterium | reverse complement strand
CGGCTGCCCACCGGCACCGGCGCCATGAAACGCACGCGGTTGAGGCCGTAGTTCACGCCCATGCGCGATTCGACCACCTCGATGGTGCTCTCGAAAAATCGCGGGATCAGCGACAGCGTGAGAAAGCCATGCGCGATGGGGCCGCCGAAGGGCCCGGCCTTGGCGCGTTCCACGTCGACGTGGATCCACTGGTGATCGCCCGTCGCCTGGGCGAACTGGTTGACCTGCTCCTGCGTGATGGTCAGCCAGTCGCTGATCGCGACTTCCTGGCCCACGAGCGCGGGAAACTCCTGGAGGGACTGGAAGGTTTTCATGCGGGCCACTGTAGCGGCCGGCCGGGTGCCACGCCTGTCATGCGGGTGACGCGGGTCGCGCTAGCGGTCAAGCCACTGGCAGATCCCCTGCCACTGCTCCAGATCCTTCTCCACCCGGCTGGGTGCCACATCGAACAGCGTCAGGCCGTGCGCCGCGAGGTGGATGTAGTTCTGCGTGTCGCGCAGATAGGCCAGCACCGGCAGGCCCAGGCTCTCCACGAAGGCCCGAAGCCGGTCGGCCGAGAGCGTGCGCCCATCCACGCGCATGCCCACGATACCGACCTGCATGCCCTTGTGGCTGTGGGCCTTGATCTCGTCCAGGAAGGTGCGGGTGGCAAAGATGTCGAACACGCTGGGCTGCAGCGGCACGATGACCTTGTCGGCATGCTCCAGCACGTCCTTCATGCGCGAGCCCTTGAGACCAGCCGGCGTGTCCAGCACCACGTGGGTGACGCCCTTGGGCAGCTTGGCCACGCGGTCCTCGCCCACGTCCCAGGGCTGGATGGGGCGGGCTGTCGCCGGCCGCAGGCCCAGCCACAGGCGGGAGGACTGCTGGCGATCCGCGTCGCCCAGCATGACCTTGTGCCCCCGGCTGGCGTAATAGCCCGCGATATTGGTGGACAGGGTGGACTTTCCGACGCCCCCCTTGGGATTGGCAACCACGACGACCGGCATGAAGCGCTCCTTGTAGTCTGACCAAAGCCTATGTTAGCGTAGGGTCACGCGTCCACCCCCGGAATCCGTACCCCGGCGTCTCATTCATGGAACAGCTCCCCTCCTGGCTCGCCAATTCCTTCATCTACCTCAGCGCCGCGGTCATCGCCGTGCCGCTGAGCAGGTACCTGGGCCTGGGCGCCATCATCGGCTACCTGGCCGCCGGCATCGTCATCGGGCCCTGGGGCCTGGGCCTGGTCAGCCACGTGGAAGACATCCTGCACTTTGCCGAGTTCGGCGTGGTGCTCATGCTGTTTCTGGTCGGCCTGGAACTGGAGCCGCGCCGGCTGTGGAGCCTGCGGCGCCCCATCTTCGGCTGGGGCAGCGCCCAGGTGCTGGCCTGCGCGGCGGCCATCTTCGTCGGCGTCTACGTCCTGGGCCGGGGCTACCCCGAACTGCTGGGCGGGCCGAAGGTGGCGCTGGTCGCCGCCCTGGGCCTGGCGCTCTCGTCCACGGCCATTGCGCTGCAGGTCATGGCCGAGCGCAACCTGTTGCCCACGCCGGGCGGGCAGGCCGGCTTTTCCATCCTGCTGTTCCAGGACGTGGCGGCCATCCCCATTCTGGCGCTGCTGCCGCTGCTGGGTGGCGTGGCCGGCCCGGCGGACGATGACGGCCGCTGGCTGGAACTGCTGCACACCGTCGGTGTGATCGCGGCCATCGTGCTGGGCGGCCGCCTGCTGCTGCGCCCCCTGCTGCGCTGGATCGCGCGCAGCCGCACCCCGGAGATCTTCACCGCCACCGCCCTGCTGCTGGTGGTGGGCATCGCCGCCCTGATGCAGCTGGTGGGCCTGTCCATGGGCCTGGGCGCCTTCCTCGCCGGCGTACTGCTGGCGGAGAGCGAATACCGGCGCGAGCTGGAGACCGACATCGAGCCCTTCAAGGGCCTGCTGCTGGGGTTGTTCTTCATCGCCGTGGGCATGAACATCGACCTCGGCGTGCTGCGCGCCTCGCCCGGCCTGATCGCGCTGCTGGTCGCGGGCTTTCTGCTGCTCAAGGCCGCGCTCATCTATGCCATGACGCGCTTCATGCAGGTGCCGGTGCAGGAACGGCCGGTCATCACCCTGCTGCTGGCCCAGGGCGGCGAGTTCGCCTTCGTGGTGTTCCAGGCTGCCGCCGGCGCGCAGGTGATGTCGGCACAGACCGCCTCGCTGCTGGTGGGCGCCGTGGCCCTGTCCATGCTGCTCAGCCCGCTGCTGCTGGTGGCGCTGGACCGCTGGCTCATGCCGAGACTGTGCCGCGGCAACACCGCAGCACCCGCCGAAATCTCGGAGCCACAGGAGGCGCCCGTACTGATCGCCGGCTTCGGCCGCTACGGCCAGATCGTCGCGCGCGTCATGCTGGCCCAGGGCATCCCGGCCACGGTGCTGGACCATGACGCCGACATGATCGAGGCGGCGCGCAGCTTCGGCTACCGGGTGCACTACGGCGACGCCACCCGGCTGGACCTGCTGCGCATTGCGGGCGCCGCCACGGCCCGCGTGCTGGTGGTGGCGGTGGACGACAAGGACCAGTCGCTGAAGATCGTCGACCTGGCGCACGAACACTTTCCGCACTTGCAGATCGTCGCGCGGGCGCGGGACGTGACGCATTGGCACGAGCTGCGCGAGCGCGGCGTCATGCTGGTGCAGCGTGAGCTGTTCGAGTCCAGCCTGCGCAGTGCCCGCAGCGTGCTGGAGCTGCTGGGCCACACGCAGGAACAGGCACGCGCGTTTGCGTGGCGCTTCCGCCAGCACAACCTGGAACTGTTCGAGCAGATGCACCCGCACTTCAAGGACCGCAACAAACTGATCGCCGTGGTGAAACAAGGCCGTCAGCAGCTGGAGGAGCAGATGGCGCGCGAGCGCGCCGAGCTGCAGAAGAACCGGGACGGTGCGTGAACCTCAGCGCAAGGCATCCCACACCAGCTTGGTGCCGGTGAGGAAGAGCCCGATATAGATGAGCTGGTAGAACAGCCGCGGATTGATGTGCCGCGCCATGCGGATGCCCGCCCAAACGCCCACCGGCGCCAGCGGCAACAGCACCAGCGAGGTCGCAAGGTTGCGCCAGTCCAGCAGGCCCAGCCAGGCGTAGGGCAGCCATTTGGCGAGGTTGATGAAAAAGAAAAACCAGGACAGGGTGGCCGCAAACACCACCGGCCGCAGCTTGAGCGGCAGCACATAGGCGGTGATGGGCGGGCCGCCGGCATGCGCCACGAAGCTGGTGAAGCCGGAGGCCGCCGTCAGCACGGCACCGAGCCAGCGCGGCGGCGGCGCGCTGTCGGCGTGCGGCGGAAACAGCAGGCGCTGCGCCAGGAACAGCAAGGTGAACACGCCCACGATGCCGGCCACGATATGGGCGGGAAGCACCTTGAACAGCAAGGCACCGATCAAGATGCCGACCAGGCCCGACGGCAGCAGAAACTTCAGCAGCGCCTTGTCGAAGTCCTTGCGCAGCGCCGCAATGCCCAGCAGGTCCATGACCAGCAGCACCGGCATGAGGATGGCCGCGGCCTGCGGTACGGAAACGGCCAGCGCCATCATGGGCACAGCCAGGGAACCGAAACCGGCGCCAAAGCCGCTCTTGCTGATGCCCAGCAGGAGCACGGCCGGCACCGAGACGGCGTAGAAATACCAGTCGGTGATCAGCGGAAAACTCACGCCACGATTGTCGCAGGCTGGCGCGGCCGGCCCCTGTCGCTCAACCGACGCGGGTCTTGAGCTTCTGCATCGCGACGAGCAGTTCGCTGATGACTTTGGCCGTGGCCTCGTCCGTCAGCTCGCCCTGCTCGTTGAACTTGCCGGCACAGTGGTTGATGAAGACCTCGGGCTTGTTCACCACGAAGGCGTTCATGAACACCATAACCTGGCGCAGGTGGTATTGCACGCGCGCCGTCCCCACCTGGCCGGGCGAGGCGCCCGTGATGCCCACCACCTTGCCGTCGAAGGGCGGCTCCGGCGGGCGCGACAGCCAGTCCAGCGTGTTCTTCAGCACGCCGGGGATGGAGAAGTTGTACTCGGGCGTGACGATCAGCACGGCGTCGGCCGCGCGCACCTGGGCCTTGAGCGCGGTCACCGCGGCCGGCTCGCCGGCGGCACGCACGTCGTCGTTGTAGAGCGGGATCTGGGAGATATCGGCGATGGCGATCTCCATGCCGGCCGGCGCCAGCTTTTGCGCGGCGCGCAACGCCAGGGTGTTGAAGGAGCCTTTGCGCAGGCTGCCGGAAAAACCAAGGATTTTCATAGCGAGTCCAGGTAAAAAACAGAGGGGATGAACGAAATTATTCCGCCTTGATGCCGATGTCGCGCACCAGCCGGGTCCAGCGCTCGACATCGCGCCGCACCAGCGCCCGCGTCTGCTCTGAGCTGAGATTGAGCGGCTTGCCGCCGGCCTTGCGGAAGATCTCCTGCAAGTCCGGCTGGGCGATGACTTTGGCCAGTTCGCTGCGCAGGCGCTCCTGCACCTCGGCCGGCGTCCTGCTCGGCACGAAATAGCCGAACCAGGACTCGAGGTCGAGTTGCGCGACACCGCTCTCGAGGATGGTGGGCACGTCCGGGTGCATGGGGTTGCGCTCCGGGCCGGACACCGCCAGCGCCTTCACCGTGCCGGCGTTGACCTGCACCCGTGCGGTGGAGGATAGATCGAAGAACAGGTCGACCCGGCCACCCAGCAGGTCCTGGTAGGCCGCCTGGGCACCGCGGTAGGGCACGTGCGTGAGCTTGGCGCCGGCCAGGTGCCACAGCGCCGCGGCGAGCACATGCTGGCCCGAGCCGTTGCCGGCCGAGGCGTAGGTGAGCTTGCCGGGGTTGGCCTTCGCGTAGGCCACCACGTCCTGGAGCGAATTGAAGGGCAGGTCCTTGCGCGCCATCAGCGTGTAGCTGTAGCTCACCGCCAGGCCGACGGGCTCGAAGTCGCGCAGGCTGTCGTAGGACAGCTTGTCGTACAGGCCCATGTTGAGCGCGATGTTGGAGACCGAGCCCATGAGCAGGGTGTAGCCGTCGGGTGCGGCCTGGGCCGCCGCGTCGGTGCCCACCAGCGTGCCCGAGCCGGGCTTGTTCTCCACCACCACGCTCTGGCCCAGGGCCTTGCCCAGGCGCTCGGCCAGGGCACGCGCCACGAAGTCGAAGCCACCGCCCGGCGGCTGCGGCACGATCACGCGCAGGGGGCGGCTGGGCCAGGCCTGCGCCCAGGCGGTGGGCGCCAGGCCAGCCAGCGCCAGCGCGGGCACGGCTTGTACCAGACTGCGGCGCGTCAGCGCCATCGGCAGCTTCATCTCCATGTCGGTCTCCTCGTCTTCTTGTTTCGTACGGGTGCCGTCGGGGCTCACCGCTCCAAAGCACCACCCGCCAGCCAGCGCGCGCCGCGCTGGTACAACTCTTCCACCACCGGCCCCTTGAGCATGGGCATGTCCATCTTGACCTGGTAGCCGATGCGGGTCTGGATGTAGGCCAGGTGGCGGTAGCCCTCGGGGAAGGAAGCCAGCGCCTGCTGGTCGAGCTTGAGCACGGCGGTCGAATCCACCGGGTCGATGCGGTCCTTCTCGTAGATGGGCTGGCGGTGGATGAGCTTCCATTCGCCGTTGTGTTTCGTCACGAAGTCGTAGAAGCGGCCGGTGCAGACCACGTCGCACAGCACGGGGCCGTCCGCGCCCTCGACCATGCCGCGCTGGGAAATGGTCATCTTGGTCTGCGCAATGGCGCGATCGCCCGCCACCTCGATGGCCGAGCCACCGAGGAAGTGCAGGATGCTCACGCCCTTGGCCCAACCCTCCTTCGTGACGCGGATGAACTCCGCGAACGGCCCCTGGAACCAGGTGGCCATCATCACGCCCTCGGGATGCCAGACGGTGGCGAAACGCTCCCAGTCGCCGGCATCGCGCCACACGGCCCAGCGCTCCACCATCTGGCGGATCAGCAGTTCGTCATAGATAGGATGGCTCATGATCTTTCCTCAGGAAAACAGAAGAGGCATTCAGGGTACCGCGTAGTCCACCTGATGGCGGGCGATACGCAGGTCGCCCACCTCCCGCTTGACGCGCAGGTGCTCGGGATGCGTGCCGTAGGCGTCCAGCGCCGCCTGGCTTTCGAATTCGGTGTACAGCACCACGTCGCAGGCGTAATCGACGCCGCTGCTGTCCACGCCGACCTCCAGGTGCAGCAGCCCGGGGATGCGGCCGCGCAGGCTCTCGAAGCTGCGCCGCAGCAGGGCGATGCCCGCCGCCTTCTGCTGCGGCGTGTCGCCGCGCACGTTCCACATCACGATGTGCTTGATCATGCGGGCGGGAACCCGGCCTTCTGCGGCCACAGGTTGGCGAAGGCGTGGACGGTGGTGCTGGCATACAGGCCGGCCTTGGTGAACGGCTCCCCCGCCAGCCAGGTGTGCGCGGCATCGCGGTTGGGGAAGTCGATCACCAGCAGGCTGCCCAGCATGGTCTGGCCGTCGTCGTGCGTGAACGGGCCGGCAAAAGCGATGCGGTCTGCCACGGCGGCGAGGTAGGCCTTGTGCTCGGGACGTACGCGCTGGCGCAGCCCGCCATGGTCGGGCTTGTCGATCAGGATGAAGGCAAAGAGCATGATGTTTCCTCGGTTCATTCAATTCATATAGGCCAGCCAGGTGGACAGCCGGGGAAAGGCCACGAGCACCGCCAGCACGGCCGTCATGGCCAGCACGAAAGGAAAGGCACCGGCGAAGATGTCGCGGATGGTGATGCGCGGGTCATTCAGCGCCGACTTCACCGTATAGACCGACACGCCGAAGGGTGGCGTCAGCAGGCCGATCTCCACCGCCACCACGGTCACCACGCCGAACCAGACGATGTCCATGCCGAAGCTGCGCGCGATCGGCAACACGATGGGCAGCATGATGAGCATGATGGACACCGAGTCGATGATGCAGCCCAACGCCACCACGATCAGCAGGTAGGCGACCAGGAACCCCCAGGGCCCCAGCCCCAGGCTGGTGATGCTCCCGGTCACCGCGGCCGGCATGCCGGTGAGTGCCAGCATGCGGCTGTAGAGCATGGCCGAGATGATGAGAAACAGCACCGAGACCGAGACGTAACCGGTCTCGGTCAGCACGTTCCACAGCTTGCGCCAGTCCAGGCGGCGGCGCGCCAGCGCGATCACCAGGGCCCCGGCCGCGCCCACGGCACCGGCCTCGGTCGGTGTGAAGAGCCCGCCGTAGAGACCACCGAGCACCAGCGTGATGAGAATCAGGATGGGGATGAACTTGAGCGCGGCCGAGCGCAGGGTCTCGGTGGACTCGTCGCTGCGGGCCAGGTCGGCCGGGTTGCTCATGATCATCTCCGGCTTCAGATAGGCCATGCCCACGATCAGCAAGGCAAAGCCGGCCGCCAGCACGATGCCGGGAAGGATGCCGGCGATGAACATGCGCCCTACCGACTCCTCGGCCAGCACGCCATAGATGATCATCAGCAGCGAGGGCGGAATGAGCATGCCCAGCACGGACGAGCCCGCTACCACGCCCACCGCGAAGGGGCGCGTGTAGCCGTGGCGCACCATCTCCGGCACGGCCACCTTGGTGAAGACGGAGGCCGAGGCGATGGAGATGCCGGTGATGGCGGCAAACACCGCATTGGCACCCACCGTCGCCAGGCCAAGGCCACCCCGGATGCGCCGCGTCAGCCACTGGAAGACGTCGAAGGTGTCGCGCCCCACGCCCGAGACGCTGACCAGCATGCCCATGAGCACGAACAGCGGAATGACGCCAAACAGGTAGTCGCGGATGGCGTCATT
>JAJZUZ010000031.1:0-11093 GCA_021845965.1 Pseudomonadota bacterium | reverse complement strand
CGCACGAGCGGCTTCCAGCTCGCGTAGGCAATGACCGCGCAGGCGAACACGCCGGCCAGCGAGAACAGCGCGCGCAGGCAGCGGCCGGCACGCGGCCGCCGCGCGATGCAGGGATCGATGAACAGGTCCGCGCGCGACATGCGGCCATGGCGCAGCGTAGCCGGCAGCTGCAGGAAGACGATGACCACGATGCTGGTAGCCACCAGCTCGGCCACCCCGTCGAGGGGATGGTTGGCCAGGTCGCGCAGCAGCACATCGGCGCACATCAGCAGCATGATGGCGCCGATCAGCACCGAGCCGGCGGCGTTCAGCGCATCGACCAGCCGGCCGAACCAGCTGGCGGGCGCCGTGGAGACCGGTGCGGATTCCAGGTCGGTATTCGCTTCGTAGGACACGTGAGGCCTCAGGAATATTCAGACAAGGTGGCGCGCAAAGGCTACCCTCCAGAAACGCCGCGGAACCGGCTCGGCCGGGCCGCTGGCGTTGCCCCCTGGAGGGGCTGAGGCCTGCGGCTCCGGGCCTGCCTGCGCAGGCCCGGACAGGCCGAAGAGCCTGAGCCTCTGGCGTAGGCACCTGGCATGGAGCGACACGCAGTGCACGCAGCCTGGGGGTGGATCAAAGCTCCTTGTCCCAGTCGCGCACCGGCTTGACGCCGCGCATGCGCAACTCGTTCATGTAGGTGGTGACGATCTCCTTGGCCGGCCCCTTGGCGGCGTTGGCCCTGACCCAGTCCGCCGCCAGGTTGGGCATGGTCTTGACCCAGTTGGCCCGTTCGGCGGCGCTGAGCTCGCTGATCGTCACGGGCACCGCCTGCCTGGCCCCGACCTCGGCCATGGTCTTGAGTGCGCCCTGATAACGCTGCATCAACGTCTCGCCCAGCACGCGCGAATACTCCTTGCCCACGTCCTTGACGATCTTGCGCACCTCCGGCGGCAGCTTCTCGTAGGAATCCTTGTTCATGGCCATGCCGCCGATGTAGAGCGCACCGATATTGACCTTGGTGATGTAGGGCGCCACCTCGTAGATCTTGTTGGGCAGGATGCCGGTGGAAATGGAGAGGGTGCCGTCGGACACGCCGCTCTGGATGTCGGTGTAGTAGCTGGTCAGCGAGCCGTCCACCGGCACCGCGCCCGAGCCCTTGAGCCACAGGCCGATGGAGCCGGGCGCGGAGATCTTGCGGCCCTTGAGGTCGGCATAGGCGTGCACCGGCTGCTTGGTGAAGAGGTGGTAGGTGTCCACGCCGGTCGCACCAAGGAAGACCATGTTGTTCTTGTCCCACTCCTTCTGCAGCGCGGGCACCTTCTCGTTCATCTCGTTGGCCACGTCGAGGATGACGCGCACATCGTCGGTGGTGAAGGGCGTGACGGTGCCGAACTGCGACAGCGGCATCTTGGCCGCCTCCAGGTTATGGAAGACCCAGCCGATGTCGGTTACGCCCTGCTCGACGCTGGTGAGCGTGGCATTCATCTTGTAGAGCTGGCCGCCGTAGGCCTCGCGCCATTCGATCTTGTAGCCCTTGCCCAGGGCTTCGACGCGTTTGTTGACCTCAGGCACGAAGAGCGTGCTCATCAGGCCCACCCAGGGCAGCACCACGGGGTGGCTGGACGCGATGGTCAGCTTGAAGGTCTGCTGGGCCTGGGCGGCGGTCACGCCCGCCGCCGCCAGCACCGCGCACAAGGCGGTACGGATGATCTGTCGCTTCTGCATGTCGGTCTCCTCGGTTGATATGGATAGGCCCGCTCTGGGGCGGGCTCACGGGACTTTCCCCTTTACTTCTCGGGGTTGAGCACGAAGTCGTACTCGAGCAGGTAGGTGCCGTCGGGCTGCTTGACCCAGTCCTTCACCAGCGACTGGCGCACGCCGAACACGGCGTCGGAGTCCAGGTACTGGTCGCCGTCGCGGAACACATGGGTGATCAGCGTCTCGTAGCCATCGGCCTTGATCATGAAGTGCAGATGCGCCGGGCGCCAGGGATGGTTCTTGCTGGCGCGCAGCATCTCGCCCACCGGGCCGTCGGTCGGAATGGGATACGCCTCGGCGCGGATGCTCTTGAAGTGGAACTTGCCGTCCAGGCCCGACTTGAGCACGCCACGCGCCTGGGCGTGGGCCAGATGCGCATATTGCACGTCGTAGTTGCCGTCGGCATCGGCCTGCCAGACCTCGATGGTGGCGTGCGGCACCGGCTCGCCCCCCAGTCCCCGCACCGTGCCGCGCACGATGCAGGGCTCGCCCTGCGCGCCGTTGGCCACGTCCTCACCCTGGTCGTAATGCGGTGCGCCTTCCACATAGAAGGGACCGAACACCGTGGACTCGGTGCAGCCGGCCGGCTTCTTGTTGTTCTGCGCCACCACCAGCATGGACAGGCCCAGCGTGTCGGACAGCAGGATGAACTCCTGCCGCTTGTCGTCGCACATGTGGCCGGTCCGCGTGAGGAAGTCGATGCCTTTGAACCACTCGGCCTCCGTCAGCTTGGTCTCGCGTGCGAAAGCGTGCAGGTGCTGGATCAGGCTGGTGAGGATCTCTTTCAGGCGGGGATCGGGCGTCCTGGAAAAGCGCTCGATCACCGCCTGGGTGATGGTGTCCTCGTTCAGGTTGCGCATCGTAGGGTCTCCTGCGGGTTCTCTCTTATGCGGGCGACTTTAAAAGTCCGCGACAATTTGGAAAAGAGCGCGGCCGCAAATGACTTTTCCGCGCAGCGAAATAAAGCGGACAGCCCGCGCCCCGTTGGAGACCCCGTGGACCGTTTTACCGAGATCCAGCTCTTCGTGCAGGTCGCCGAGACCGGCAGCCTGAGCCGCGCCGCGGAGGCGCTGGGCCTGTCCAATGCCGCCGCCAGCCGCCACCTGCAGGCCCTGGAAGACCGCCTGGGCGCACGCCTGGTGGAGCGCAACACGCGCCGCCTCTTTCTCACCGACACCGGGCAGGAGTTCCACAGCCGCGCCAAATCCCTGCTGGCGGACCTAAAGGACGCCGAAGACGCCGTCAACGCGAGCACGCTCAACCCCACGGGCACGTTGCGCATCAGTGCCTCGCTCTCCTTTTCCATGCAACACGTGGCGCCGCTGCTGCGGGCCTATACGGAACGCTATCCCAACGTCAGCGTGCATGTGGAGGCGGCCAACCGCTATCTGGACATCATCGACAACAACATTGACGTGGCGATCCGCACGCGCGAGTTCGAGCCCGACTCCAACATCACCGTGCGCCGCCTGGCCGCCACGCGCCGCATCCTGGCCGCGTCCCCGCGCTACCTGGCCAAGCACGGACGCCCCCGGGTGCTGGAAGACCTGCAGCAGCACCAGCTGCTGATCTACACCCACGCCAACAATCCCAACGAATTGCGCTTCACGCGCGAGGGCGCCACCACCACGCTGCAGGTGCAGGGACGGCTGGAATCAAACGACGGCCAGATCCTGCGCGCGGCCGCGCTGGACGGCCTGGGCATCCTGATCCAGCCCACCTACATCCTCTATGACGACATGGTGGCCGGCCGCCTGGTGCCGGTACTGGACGAGTGGGACCTGCCGCGCCTGACCATCAACCTCGCCTACCCCAGCCGCAAGCACCTGTCGGCCAAGGTGCGGACCTTCATCGACTTCATGGCCGAGCACTTTGCCAAAATGAACTACGAACAGAAATGGACCGGACGCTTCGGCGTCAGCTGAGCCGATGAACACTGCAAGCACCCCCAACCTGGCCCCCAACGTCGCTCGTCTGCGCGGCTTTGTGCAGGACCTCGCCGCCCTGCTGGAACGCCACCGGGATGAGGCCACCATCCTGCAGGACGGCGGCGCGCTGCTGCGGCAGCTCGTCAGCGAGGACGACTGGCTGCCGGCGGACTGCGCGCGCCCGGATCCGCAGCGTTACCAGCAGTACCTGTTGCACGCGGATGCGCTGGGGCGCTTCTCCGTGGTGAGCTTCGTCTGGGGTCCGGGGCAGAGCACGCCCATCCACGACCACACGGTCTGGGGCCTGATCGGCATGCTGCGCGGCGCCGAGGTGGCGCAGCCCTATGCCCAGACAGCAGACGGCCACTGGGCACCGAGCGGCGCGCCCGTCACCCTGCGGCCGGGCCAGGTGGAAGCGGTCTCGCCGCGCATCGGCGACGTGCACCGTGTGAGCAACGCGCTGTCCGACCGGCCCTCCATCAGCATCCACGTCTACGGCGCCAACATCGGCGCCGTGCGGCGCAACGTCTACCTGGAAGACGGCACCCGCAAGCCCTTCATCTCGGGCTACAGCAACGCGACACTGCCCAACATCTGGGATTGCTCCAAGGAATGAGCGCGCGCTACACGGATGCGCCGCAGGATGGCGCCGAACTTGTGAAGAAATCGTAGCGAGCGGCCCGAGCGCAAGGCGGACGGAGCGCAGCCACCGGAACGTACTTCCTGTACGTGAGGATGGCGAGCACCGCCCAACGCGGCGATCGGGTCGCGCAGTAGATTTATTCGCAGGTTCTCAGTCGAGCTTGGCGTTCGAAGCCTTCACCACACTGCGCCAGCGGTTCACCTCGTCCTTGACGTAGGTGCCGAACTGTTCGCGCGTCATGACCGGCACGGTCGATCCCAATGAGGCCCAGCGCTCCTGCAGGTCCTTGCTCTGCAGCGCCTTCTGCACTTCCTGGGTCATCCGGTCGTAAATGTCGCGCGGTGTGCCCTTGATGGCCCAGATCGCGTACCAGGCCGAGGCCACGTAGTTGGGCAGGCCGGCTTCGATCGCGGTCGGAATGTCGGGATAGCTGTCGACACGCTTCTCGGTCGCCACGGCCACTGCGACCAGCTGCCCGCTCTTGATGTAGGGCCCGGCGCCGGCCAGCGTGTCGAACATCATGTCCACCTGCCCGGCCACGAGGTCCTGCAGCGCGGGGCCGGTGCCGCGGTAGGGAATGTGCGTGATGAAGGTGCCGGTCTGCATCTTGAACATCTCGCCCGCGAGGTGCTGCGAGGTGCCGTTGCCCGTGGACGCGTAGTTGTACCTGCCCGGGTTCTTGCGGATGAGTTCGATGATGGACTTGAGGTCGTTCTTCGGAAACCGTTTCGGATGCACGACGATCACGTGCGGCACGCTGGCCAACAGTGCCACCGGCTCGAAGTCGCGCGTGATGTCGTACGACAGGTGCGGATACATGCTGGGCGCAATGGCGTGGTGCACCGCGCCCAGGAACCAGGTATAGCCATCGGCGGGCATCTTGGCTGCAATCGCCGCGCCCACCGTGCCGCCGGCACCGGAGCGGTTGTCCACCACCATCGAGGCGCCGAGCTGCATACCCAGTTGCCGGGCCAGCGGCCGGCCGAAGGCATCGACGGCGCCACCGGGCGGAAAGGGATTGATCAGCGTGATGGCCTTGCCTGGCGCCGGCCAGGCCTGCGCCGCAGCCAGGCTGCTGAAGACGCCCAGCGTGAGGGCCAGGATGGCGGCGCCAGCCGCCCGGATGCGGCGGGGCGCGGCCATGCGCCCCGGACGGGAATGAAGCATGTGGTCTCCTGGCTGGTCATTAGAATGAATGCATAGTAAACATCCGACAATCGTGGAGACTAGGTGAAATCCCCATCCGCTCTGCAACCCTTGCACGGCATCCGTGTGATTGAAATCTGCAACGTGGCTGCCGGCCCTTACTGCGCCATGCTGCTGGCCGACCTGGGTGCCGACGTGATCAAGCTGGAAAACCCCGGCAGCGGCGATACGCTGCGCGCCTGGCCGCCGCACACCGGCCCCGCGGACGACCGCCTGAGCGAAAACTTCGCCTCCCTGAACCGCAACAAGCGTTCGGTGGCGCTGGACCTCAAGGACCCGCAGCACAACGCGCAGGCCCGGCGCCTGATCGCCGAGGCCGATGTGCTGATCGAGAACAACCGCCCGGGTGTGATGAAACGCCTGGGGCTGGACTTCGACACCCTGCACGCACTCAACCCGCGCCTGCTCTACTGCTCCATCTCGGCCTACGGCCAGCGCGGCCCGCGCGCGCAGGAAGGCGGCTTCGACGTCACCATCCAGGCCATGAGCGGCATCATGAGCGTCACCGGTGAAGCCGGTGGCGCCCCCGTGAAGTGCGGGGTGCCAGTGGCCGACTTCACTGCCGGCCTGTACGGCGCCATGAGCATCTGCGCGCAGCTGCGCCAGGTGCAGGCCACCGGCCAGGGCGTGCACATCGACGTCCCCATGATGGGTACCTCGCTGGCCATCGCCGCGCTGCAGACCTCGGAATACTTCGGCACCGGGCGCGACCCGGTCAAGCTCGGCTCGGCCCATCCGCGCAATGCGCCTTACCAGGCCTTCCGTGCGCAGGACGACTACCTCGTCATGGCCGCCGGGACGCAGGCCCTGTGGGAGACGGTGTGCCGGATCCTCAAGAGCGAACACTGGCTGCAGGACCCGCGCTTTGCCAGCACCGCCCTGCGGGCACAGAACCAGACGGCCCTGAAGGAGCTGGTCGAAGCCGCACTGCAACACGACACGGCGGCGCACTGGATCGCCGCGCTCAGCGGCGCGGGCGTGCCCTGCTGCCCGATCAACAACTACTCTGCCGTGCTGGCCGATGCGCAGACCGAAGCCATGGCCTGGGTGCAGCCGCTGCAGATGGCCAACGGCCACGCCACCCGCACCGTGACCACGCCGCTGAAGTTCAACGGCGCCGCAGCGCCCATTGCGCGCCGCCCGCCGCGCCTGGGCGAGCACAACACCGACATCCTCGGATCGAACGCATGAGCCTGCTGCTGGTTGAACGCGAGGGCCCGCTCAAACGCGTGCGCCTGAACCGCCCCGAGAAGCGCAATGCGCTGAGCCTGGCGCTGGCCACCGAGCTGCTGCAGGAGGTGCAGCGCTCGCACGCCGACGGCACCCGCCTGCTGGTGCTGCGCGGCGAAGGCGCCGGCTTCTGTGCCGGCTTCGACCTCAGCGCCTTTCCCGACTGCTCCGACGGCGACCTGCTGCTGCACTTCGTACGCATCGAGCAGCTGCTGCAGGCCGTGGCCCATGCGCCCTTCGACACCCTGGCCTGCGTGCACGGTGCCACCATCGGCGCCGGCGCCGACCTGGCCGTGGCCTGCCGGCACCGCATGGGCGCGGCCGACACCCAGATGCTCTTTCCCGGCGCGCGCTTTGGCCTGGTGCTGGGCTCACGCCGGCTTGCCGAATGCTTGGGCGCGGACCACGCGCAGGCGCTGATCGGCGGCCAGGAGCGGCTGGACGCCAGCCGCGCGCGGGACCTCGGGCTGCTGCAGCACCTGGCTGAGCCGGACCAGTGGCCCGCCTTCGAGGCGAACGTGCTGCGTCATGCCCTGGCCACGCCGGCCGATACCCGCGCCGCGGTGCTGCACGCGACACGGCGCGACACGCGCGCGCAGGACCTGCACGATCTGGTGCTGTCGGCCGCGCACCCGGAGCTGCGACAGCGCCTGGCGGCCTATCTGTCGCAACAGCGCGCCGCCAGCCCCCGCAACCGAACCGGGACGGCATGATGCGCGGTTCCCTCACCCCTGGCCGCGCCCCAGTCTCCAGCTGAGCCATGCACCAGCCCGCCGACCAGCCGCGTCCATCGATCTACTACGACTACCGGGTGCATGACGCCTGGCTGCCGGGCGCCACTGCGCCGAAGACCACGCCCGTGCTGATCGCCGGCGCCGGCCCGGTGGGCCTGACGGCCGCGCTGGAACTGGCGCGCCACGGCGTGCCCTGCGTGCTGCTGGAGGCCGAGCGCCAGGTGTCGGAGGGCAGCCGCGCCATCGTCTTCACGCGCCGCTCGATGGAAATCCTGCAGCAGGTGGGCGTAGCGCAACGCGTCACGGCGCATGGCCTGCCCTGGCGCTTCGGCAACTCCTGGTACCGCGGCCAGCGCGTCTACCGGATGGAAGCGCCGCACGATGCGGACGACCGCTTCTTTCCCATGATCAACCTGCAGCAGCAGTACCTGGAGGAATACCTGATCGACGCCGTGCTGGCCGAGCCGCTGATCGACTTGCGCTGGGGCAACAAGCTCGTCGGCCTCGCGCAGCACGCCGACCATGTGCAGGTGACGGTGGACACGCCGGCCGGCGCCTACACGCAGGACGCGCAGTGGCTGGTGGCCAGCGACGGCGCGCGCTCGGGCATCCGCAGCCTGCTGCAGCTCAAGCTCGAGGGCGCTTCGTACGAAGGGCAGTTCGTGATCGCCGACATCCGCGTCGACCTGCCCCTGCCGACCGAGCGGCAGGCCGTTTTCGACCCGGACTGGAACCCCGGCAACACCCTGCTGCTGCACCGCGAGCCGCACGGCATCTGGCGTGTCGACTACCAGCTGCCCGCCAACGAGACACCCGAACACGCACTGCGCCCCGAGGTCCTGAAAACGCGCATCGACGCCGCGCTGGCGCAAGCCGGCCACCCCGGCCTGCCGTGGGCACTGGACTGGAGTTCGGTCTACTCGGCGCGCACCCTGACCCTGCCCGACTATCTTCACGGCCGCACCCTCTTCATGGGCGACGCCGCCCACCTGCTGCCCATCTTCGGCGTGCGCGGTGCCAACACCGGCTTCCAGGATGCGCAGTCGCTGGCCTGGCACCTGGCCCTGGTGGTCAAGGGCCTGGCGCCGCCCGCCTACCTGGCCAACTACAGCCGCGAACGCGTGGGCGCGGCGCGCGAGATCATCGAGGAAGCCGGCAAGAGCACCCGCTTCATGGCCCCGCCCACACGCGGCTTTCGCCTGCTGCGTGATGCCGTGCTCTCGTTGTCTCTAAAAGAAGACTTCGTGCGCCCGCTCTACCACTGGCGCACCTCGCGCCCGCATGAATACACGCACTCGGCGCTCAACTGCGCGGATGACGACAACACGCGCTTCCAGGCCGGCCCGGGCCACGGTGCGCCGCCACGCAACATCCGCCTCGGGCCCGACGACTACCTGCTGGACCATCTGGGCGGCGGCTTCGACCTGCTTTATTTCACCGACGACCCCAGCATCCCGCCGGCCCTGCTGGCGGTGGTGAACGCATGGCGCGCACGCGGGCTGGCACTGCACGTCTTTGCGATCGGCCCCGAGCAGCCGGTGGCCGGCGCCGACCAGACCCTGCCCGATACGGACGGGCACTTCCGCCAGCGTTATGGCGTGCCGGCCAGCGGCGCGGCCTACCTGCTGCGGCCGGACCAGCATGTCTGCGCGCGCTGGCTGGCGCTGGATGCCACGCGACTGCAGACGGCGCTGCACACCGCGCTCCAGACCGCCCTGGGTCAGTGAGGAGTCATCATGGAAAACAAGCCCGCACTCACCATCCCCGATCTGGAGACCGTCTACGACACGCTGGCCACGGCCATCGACCAGGCCGGGCCCGAGAGGGCCGAGCTCTTCCTGGTCAAGCTGGCGCTACTCAATGCCAACGCGCTGGCCGATCCGGCCCTGTTCGCCGACCACGTGCAGCGCGCGCTGCAGGACCTCTGAGGCCTCAGACCCGGCCGCGCACCGGGATCAGGGCCCCGGTGACGGCGGCCGCGGTGTCCTGCAGCAGGAAGGCGATCACCGCCGCCAGCTGCGCCGGCTGCACCCAGCGGCTGAAGTCGGCCTGCGGCATGTCGGCCCGGTTGGCCGGCGTATCCAGGATGCTGGGCAGCACGGCGTTCACGGTAATGCCCTGGTCCTTCAGTTCCTCGGCCAGCGCTTCGGTCAGGCGCGC
Organism: Pseudomonadota bacterium; assembly: GCA_021845965.1. GTDB lineage: Bacteria > Pseudomonadota > Gammaproteobacteria > Burkholderiales > Burkholderiaceae_C > Hylemonella. The sequence continues at coordinate 1,452 of JAJZUZ010000031.1, read as the reverse complement.
CACGCCGGCCTTGGACGCCGCGTAGGCGCCCATGCCCCGCGCCGCCTGTTGCGAGGCCAGCGCGCCCACGTTGACGATGCGCCCCTGCGCACTCTGGCGCAGATGGGGCAGCGCCGCCTGCGACGCCAGCAGGGCCGTGCGCAGGTTCATCTGGTGCATGGCGTCCCAGGTGTCCACGCTGCCGGTGCTGATGAGTTCCCAGCGAAAACCGCCGGCGACATTGACCAGGCCATCGAGCCCGCCCAGCCCCGCCGCCACCTGGGTGAGGGCCGCGTTCGCGGCAGCGCCGTCGGACAGCTCCACACCGCCCAGCGCCAACTCGCAGGCAGGCAGGACCGTCGGCGCGGGCGCCTTGTCCAGGAGCGCGACGCGCGCGCCCTGGCCTGCCAGCACCCCGGCCACGGCGCGGCCCAGCGCGCCAAAACCGCCCGTCACGGCCACGCGTTTGCCTGCCAGCGTTGTCATGGTGTCTCCTTGGTGTGCGTCTGCTGCGGCCATTGTGCCAGCCACGCAGTGCCTCAGCGGGCGGGCGGCTCGTTCCCTGCCCCGAGGGACTGCACCTCGGCCGCGTAGGCGGCCAGGGGACCGAACAACAGCGCCGCCGCCTCGGCGCCGATCTCGCGTTGCAGCTCGCGCTCGGCCTGGCGCAGAGCGCGGCCAAAGGCCTGCAGCCATTGCCGGCCGGCCTCGGTGAAACAGACGCGGCGCACGCGGCCATCGGCCGGATCGGGTTCGCGCCGCACCAGCCCCAGCCGCTCGCACTGGTCCACCAGCTCGGTCATGGCGGCATTGGTCATGCGCGCACGGCGTGCGAGTTCGGTGATGCGGGTGCCCTCCAGATCCAGATGGCGAGTCAGGTTCACGTGCGACAGCCGGGTCTCGGTGTAGCCGGCGCGCGCCAGCAGCGCCAGCACCCGGCCCTCGAAGCGCAGCAGCGCATCGCCCAGGATGCGGCCGGCGTTGTGCCGGCGCCATTCCTGCGCCGCGCGCGCGGTCCGTGAGGACTTGCCTTTTGGGGCGATGCTCATGATACTTAGGTTACCTAACTAAATGACGCGTGAGACATGTCCCGACCATTATCGACCGGCGCCGCCGCACCGGACAGCCCCACCCTGCACACGGATGTGCTGATTGCCGGCGGCGGCCCCTGCGGCCTGATGCTCGCGCTGGAGCTGGGCCGCCGCGGCGTGCCCTGCCTGCTGGTAGAACCCAAGCCGGGCACGGCCTTCAACCCCCAGGCCAATGCCACCCAGGCGCGCACCATGGAACATTTCCGCCGCCACGGTTTTGCCAACGAGATCCGTGCCCAGGGCCTGCCCGCCGACCACCCGACCGACATCGCCTACTTCACGCGCTACTGCGGCCACGAACTGGCACGGCTGCAGCTGCCGACCGCAGCGCAGGCGACCCAGGCCATCAAGACCCTGGGCGGCTCCTGGAGTGCGGCCGAGC
>JAJZUZ010000215.1 GCA_021845965.1 Pseudomonadota bacterium | reverse complement strand
GGCATTGCCGGCCAGTTCGGTCAGGTACAGGCCGCCGAGCAACCAGGCGTAGTAGCGCAGCACCTCGGCGCGAGAACGGTCGCTCCCGCACACCTCGCTGGCATCCTGCGGCCGGCGGTTGTAGCGCTGGTGCAGCAAGTGCCCGGTCCGCAGTAGCGCGTAGGGTGCGCCGAAGCACCACGACAACATGCGACCCCAGCGCCGGTTCACCGCGGCGCTGGGGTCGAGCACCCCGTGCATGCACTCGTGGATCAGGGCCCACAAGGTCAGTGTGACGAGGCATGCGGGCGGCAGCAGCAGGCCCCAGGCCGGGCGCTCGCGAACGAGCCAGGGCAGTACGAACCACAGCAGCATCTGCAGCAGCAGCATGGTTGCGGCGATGCGGCAGGGCGGCGGTCATTGCGGCGGGGGCGGGGGAGCTTGCGTCCCATGCTCGCTCGGCGGAATTACGCGCCCATGACATGCCATGGCCGGGCGCTGCCGCTCCCTCGGTGTCAGTGGTCGTGCGTACCGGCCCCGGCAATCAGACTCGCCAGGGGCCGGCGCTCGCGGGCGGCGAGTTGCCGGATGTGCCGCAGCTGCGCCGCGTAAGCGGCTGCGCCCCTTACCGCGAGCCATTGCTGGCGCATCTGCTGCGGTCCAGAGATGGCCATCAAGATCGTCGGCCGGTAGAGCTCATCGGTCACCCCCGTATGCATGGCCGCGGCCCCCGCACCCGCAGCGATGGCCAGCGGAAGGTGAGCGAATGGGGAGCCTTTCGCGCACACGCCGGGATTGCGTCGCAGTGGCATGCGCGGCAGCACGGGAAGCACGCGCAAGTCGGGACGTGCTGCCCAGATCCCGCCCAGCACACGCGCGTTGGCATCCCATTGCGACATCGGCCCGACACGGGCGACGGCCTCGATGGTCCGCAGCAGATCTACCTGGGAGAAGTGGCGCGTGACTACTGTCCCGGGAGCCACCCAGGGTCCTGCCGCCACTGCGAAGGTGCGATGGGCGTCGATATGATCCGCGCCGGACTGTGCATCGTCCTCGGTGAGCAGCACCAGCGTATGCCGCCACGCGGGGAGGGTCGACAGCGTGTGGATCACCTGCGCCGTCGCCTCGTCATTGTCAGCGACGTAACTGGCCGGGCTGGGTTGGCACGGCGCCTGCCCCGCCGTGTGGTCGTCGGGGAGCCAGATGTACAGCACAGTGGGAAGCCGCTGCGCATGGGCGTGTACCCAGTTCGTGAACACCTTGGCGCGGCCGGTGTCCAGGATCAGGCGGTCCCAGGCTGGATAGTCCAGAGCCAGGTGCTCGCGCATGGCCGCAGAGATGCCGCCGATTCTGCTTCGCGACGCGAACTCGCCGAAATCCTCGAAGCTCACGCCGTGTTCGAGCAGGTCGTTGAACAGGAACAGCCGTCCGGGATAGCTGACCCAGGGATTGCTCCAGTGCCCGAGCACGGACAGATTGCTGTAGATGGAGTAGGGATTGCGCGCCCCCTTCGCGCCGGGCACGAGCGACTGCGTCCAGCCCGAGTTGGCGACCAGGCCTCGGTCCGAGTAGTACAGCGGCCAGGTGCGCTGCACGAAATCCGAGTCCGATGCCGCGGTGGTCCACTGATGTCCCTGCGAGGTCACCTCGCCGTCGGCGTAGAAGTCGACGAACAACGCCGCACGCCCGAGCAGGGCGAACAGATTGGGCAGTTCGCGTGGGCCATACAGCGCCAACGCCGGATCAGCCCAGCGGCGCGCCGGCGCATAGGCACCGAGCTCTTCGTCAAAAGTCTTGTTCTCGCGCAGGATGAAGACCACGTGGTGGATGTGCGCATGGAGCCATGCCGTAGCGCGTGCGTTGTCGCGCTCCAGTTCGGAGCGTGTTGCCGCATCGAATCCATCGTCGTGCAGGGCCGTACGGGTCCAGGCACCGGCGTGCGCGGGAAGGTTGCGCAGATCGACACTCTCCAGCAGGCCGTGCATCGCATCGCCGACCCATTGGTGCTGCAGGTTCGGTCCGCTGCCCAGGCCTTTAGCGTTGACCACGTACAACGCATTGCCTGCCACCGCGAGCGCGCTCGGGTACCACGCGGTCGGAATCAATGCCAGCCTGTGCCCGTCGGCGAGGTCATAGACAGCCACATCGTCGTTGCCGGCGTTGGCCACGAACAGCTTGCCGCCGGCGACTGCCAAGCCGTCCGGGTAGGAGCCGGGTGGCGCGCCGGCGTAGGGTGCATCGTCGATCACGTGCACGACCTTGCGCCGAACCGTGTCCACGGCGACGATCCGGTCTAGATTGGAGTCGGCGACCCACACCCACGCTGTGCCGGGCTGCGCGGCTAGCGCCGTGGGATGCGCCCCGGCGACGGTGCTGCGCGGGCCCAGGCTCGGCCCGACCGTCACGTTACCCAACACCTTCCAGCGCTCGCGGTCGATGACGACGACATGGTTGCCTCCCCAGTCGCTGACCACAAGGCGCCTTTCATGATCGGCGAGGACTACCGCGAACGGATAGCTGCCGACATTCAGATAATCCACGCGCCCGTCGCCCAGGTCGACGCGCGCCAGGCTGTTCGCGAGCATGCCCGCGACATACGCATGCCTGCCGTGCGGCCCGATCGCCACGCTGTCGGGATAGAAGTGCCGCGACTGGCCCCAGCTGCCTGCGTATTCATAGGGATACTGGTGGCGCGGGAATGACTGCCAATGCAAGGAATAGCGGCGCAGCAGGCGAAGTTCGCCCCCGTGCTGGCGCAGAGCGAGCAGATCGTCGCTGTCGCCTCCGGCCACATAGAGCGTGCCGTCGGGGCCGGCCGCAAGGCCCTGGAACAGGCTTTGGTCGGGGAGCACACCGGGCCGCGATGGGCCCGTCGGTCCTTGTCTCGGCGCTTGCGTCGCGCCCGGTGCTGCGGCATGCCCAGCGGAGCCGCGCATTGCCGTGATGCTCCCGATCGGCCGCAAGTCGCTGACGGCGAACACACTCAGCTCCTGCTGCCGCGCCGCGCCCCCCTCGAGCACGGCGACGCCCCGCTGCGTCACGACGACCTGCGTCGGAAAATTCGCGGTCGCGCGCGCCCGACCCACTGGTGTCAGCAGCCTGCCACTGGGCAGAACGGCCGACAACGGTGCGACCTGTGCAGCGGAAGGCACAGCGCCCAGCAGCCATGCGCAGCAGAGAATTCGATGGATCATGGCCCCTCGATGAGTGTCCTTCCCGGCAAGCCGACCAGCGGCCTCCTTACATTACTGGCGCAAGGTGTCAGGACGATGGCAGCTTCGAGTCCTGCCTGTGGGGTCCTGGCGCCAGCGCTCAGACTGGCATGCTCGATCGCTGCCCGACCGCAGCGCCGTGCTCGCGCATCCAGCGCTGCGCCTGCTCGCGCCCCTGGTCGAACAATCGTTGGAAGAATCCCGGATGAACAACCAGGCGACTGTATCCGTCGAGTTCGCGCAGGGATTCGGCGGCATCGATGCAGTGCAGTCTGGCGCGCGCCAAGCTGCGCGGCAGTCGCCCGAAGTTCCAGAGTCCGCCGGCGA
>JAJZUZ010000214.1 GCA_021845965.1 Pseudomonadota bacterium | reverse complement strand
CCGCTTCGAGGGCCGCGACCGCAAGACCGGCGCCGTCAAGTGGACCGGCACGCGCGTCGACCTGGTGTTCGGCTCCAACTCCGTGCTGCGCTCCCTGGCCGAGGTTTATGCCCAGGCGGACGGCCAGCAGAGGTTCGTCCAGGACTTCGTAGCGGCCTGGACCAAGGTGATGAACCTGGATCGTTTCGATCTGGCGTGACGGGGCAGCTTGACCGGTACGCCGGTCAAGGAGCAGCGGCCGGCGGGGACTGAGGTTCCGCCGGCCGCGTTCTTTTGCCGGCGGCAAGCGCCCGGCTGTACCGTTTGCAAATGAGAATAATTCTCATATAATGGCGCGGCCAGCCACCAGATCCGGGTCCGCTCGACGGAAGCCAGCTCACCGTGCACCGTCAAGGTGCTGACCTGCCAACCCGAGGAGCTGGAAAAATGGATACCGATATCAAGCCGGATGCCGACGAGGAATACGCCCTGCCTCGTGCCGAGGCCTTGCTGGCAGGCACGTTGGCCCTGATGACAGGCCACGCGCAGGCTATTTGCGCCAACCGCCGCATGTTGATGGCCCTGAAGATCCGGCACAACCTGGACCAGTTGCGCAGCCACCGCGGCCTGAACGAACAGTTTCGCATCGTGCTGCTGCGCCTGTGCCACGAATGGGGCGCGCTGGCCGTCGGCCTGCCGGACCGCCCTGGCGCGGCCGCCGAAACGCCGGTGCGCACCTGGCTGCCCACACCAGGGCGGATGCAGTAGGCGTCATGAGTTCCATGGAGACGCCCGGCACCGGGTCTGCGCCGCTGGCTGAACTGCAGCACGAGCATGGGGTGCTGTTGCGTTATCTGGGTGAGGTGCAGCGAGGTGTCAGCGCGCGGTTGGCGCGGCTGGAGGCCGACAACCTGCGTTTGCGGGCCGCCCTGCTGGTGAACCGCACGGCCTGGCTCTGGGGGCTGGGGCCGCCGGCTACGCCGGCCGGGCGCACGGGCGCGACATTGGCAACACCGCCGGCGTCGGCACTCCGCGTTTTGTGCCAGGTGGGCTGCGCGGGCCATGCCCATGCCTGGCTGGACGAGGGCGGCCAATGCCGGCGTACCGGCTCGGCCTGCGAAGCGCTCGCGGCGCCGGCGACGGGTTGCCCGGAACCACGCTGAGCCGGCACGCTTTCAGATCGTCAGCGGATCCACGTCCACCGCCCAGCGGATCAATCCCTTGCCTTCCGGACCTTGCCGCACCGCGTGCAGCGTGTCATGCCAGCCCGCGAGGAAGCGCTGCAGCGCCGCACGTGAGGGTGACTCGAGCAGCATCTGCGCGCGCTCCACATTGGCCACGCGCTGCACGCTCATGGGCACGGCCGGGTAGAGCGTGACGTTCAGCTCCGCAGCCGTTTCGCTGCCCAGGGCGCTGGCGGCGTTGAGGAAGGCCTGCGCGGTCTCCTGTGTGCGCGCTTCCGCGCGCACCAGGGCCTGGAAGCTGTAGGGCGGCAGACCGGCCTGTTCGCGTTCCTGCAGCTGCCCGGCGGCGAAGCCCGGGTAGTCGTGCTTCTTCAGGTTCTCGTACAGCGGGTGGGTGGGGTGGTGGGTTTGGACCCACATCTCGCTCTGCGCACCGAGTCCGGCGTCGCGGCCGGCGCGGCCGGCCGCCTGCATGAGCAGGCTGAACAGGCGCTCGGGCGCGCGGAAGTCGCTGGAGAAGAGCGCATTGTCGGGGTTGACGGCGGCCACCAGGGTGATGCGGCGGAAGTCATGGCCCTTGGCGATCATCTGCGTCCCCACCAGTACGTCCACTTCGCCGCTGTGGACCTGGGCCAGCTGCGCTTCCAGCTCCCCTTTGAGCTTCGTCGTGTCGGCGTCGATGCGCACGATGCGCACGGGTTCACCGTCCGGCCGGCGCACGTCGGCCAGCAGCTCGGCCAGCTGTTCTTCCAGCTTCTCGGTGCCGCGCCCCATGGGGCGGATGTCGGGGCTGCCGCAGCCGGGGCAGGCGCGCGGCACACGTTCGGTGTAGCCGCAGTGGTGGCAACGCAGGGTGCGGTCGATCTTGTGGAAGACGCGGTAGGCGCTGCAGTGCGGACACTCGCTTTTCCAGTCGCACTCGGCGCAGTGCAGCACGGGTGAATAACCGCGCCGGTTCAGGAACACCATGCACTGCTCGCCCTTGGCGATGCGGGCCTTGATGGCCTCCAGCAGCGGCGGCGAGAACACGGCGTGCTTGGGCTGGTGGTTCATGTCCACGCGGCGTACCAGGGGCAACTGCGCCTGTTCGCCCACGCGGCTGGGCATGAGCAGGCGCACATAACGCCCACCCTCGGCCGCCGGGCGGCTGTGGTGCCAGCTCTCCAGCGAAGGCGTGGCCGAACCCAGGATGACCTTGGCGTTTTCCAGCTTGCCGCGGTAGACGGCCAGGTCGCGTGCCGAGTAACGCGCGCCTTCCTGCTGTTTGTAGCTGGGGTCGTGTTCCTCGTCGACCACGATCAGCCGCAACTTCGGCATGGAGGCAAACACCGCCATGCGCGTGCCCAGCACGATGCGTGCGGCGCCGCTGTGCGCGGCCAGCCAGCTCTTGAGCCGCTGCGGATTGGTCATACCGCTGTGCAGCGAGACGACCACCTCGGCGCCGAAACGTGCGGCAAAACGTTCTTCCAGCTGCGGCGTGAGGTTGATCTCGGGCACCATCACCAGGGCTTGGGCCTCGGGGTCGTGTTCCAGCAGCTGTTGCACGCAACGCAGGTAGACCTCGGTCTTGCCGCTGCCGGTGGCGCCAAAGAGCAGGAAGGGGCCGGCCTGGGCATCGATCTGCGCCAGTACGGCGCATTGCTCGTCCGTCAGCGTGACGGGGCTGGCGGGGGGCTCGGCCGGGCCAGCCACCGGCGGCGGGCGTTTCAGGCGCCGCGCCAGCTGTTCGCTGTTGAGCTCGCGCAACTGGGGTGGCAGCGCAGCCAGGGCAATCTCGCCGGCGGCGCGCTGGTAGTAGCTGGCCGCAAAGTTGACCAGCTGGCGCCAGGCCGGTGTGAGTGGTGCCAGTGCCGCCAGCGCCGCAGCAACCGGGCGCAGGCGGCTGGCCTCGATGTCGGGCTGGTCCGGTGCTGCCGCATCCCAGACGATCCCCAGAGTCTCGCGCCGGCCCAGCGGCACGCGCACCAAGGTTCCGGCAGGAAGTGCCGCCTCACTCAGGTAGCTCAGCGTGCCGCCCACCTGGCTGTGTGCCGGCGTCTGGACCAGGACGGGGAGCTGCTGGGGCATGTACCAGAGACTAGCAGGACAACTTGGGACAAATTCTTCAGTCAAGCCTGCGAAAGCTGCGCTAAGTGCTTGATCTGGAAAGGGTTTGAAAAGAATTCAGCGATTCTGTGGATAACTTTGTTGATAGTTGGCTCCGGAAGGCTCCGAAGCCTTGAAAATCAAGGCTTTTCTCAAAATGCCCGCCAAAAAAGCAAAGATTTAATCCATTAAAAATCAACAACTTACAGTCGCTATTGCTTCGATAGCAACACTTGCCCTGGCAGGTATCCGATGGCGCACCGCAGCACA
>JAJZUZ010000030.1:11135-19080 GCA_021845965.1 Pseudomonadota bacterium | reverse complement strand
ATTCTGCGTCGGCAAACGCGCCGTGCTGATGATGGAAGAGGGCCAGCCCGAGTACATCGAGCAGGAGCTGGCCACGCTGCTGCGCCGCGCCGACATCCAGACGCCCTTGCACGGCAAGGACATGCTGGCCCTGGCCGGCGAGTACTCGGCCGAGCTCATGGCCGGCGGCCTGGAGAAGTTCCTGCGCCGGTACCGCAGCGAACTGCTGCCCGCCACCGTGCCCGACTGGCTGGCCGGCAACCGCGAGCGCCGCGCCGCCATTGCCCAGGACCTGGGCCAGCCCCTGCCGGCGCGTCCGCCCGGCATGTGCATCGGCTGCCCCGAGCGGCCGGTGTTCTCCGCGCTCAAGCTCGCGCAGGAACAGGTGGGCCAGGTGCATGTGGCGGCCGACATCGGTTGCCATGCGCTGGCCACCTTCGAGCCCTTCTCCTTTGGCCATTCCATCCTCGGCTATGGCATGTCGCTCGCCAGCCGCGCCGGCGTCTCGCCGGTAATGAACCGGCGCGTGCTCTCGGTCATGGGCGACGGTGGCTTCTGGCACAACGGCCTGCTGACCGGCGTGCAGAGCGCCCTCTTCAACGGCGACGATGCCGTGCTGCTGATCTTCAAGAACGGCTACACCTCGGCCACCGGCACGCAGGACATCATCTCCACGCCGGACGAGGCCGCCAAGGCCGGTGCGATCGACAAGCGCGAGAGCGTGGTGCACACCAACCAGACCATCGAGAGCACGCTCAAGGGCCTGGGCGTGCAGTGGCTGCGCACCGTCACCACCTACGAAGTCGAGCACGTGCGCAAGACCCTGGTCGAGGCCTTCACCTCCGACTTCAACGGCCTCAAGGTCATCGTGGCCGAGGGCGAGTGCCAGCTGGAACGCCAGCGCCGCATCAAGCCCTGGCTGGCCAGCCTGCTCAAGCAGGGCAAGCGCGTCGAGCGCGTGAAGTACGGCGTGGACGAGGACGTCTGCAACGGCGACCATGCCTGCATCCGCCTCTCCGGCTGCCCCACCCTGACGCTCAAGGACAACCCGGATCCGCTCAAGGTGGATCCGGTGGCCACCGTCATTGATGGTTGCGTCGGATGCGGCTTGTGCGGGGCCAATGCGCATGCGGCGACGCTGTGTCCCTCCTTCTACCGCGCTGAAGTCGTGCAGAACCCTTCCTGGTATGAGCGGCTTCTGGCTGGCCTGCGCCGTTCTGTCGTTCGCGTGCTGCAACCTGCGTAAGGCTGAGGTGGTTTGTGGTTTTTCACTTTTGTAGCCCCCCTCTCACCCCCCCGCCCCTCTCTACCCCCGCCGGGGTAGAGAGGGGAGCCTCGATTGGGTGGCTTGCCTCCGGCTACGCTGCTACGGCGCGGAAAGTCGCGCACATCCAAGCGATCCTAGATTGGCGAGCCTGCGGTCGTAGAGAACTCGCACGAATCAGCGCTCCACGGCTGGCGGCTGCGCCGGCCAGTCACGAGACAAAAGACAAAGACGCCCCGCACCTCTCCTGTCTCGCCCGCAGTAGGCCGCGCAGTGGCCGCTGTCGTTGGCATGCAAAGACGGAGCCCTTTACTACGACCGTAAGCCAGAAATCTCAGCTCACCAGCAACAGTGGCGACGCCCCGCTCCATAGAAGCCTGTCCAGAAACCTGAGACCAAATCCAGGCTCCCCTCTCTACCCCGGCGGGGGTAGAGAGGGGCGGGGGGGAGAGTGGGGGGCAAGAAACCCGTCGGAGACACAAAAAGCCGCGCTCCGCCAGGAACAGAAACAGAGACAAAAGACATGAGCCAACAACAACCGACATCCCTCCTCCTCTGCGCCCTCGGCGGCGAAGGCGGCGGCGTCCTGACCGAATGGCTGGTCGAGACCGCGCGCCACGCCGGCTACCCGGTGCAGGCCACCTCCATCCCCGGGGTGGCGCAGCGCACCGGCGCCACCACCTACTACCTCGAAGTCTTCCCGGTCAGGCAGGAGGAACTCGGCGGCAAGCGTCCCGTGCTCGGCCTGTACCCCGTGCCGGGGCGCCTGGACGCGCTGGTCTCCAGCGAGCTGCTCGAGACCGTGCGCCAGATCGGCCTGGGCCACGCCAGCGCCGAACGCACACTGGTGCTCACGTCCTCCGCGCGCACCTTGACCACCATGGAAAAGATGCAGATGGGCGACGGACGGCGCGACACGCCCGAGCTGGTCCGGCTCGTGGCCGCGCACAGCCGCGCCCACCACGTGCTGGACATGGCCGAGCTCACGCGCCAGGCCGGTACCGTGGTCAGCGCCGTCATGCTGGGCTGCATCGCTGCCAGCGGCCTGCTGCCCATGGCGCGCGCCGACTACGAGGCCATCCTGCAGGGCAGCGGCGGCGGCGCCAAGGCCAGCCTGCGCGGCTTCGCGCTCGGCTTCGAGGCCATCCAGGCACAGCGCACCCAGGCGCAGTTCATCGAGCGGGTGCTGGCCGCGCCGGTCAAGCCGGTGAGCCCGGCCGCCGCGGTACCGGCCTTGCCGGCTGCCGCGGCCGCCCAGTTCCCCGCCGTGCTGCACGAGCTCATCGCCCTCGGCCACGCGCGCCTGGTGGAATACCAGAACGCCGCCTATGCGCAGCGCTACCTGGAGCGCCTGGGGCAGGTGCTGCAGGCCGAACGGACCCGCGACCCGCAGGGCACGCGCGGCTGGGCCGTGACGCGCGAGATGGCGCGCTGGCTGGCGCTGTGGATGGCCTTTGACGACATCATCCGCGTGGCCGATCTCAAGAGCCGCGCCAGCCGCTGGCAGCGCGTGCGCGCCGAGGTCAAGCTGCAGGAGGCCGACCTGCTCAAGGTCTATGACCACTTCAAGCCGGGCGCGCCCGAATTCGCCGCGCTGTTGCCCCAAGGGCTGGCACAACGCGTGCTGGCGTGGGACCGCAAGCGTGTGCTGGCCGGCAAGACGCCCTGGGCCCTGCCGCTGAAGGTGGGCACGCATTCGGTCTTCGGCATGCTGGCCCTGCGCACCCTGGCGTCGTGCAAGCGACTGCGCCCGCTGGGCAGCCGGTTTGCCACCGAGCAGGCGCTGATCGCGCAATGGCTGGATGCGGTCGTCGCCACGACGGCGCGCCACTGGGCCAGCGGCTACGAGATCGCCCAGTGCGGCCGCCTGATCAAGGGTTATGGCAGCACCAATGAGCGCGGCAAGGACAACCTGCTGCACGTGGTACAGCACCTGGCCGTGGCCGGCCATTTCGCGAGCGACGAGGCGCGGGTGGCAGCGATTGCCGCTGCGCGGCAGGCCGCGCTGGCCGATGACGCGGGCAAGGCCCTGGACCGCGCCCTGCTGCAGCACGGCGCGCCGGCACGGCCGCTCAAGGAACAGCCGATCCGCTGGGTGCGCCGGCGCGCCGGTTCCACGTAGAGTCACTTACAGGGTTTACGAGAGGACAAGACCACAAGAAGTTCAGGGGTGAATCGAGGCAGAATCAGCAATCATCTTCAACCACCGAGAAAGAGGAGACCATGAAAGACCAACAACTCCGCCGCTTCAGCAGCAAGCTCGCCCTCACTGTCGCTGGCGTCGCCGCCGCCGCAGCGCTGGCCTGCGCCCCGGCCCAGGCCCAGGACAAACCGGTGCAACTGCGCTTTTCCAGCTGGGTGCCGGCCCAGCACCCGCTGAACCCGGCCCTGATCGCCTGGGGCGAGGACATCAAGAAGGCTTCCGGCGGCACCATCACCTCCACCATGTTCCCGGCGCAGCAGCTGGGCAAGGCCTTTGACCACTACGACATGGCGCGCGACGGCATCGCCGACTTCGCCTACGTGAACCCGGGCTACCAGCCGGGCCGCTTCCCCATCTTCGCCGGCTCGTCCCTGCCCTTCCTGTTCTCCAACGGCAAGAGCGGCTCGGCAGCCATCGACGCCTGGTACCGCAGCTACGCGGCCAAGGAAATGAAGGACGTGAAGTTCTGCTTCGCCTTCGTGCACGACCCCGGCACCTTCCATTCGCGCAAGAAGATCGTCGTCCCCGGCGACATCAAGGGCATGAAGGTGCGTCCGGCCACCGACACCATCGGCCAGATGATCACCATGCTGGGCGGCACCAACGTGCAGTCCTCCGCTCCCGAAGTGCGCGAGATCATCGAGCGCGGCGTCGCTGATGCGGTGACCTTCCCCTGGGGCTCCATCCCGCTGTTCGGCATTGACAAGGTGGTGAGCTACCACATGGACGTGCCGCTGTACGTGACGCCTTTCGTCTGGGTCATGAACCAGGCCAAGTACGACGCCATGTCGCCGGCGCAGAAGAAGGTGATCGACGACCACTGCACGACCGAGTGGGCCGAGAAGGTCGCCAGCAGCTGGGCTGATTTCGAGTACGGCGGCCATGCCAAGCTGGCCGCCATGCCGGGCCACGAGGTCTACAAGCTCACGCCCGCCCAGATGGACGAGTGGCGCAAGGCCGTCGCACCGCTGGAGGCGCAGTGGGGCCAGCAGGTGAAGGCCAAGACCGGCCAGGATCCCAAGGCCGTGCTCGACGGCCTGAAGAAGGAACTGGTCAAGTACAAGGCGGCGATGTAATCGCACGACCGGCGGGCGGTGCCACGTGCGCGCCGCCCGCTGCCCTGGCTCATCGTTCCTGGAGTTCCGCGTGAAGCGCAATGCAATGGATCGTGTCATCGACACGATCGAATGGACCGCCGCCATCTTCGTCGGCCTGGTCGCCCTCAACATCTTCGTCGCAGTGATCCTGCGCAAGTTATTCGCCACCTCGATCCCGGACGCCTACGATTTCGGCAACCTGCTGCTGGGCATCCTGATCTTCTGGGGCATTGCCGCCACCAGCTACCGCGGCACCCACATCACGGTGGACCTGCTGTGGAGCGCCGGCAGCAAGCGCACCCGGCGCTACATCGACATCGTCGCCACCCTGGTCCTGCTGTTCGTGGTCATCGTGCAGACCTACACGCTGCTGGACAAGGTGCTGGTCACCTACCGCGACAACGTGCTCACCTACGACCTGCACCTGCCGGTCTGGCCCTTCTTCGCCGTCGCCTGGCTGGGTGATATCGCTGCGGTCATCCTGATCTCCATCCGCAGCTGGCGCCTGATCTTCTCCCCCGAGCTGATCGAAGATCATCCCGAAGAACACACCAGCGAATAAGAAGAGGACGTCGTCTTGAATACCGATCTTGTAGCCGGCATCGGCTTTGTTTCCCTGTTCGTCCTCATGCTGCTGCGCGTGCCGGTGGGCATGGCCATGGGCCTGGTAGGCGTGACCGGCTATGGCTACATCGTGGGCCTGGAGCCGGCGCTCAAGATGGTGGGGCAGACCACCATGCGCACGGTGACCGACTCCAGCTTCAGCGTCATTCCCATGTTCATGCTCATGGGCGCATTCGTCTCCATCTCGGGCGTCAGCCGCGAATTGTTCCGCTCGGCCAACGCCTTTCTGGGCCACCTGCGCGGCGGCCTGGGCGTGGCCACGGTGCTGGCCTGCGGCGGCTTCGCCGCCATCTGCGGCTCCTCGGTGGCCACCGCCGCCACCTTCTCCAAGGTGGCCTATCCCGAGATGCGCCACTACAACTACCCCAAGTCCTTCGCCACCGGCGTGATCGCCGCCGGCGGCACGCTGGGCATCATGATCCCGCCCTCCACCGTGCTGGCGGTCTACGCCATCCTGACGCAGCAGGACATCGGCAAGCTCTTCATGGCCGGCGTGGTGCCGGGCGTGCTGGCCATCAGCATGTACATCCTGACCATTTCGCTCATCGTCATGGCCAAGCCGGGTTTCCTGCCGGCCGGCGAGCGCAAGTCCTGGGGTGAGCGCCTGGCCAGCCTGAAGGACGTGTGGGCCCCGCTGGCGCTGTTCGTGTTCGTCATCGGCGGCCTGTATGGCGGCCTGTTCACGCCCTCCGAAGCGGGTGGCATGGGCGCAGTGGGGGCCTTCATCCTGGGCGTGGTGCGCCGCCGCCTGAACCTGGCGCAGATCCGCGAAGCGCTGCTGGAGGCCACACGCACCTCGGCCGCCGTGTTCACGGTGCTCATCGGCGCGCTGCTGTTCGGTTATTTCCTGACCATCACGCAGACGCCGCAGAAGGTGACCGAATTCCTCACCGGCCTGGGCCTGGGCCGCTACGCGCTGCTGGCCATCATCATGGGCATGTACCTGGTGCTGGGCTGCCTGATGGATGCCATGGCCATGATCATCCTGACGGTGCCCATCATCTTCCCGCTCATCCTGCAGCTGGGCTTCGACCCGATCTGGTTCGGCGTCATCATCGTGATGACGGTGGAGCTGGGCCTGATCCATCCGCCGGTGGGCATGAATGTGTTCGTGATCAAGAGCGTGGTGCAGGAGGTGAGCTTCACCCAGATCTTCCGCGGCGTGCTGCCCTTCATCGGCACCGATCTGCTGCGCCTGCTGATCCTGGTCGCCTTCCCGGCCATCGCCCTGTGGCTGCCCGGCCGCATGGGCTAGCGCGCGCCCCACTGTCGATGGCCGAGCGCTCATCCTTCACGCGACGTGCCCGTCCCGCCGTGACCCGCCTCGTGCGTCGCGCCACGGTGCTGCTGGGCCTGGCCGCCGTGACCGGTGGCCTGCCGCTGGCGCACGCGCAGACCTGGCCCAGCAAGCCGGTCAAGGTGATCGTCAACTTCCCGCCCGGCGGCGTGGCCGATGTGCTGGCGCGCATGGTGGCCGCGCCCCTGCAGGACGCGCTGGGCCAGCCGGTGGTGGTGGAGAACCGCGCCGGCTCCGGCGGCAACATCGGCGGCGAGGCCGTGGCCAAGGCGCCGGCCGATGGCTACACCCTGCTCATGAGCTCGGGCGGCATGGTGGCGGTCAATCCGCACCTCTACCCGAAGATGCCCTTTGATCCGGCCCGGGACATCACGCCGGTGGCCTCGGTCGCGCGCGTGGCCGTGTTCCTGGTCGCCAGGCCGGGCCTGCCGGTGGCCAGCACGCGTGATTTCGTCGCCTACCTCAAGGCCCATCCCGGCCGGCTGTCCTACGGCTCGCCGGGCAATGGCAGCGCGCCGCATCTGGCGACCGAGATGTTCAAGCGCATGACCGGCACCTACGCCGTGCATGTCCCCTACCGCGGCGCGGCGCCCGCGCTCAACGACCTGCTGGCCGGCCAGATCGACTTTGCCTTCGACCCGGGTATCGGCCTGTCGCACGTGCGCGCCGGCCGCCTGAAGCTGCTGGCCGTGGGCAGCCCCCGGCGCTCGCCGCTTTTTCCCAACGTCCCCACCGTGGACGAGGCCGGCCTCAAGGGCTTCGATGCGGACACCTATTTCGGCTTCTATGCCCCCGCCGGCGCGCCGGCCGCCGCCATCACCCGCCTGAACACCGAGATCAACCGCATCCTCGACCATTCCACCGTGAAAGAACGCATCGCCGCCCTCGGCGGCGAGGCCGTCCCCATGTCGCCCCAGCAGTTTGCCGCCCGGGCGGCCGAGGACTCCCGGCGCTTCGGCCAGCTGATCAGGGAGCGCCACATCACCGGCGACTGACCCACATCCTCCAACCTCCCTCCCAGCCACGGAGGGCCTCGTTTTCCGCCATGACCGACACGACCTCTTCCCCTGCCCGCACCGTCATCTACACCCAACGCGTGGAGTTCGGCGATTGCGACCCGGCACGCATCGTCTGGTTCCCCAATTTCTTCCGCTGGATCGACGCCGCCTCGCGCCACTTCTTCATCCAGTGCGGCGTACCGCCCTGGCACGAGACGGAGAAAACCACGGGCCTGATCGGCACGCCGCTGGTCGACACGCACGCGCGCTTCGTCAAGACCGCCAGCTATGGCGACACGCTGCAGATCCACGTGCACGTGGCCGAGTGGCGCGACAAGAGTTTTGTACAGCGCTACCAGATCAAGCGGACCAACCCCGATGGCTCGGTGGACCTGATCATGGAGTGCGATGAAGTGCGCATCTTCGCGGCGCACCGGGAAGACGGCAAGGGCATCCGCGCCATTGCAATCCCGGCCGACATCA
>JAJZUZ010000030.1:0-11035 GCA_021845965.1 Pseudomonadota bacterium | reverse complement strand
GCCGGCCGGCCTCGGCCTTGAGCAAAATCAAACATCGCGCACGAAATGCGCGCGAAACCGCCTCAAAGCACCAGCAAGGCCCGGAAATCGTTCACATTCGTGTGCGTGGGCCCGGTCACCACCAGGTCGCCCAGGGCCTGGAAATAGCCGTAGGCATCGTTGCGGTCCAGGTAGCGCTCCACCTTCATCCCCAGCGCCTGGGCACGCGCCAGCGTGCCGGGCTCGACCCAGGCACCGGCGTTCTCCTCCATGCCGTCAATGCCGTCGGTGTCGGCGGCCAGCGCCCAGACGCCGGGCTGGCCCTGCAGCGCCAACGCCAGTCCGAGACAGAACTCACCGGCGCGGCCGCCCTTGCCGCGCGCCTCGCCGGCGGGCACCGGGCGCACCGTGACGGTCGTCTCGCCACCGCTGAGAATGACGCAGGGCTTGGCAAAGGGCTGATTGCGCTGGGCCACGCCGCGTGCCAGCGCGGCGTGGACCTTGCCCACCTCGCGCGATTCACCTTCCATCTCGTCGCTCAGGACGTAGGCATTCAGGCCGGCCGCGCGCGCGGCCGCGGCCGCGGCCTCCAGCGACTGCTGTGGCGTGGCGATCATGTTCACGCGGTGGCCATTGAAGATCGGACTGCCGGGCTTGGGCGTCTCGAGCTCGCCCCGCTCCAGCGCCGCCAGCACGGGCGTCGGCACCTCGATGCGATAGCGCTTCAAGATTGATAGCGCGTCGGCGCAGGTGGTGGCATCGGGCACGGTCGGTCCGCTGGCGATCACCGATGGATCATCCCCCGGCACGTCGCTGATGGTCAGCGTCACCACCTGGGCCGGGGCACAGGCCGCGGCCAGGCGGCCGCCCTTGATGCGCGAGAGATGCTTGCGCACGCAGTTCATCTCGCCGATATTGGCGCCGCTGGCGAGCAGCTGCTTGTTGATGCGCTGCTTGTCCTCCAGCGTCAGCCCCTCGGCCGGCAGCGTCAGCAGGGCCGAGCCGCCGCCCGAGATCAAGCACAGCACCAGGTCATCCGCCGTCAGGCCCTGTACCAGCTGCAGGATGCGCTGCGACGCGGCCATGCCGGCGGCATCGGGCACGGGGTGCGAGGCCTCGACGACTTCGATGCGCTGCGGCAGGCCGGCCGGGCGCGGCGGCGTGTGGTGGTAACGGGTCACGACCAGGCCCGACAGCGGTGCGTCGGCCGGCCACAGCGCCTCGACAGCCTGCGCCATGGCACCGCCGGCCTTGCCCGCCCCGATGACGATGGTGCGTCCCTTGGGCGGCTGGGGCAGATGGGCCGCGGTGTTGTGCAGGGGCAGGGCGCGCCGCACGGCGGCCTGGTACAGATGGTTCAGGAACTCGCGCGGCTGGGTACGGGGATCGGGATGGCTCATGCAAATGTCTCCAGCGCGCATTGTGCCGCCGTAATCCGGCGGTAACCCGGAGCCGACTGCTGTGCGGACGTTCTGAACTGTCCGGACAATTTCACAAAAATGCCCGGGCCGGTCGCGGGCGATGGGAGCGGACAGCCTCGGTCCGGCGAAAACGCGTTCGAAGGCCCACGCGGCGGCATCAGCCTCGGACAAGAGGCCCGGGGCCTGTTGCAAGGCCGGCACAGATTCGCGCCGTGCAACGGCCGGTCGTCGCCGGAAACGTCATAACTTGTAACAAGCGCCGCTGTTTGTGGCACATTTCGATGATTGTGTGCCCTGCCCGTATTGCAGAAGCACCGCCGTGCAACCCATCCGCCGACCGCGCCCCTTTATGCGCCCTTTCACACCTCATCTCCTGCCCGCCCTGGGCGGCGTCCTGCTGCTGGCCCTGCTGGCCGGCTGTGCTTCCTCCCCCCCGCCCAGTGCCTCCGTCCCCGCCCCGCACGCAGCGGCCTTGTCCAGCCTGCCGCCGCAAGCGCCGATGGGGCCCCTGTCCAGTGCCAACACGGCCCAGGACTACCGGGTGGACGCCGCCTACCACCTGTACGAGAAAAACAGCACGCGCATCTACCACGGAGTGATGCCGCACTTCCTGTACGCCATCGGCGTGCTCGAGATCCAGGTCGACCAGCGCGGCAACCTCACCGGCCTGAACTGGATGCGCGCGCCCGAGCACGCCCCCGAGGTCATGGCCGAGATCGAGCGCACCGTGCGCAAGGCCGCGCCCTTCCCTGCCCCGGTGCGCATGGGCAGCGCCACCTACATCGAGACCTGGCTGTGGGACGCCAGCGGCAGCTTCCAGCTGCATACCCTGAGCGAAGGCCAGGGCCCCGCAGGCCAGCTGCGCCGCCCCATGCCGCCCAACCCGCATGCTGTGCAGCTGGTTGCGGCGCCGGCTGCCGCCACGGCGGCCGAGTAGGCTGGCCTCGCCTTGCGCGAACGGTTCGCGCAGCAGAGAAGCCTCAGGCCTTGGGCAGGTCGTCCCACCACCGCTCGCCCAGCCGCGCCTGCATGAAGGCGATGAAAGCCAGCACCTTGCCTGGCACCAGCTTGGGGGAGGGAAACACGGCGTGGATCTCCTGCTCCGGCAGCGCATGCCCCTTGAGCACCTCCACCACGTGGCCGGACTTGAGCGAATCACTCGCCACATAGCGCGGCATGGCCGCGATCCCGAAGCCGTTGCGCGTGGCGGCCAGCACAGCTGACAGGTTGTTGGAGCGCAGCCGGCCAGCCACCGGCACGGTCACGGTCTCCCCCTTGGGCGTGGTCATGCGCCACACGTCGTCGCCCAGCACGCTGCTGTAGATCAGGGCCGGATGCCGGCTCAGGTCGGCCGGCTGCCTGGGCGTGCCGTGCTTGCGCAGGTACTTGGGCGAAGCCACCATCAGCCAGGGATTGACCCCCAGGAAGCGCGCGCCCAGTGTGGAATCGGCCAGCTTGCCCATGCGGATGGCCAGGTCGATGCCGTTGGCCACCAGGTCGGTGTAGCGGTCTTCGAAGCTCAGATCCAGCTGCACCTGCGGATGCTTGGCCATGAACTCCAGCGCCAGCGGCGTCACCACCCGCCGCCCGAACGCCACCGAGGTGCCGATGCGCAGCAGCCCCTGCGCCTGGGTCTGGCGCAGGCGCACGATGTTGTCCGCCTCCTCCGCCTCGCGCACGATGACCTTGCACTTCTCGTAATACAGCGCCCCGGATTCGGTGACGCTGACGCCCCGCGTGTTGCGATTGAGCAGGCGCACTTTCAGCCGCTCCTCGATAGCCGCCACCAGCTTGGTCACGGTGGGCTGGGTGATGGTGAACTCCTTGGCGGCTTTCGAGAAGCTGCCGGTTTCCACCACCCGTACAAACACATTCATGGCATGCAGACGATCCATTACTTACGCCTTATTTATTCCGATCTGGAATAGATGTTATGGACTGCCGCCGTCTTCCGCAAGTGCGCCGGAATTTTTACAGTCCGCCATCGCATTGATATTCGAGGAGTACTCACCATGGCCAAAATGAAAGCCATTGAAGCCGCCGTCTGGGTGATGGAGAAGGAAGGCGTCACACAGGCCTTCGGCGTGCCCGGCGCTGCCATCAACCCGCTGTACGCGGCGCTGCGCAAGCAGGGCACCATCAGCCACATCCTGGCGCGCCACGTGGAAGGCGCCTCGCACATGGCCGAGGGCTACACCCGCGCCAACCCCGGCAACATCGGCGTCTGTATCGGCACCTCCGGCCCGGCCGGCACCGACATGATCACCGGCCTGTACTCGGCCCAGGCCGATTCGATCCCGATCCTGTGCATCACCGGCCAGGCGCCGCGTGCCCGCCTGTACAAGGAAGACTTCCAGGCGGTGGACATCGAGTCCATCTCCAAGCCCGTGACCAAGTGGTCGGTCACCGTGCGCGAGCCGGCCCAGGTGCCGCGCGCCTTCCAGCAGGCTTTCCACCTGATGCGCTCCGGCCGTCCCGGCCCGGTGCTGATCGACCTGCCCTTTGACGTGCAGATGGCCGAGATCGAGTTCGATCCCGAGACCTACGCCCCGCTGCCGGTCTACAAGCCGGCCGCCACGCGCGCCCAGGCCGAGAAGGCGCTGAGCATGCTGAACGAATCGGCCCGCCCCCTGATCGTCTCTGGCGGCGGCATCATCAATGCCGACGCCTCCGAGCTGCTGGTCGAGTTCGCCGAGATCACCGGCGTGCCGGTCATCCCCACCCTGATGGGCTGGGGCACCATCCCCGACGACCACCCGCTGATGGCCGGCATGTGCGGTCTGCAGACCAGCCACCGCTACGGCAACGCCACCATGCTGGCGTCCGACTTCGTGCTGGGCATCGGCAACCGCTGGGCGAATCGCCACACGGGCTCGGTCGAGGTCTACACCAAGGGCCGCAAGTTCGTGCACGTGGACATCGAGCCCACCCAGATCGGCCGCGTGTTCTCGCCCGACTACGGCATCGTGTCCGACGCCAAGGCCGCGCTGGAACTGTTTGTGCAGGTCGCCAAGGAGTGGAAGGCGGCCGGCAAGCTGGCCGACCGCAAGGCCTGGGCCGGCGAGTGCCTGGAGCGCAAGCAAACCCTGCACCGCAAGACCGACTTCGACCAGGTGCCGATGAAGCCGCACCGCGTCTACCAGAGCATGGTCGAGGCCTTCGGCAAGGACGTCTGCTACGTCACCACCATCGGCCTGTCGCAGATCGCCGGCGCCCAGATGCTGCACGTCTACAAGCCGCGTCACTGGATCAACTGCGGCCAGGCCGGCCCGCTGGGTTGGACCGTGCCCGCCGCGCTGGGCGTGCGTGCCGCCGACCCGAGCCGCAAGATCGTGGCCCTGTCCGGCGACTATGACTTCCAGTTCATGATCGAGGAGCTGGCCGTGGGTGCGCAGTTCAAGCTGCCCTACATCCACATCGTGGTGAACAACTCCTACCTCGGCCTGATCCGCCAGGCCCAGCGCGGTTTCGAGATGGACTACTGCGTGCAGCTGTCCTTCGAGAACATCAACACCGAGGGCGATCCGGTGGCGCAGGGCTACGGCGTGGACCATGTCAAGGTGGTCGAGGGCCTGGGCTGCAAGGCGATCCGCGTGCACAGCCCGAAAGAGCTGGACGGCGCCATCAAGCAGGCCGAGGAGCTGATGGCCAAGTTCAGCGTGCCGGTGGTGATCGAGGTGATCCTGGAGCGTGTCACCAACATCGCCATGGGCACCGAGATTGACAATATCATCGAGTTCGAGGAAACCGAGGACCGTCGCGTCGGCGCCCCGGCCTGATCCCGCGAGCCTGAACATTTCAGGGCCGGCGCAAGCCGGCCCTTGCCCATTACGGAGTGAGAAAAACATGCCCAAATTTGCAGCCAACCTGACCATGCTGTTCAACGAAGTGCCCTTCCTGGAGCGCTTCGCCGCCGCCAAGGCGGCCGGCTTCGAGGCAGTGGAATATCTGTTTCCCTACGCCTACGACAAGAACGAGCTGGCCGGCCTGCTCAAGACCCACGGCCTCAAGCAGGTCCTGCACAACCTGCCGGCCGGCAACTGGGACGGCGGCGAGCGTGGTATCGCCTGCCACCCGGATCGCGTGGAAGAGTTCCGCGCTGGTGTCGACAAGGCCATCGAGTACGCCACCGCCCTCGGCTGCCCGCAGGTCAACTGCCTGGCCGGCAAGGTGCCCGCCGGCGTGACGCGCGAGCAGGCCCACGCCACCTTCGTCGCCAACCTCAAGTTCGCCGCCGACAAGCTGAAGAAGGCCGGCCTCAAGCTGCTGATCGAACCCATCAACAGCTACGACATCCCGGGTTTCTTCCTGAACTACACGGCCCAGGCCGCCGCCATCCTCGACGAGGTCGGCAGCGACAACCTGTACATCCAGTACGACCTCTACCACGCCCAGCGCATGGAAGGCGAACTGGCCGCCACGGCACAGAAGTACCTGCCGCGCATCGCCCACGTGCAGCTGGCCGACAACCCGGGCCGCAACGAACCCGGCACCGGCGAGATGAACTATCCTTTCCTGTTCCGCCACCTCGATGCCATCGGCTACACCGGCTGGATCGGCTGCGAATACAAGCCCAAGACCACCACGGTCGAAGGCCTGGGCTGGATCAAGACACTCACCAAGTAATCGAACACAGAAAGAGACATCGACATGACCAAATCCGGACTCAAACTCGGCTTCGTCGGCCTGGGCATCATGGGCACGCCCATGGCCATGAACCTGATCAAGGGCGGCCATGTGCTGTTCGTCAACACCCGCAGCAAGGTGCCGCAGGAGCTGGTGGACGCCGGCGCCACCGTGTGCACCACGCCCGCCGGCGTGGCCGAGCGCGCCGACATCATCTTCACCATGGTGCCCGACACGCCCGACGTGGAGAAGGTGCTGTTCAGCGAGAACGGCATTGCCCAGGGCCTCAAGGGCTCCAAGGGCAAGGTGGTGGTGGACATGAGCTCCATCGACCCGATGGCCACCAAAGAGTACGCCAGGAAGATCAACGACGTCGGCGCCGAATACCTCGACGCTCCGGTCTCCGGCGGTGAAGTCGGCGCCAAGGCCGCCAGCCTGACCATCATGGTGGGCGGCAGCGAAGCCACCTTCGAGCGCGTCAAGCCGCTGTTCGAGCTGATGGGCAAGAACATCACCCTGATCGGCGGCAACGGCGCCGGCCAGACCTGCAAGGTGGCCAACCAGATCATCGTGGCGCTGAACATCGCCGCCGTCAGCGAGGCGCTGGTGTTCGCCTCCAAGGCCGGAGCCGATCCGGCCAAGGTGCGCCAGGCGCTGATGGGCGGCTTCGCCTCCTCGCGCATCCTGGAAGTGCACGGCGAGCGCATGGTCAAGCGCACCTTCAACCCGGGCTTCCGCATCGCGCTGCACCAGAAGGACCTGAACCTGGCCCTGCAGAGTGCCAAGACGCTGAAGATGGCGCTGCCCCAGACGGCCAACGCCGCCCAGTTGATGCAGGCCTGCGCCGCGCTGGGACTGGACCAGTCGGACCACTCGGCCCTGGTCAAGGCCATCGAGACCCTGGCCAACCACAAGGTCGCTCCCGACGCCTGAGGCTGATCGCGGGGTCCACGCCCTGCCAGCCCCGGCTGCCGCCCCGGTCCGCGTCCAGCGCGCCGGGGCTTTTTACTTGTGGCCGTCGGGACTATCATCGCCGCACAACAACGCAGAATCGGCCGCGCATGTCCCTGTACGACGACGACCTTTCCAACACCCGGGCGCTGGTCGTCGACGGCAACCCGACCTCGCGTGCCATCCTCGTCAACCAGCTGCGTGAATTCGGCGTCGGCGCGGTGGAGCAGGCCACCCGCACCGTCGACGCACGCAAGGTGCTGGAACTCAAGAGCTTCGACATCGTGCTGTGCGAGCAGTACTTCCAGCCCGGCACCCCCACCGGGCAGGACCTGCTGGACGACCTGCGGCGCAACCAGCTGCTGCCCTTCTCAACCATCTTCATCATGGTCACGGGCGAGGCCACCTACGCCAAGGTGGCCGAGGCGGCGGAGTCGGCGCTGGACGGCTACCTGATCAAGCCACACACGGCCACGCGTCTGAGTGAACGCCTGTACCAGGCGCGCCAGCGCAAGACGGCGCTGCAGGACATCTTCACGGCCATCGAGGCGGGCGATTTCGGGCGCGGGGCGGAGTTGTGCCTGCAACGCTTCCAGGAGCGTGGCGCCTACTGGCTGTACGCGGCGCGCATCGGGGCCGAACTGCTGATCCGCGTCGAGCGCTACGACGAGGCCCAGCAGCTCTACGAGGCCGTCATCGCCGCCAAGACCCTGCCCTGGGCCAAGCTGGGCGTGGCACGCACCCAGCTGGACCGGGGCGAACCCATGCGCGCCGTCAGCACGCTGGAGAACCTGATCGGCGAAGACCCCCAGTACGCCGACGCCTACGACGTGCTGGGCCGCGCCCAGTTCGAACTGGGCAACCACGAGCAGACGCTGGCCGCCTACAAGATGGCCTGCAGCGTCACGCCCTACTCCGTCTCGCGGCTGCAGAACCTGGGGCTCATGACCTACTACAGCGGCAACCGCGCGGAGGCCGAGAAGCTGCTGGGCCAGACCGTGCGCCTGGGCCTGGACTCCAAGATGTTCGATCCGCAGACCCTGGTGCTGCTGGCCTTCGCACGGCTGGAGGCGGAAGACCGCAAGGGCCTGCAACAGTGCCGCGACGACTTCGTGCGCCTGATCGACCGCGACGAAAAGAACGAGCGCCTGCAGCGCCTGGCCGCCATTGTCGATGCCCTCATCCTCATCATGGACCGCCAGTTCGCGCGCTCGGTCGAGGCGGTGCGCGAGATGGCTGCGCGCGTGCGCGAGCCGGCCTTCGACGTCGAATCCGCCACCAACCTGCTGGCCCTGATGGGCCAGCTCGCCAACAAGGCCATCGAACTGGACGACGTGGAACCGGCCGTCGATGCCCTGGGACTGCGTTTTTCCACCGGCCGCTCCATGGGCGAGCTGCTGGCCGGCGCCGCGGCCGTGCATCCCCCGTACGCCGAACGCCTGCGCACGGCCAGTGCGCACGTCCTCAAGCTGGCCGAGACCGCGATGTCGCTCAGCCTGGCCGGCAATCCGGCCGAGGCGGTGCGCAACCTGATCCGGCATGGCAACGAGACACTCAATGCGCGACTGATCGAAAACGCGCATCTGGTGCTGCAGAAATACGCCGCAAAGATAACCGAGCACCAGGCACTGGAAGCGGACATCCAGGCCTGGCACGCCCGCTATGGCAGCCCGAGCCTGCGCCCGGCGCTGAGCGAACAGGGCCGGCCGGCCGGCGGCCTGAGTCTGCGCGCCGCGCCCAAGACCGACGGCTCTCCCGCCGCCGTCTTCGCCGCTGCGCAGGAGCATGCGCCCCCGGAAGCCGCGCCCGCCGCACGGCCTCTGGTCGACGGCTCGCCGGCTGCCGCCTTCGCCGCCGCACAGGCGAAGACGGAGCACGCGTCCGACGAAGACTGATGGCCCGCGGACGCTAGAATCGGCGTTCCGGAGGTGTGGCAGAGTGGTCGATTGCACCGGTCTTGAAAACCGGCAACGGGCAACCGTTCGTGAGTTCGAATCTCACCGCCTCCGCCATGTGTGGCAGTCGCTCAGGCGGCTGTCCGTGTGCCGTTAACCATAACCTGTCCATTCGGACACGTTATGGTTTATTCATCGTTCGGCCACATTTTGTTTTATTGAACATTTGTGGCAAGGCTTTGATTTCCTCTCCCCAATCCCGTATAGGAAAAGGTCTCCTCAATTCAAGAGACCTTTAGTGGGCGGAGGTGAGGGTTTAAAAGCAGATAACCAAACCGCTTTTAAACGAGCGGGGCCATCAAGTCACAGGATGACACCAAGGGATAGCCCAGCCTCCACATATAACGCATGTTCGAAGTGTTATGGCATCGACCTACTACTCAAGACACCTGTTGAGCCAGGTGGTTGAGCAAGTGACCATAGTGTCCCATGACACGTTCATCTAACTGGAAGCCCCCTCCCTCCGTCAACACGAGCAAACCCTTGTCGTACAGGCCATGTAGGTCTCGCCTGAGCAACACGCCGTCTGACCCTTCGTTGTGACCGTCGCGCCATCTGCGCCCGGCAAGATGCGCCGCGTCCAAGGCTTCAGGGATGTCGCAGCCACTGACTACGCATCGACCGTTGCAGGCCATGAAGACTGCCCTTCGAAACTTGGCTTGGTCGGGACGAATTTCGACCTCAGCGAACTGAGCTGCCCGGGTATTCAAGTCAATTTGCTCCAGCGTTTGGACTTGCGGGGCCGATTCAGGTGCGGGTTGCAGCGTCCAATGTTCGTAACAACGCTGGCGCTCCATGTCGTCGTCCAAGACGCCGAACTCCTCTCTTATCCCAGGAGAGCAGTGTCCGGTTTTCTTGTCAACGATGACTGACGTCAATATCGGTAAGCCCGCATTCCTGCAGTCGTGGCCAATCCGCCCCATCACGTTGAGCAACGGATAGAACGTCAGGGCGAAGTCCTGCATCAGTTCACCGTAGGTGACTTTTTCTCGTCGATGACAAAGTCCAATGAGGTATTCCCGAACCAGGGGCACCTTTTCCTGGTAGGTACTGCTTGTCAATCCAGAGCGGAGGCTCTCGTCGGCAGGCAGCGGCCCTACTCCGGGGCTGGTGCGGTGGGTCAAGTTGTGCTGCTTGAATTCGGCAATGGGCACCACTCCACTGTAGACCGCAGCTATGCCTCCCTCCGGCGTCGCCTCCAGGCGGGTGATGGCGTAGACGATGTCTTCGCGGAAGTCCTTGATTTTCAGGTCGAACACATTTGGGTCTTCTGCGTTGGCCATGACCAAGTACGCAGCGGTTTCACCCGCCCAGATAGCCTCCAGCTGCTTTATGCGTTCGTCTAGGCCGTGAGAGACGTCGGTACCGTATCCCTCATAGTGTGAAGGGTCCTGTAGGACGACGACCTTCCGTTCTTTGAAATTTTGCTCATGAGCCCACGTGCGCAGGAGAATGACGTTGTCCAGTTGAGCGCCCCACGACCAGCGGTTGTTCCGAAACTTGAGCCCCAGTTCGCTGAAAAATTTGCTGATTACCATGGCCTTGAAGTCTGGCTTATGCGGATAAAAACATCAATGGGAACACCCCGTCGTAGTCGCCATAATTGAAATTTACGTCACTGTCTTTACACCTGAACAACTTGAAAAAGGCGTGTCTTCCCCTCAAGCTTGAATCTCGGCTGGCTCTCCCCGCCAACTTTCGGAAGCGCCTGCTGCCTTTCGCCGCACAGCTAAAGACTACAGAGTTTGTTGAGAACCTGATTCAGGTAAACGGCGTCTTTAGGCAGATAAGCACCCGGAAATCAGTGACTTGGCGGTAGACTCATCGCCACTGCGATACGCAATTCGCGCAAAGCGCGCCGCCGTTTCAGTGGGAAGCTTTTGACCGATATCGACAAACTCGTTTATCAATCGAATCGTGAGTTCGTCGTCATCGCTTCGGGCGGCAACTTGCACTCTGATTTGCGCCTTAAACTCTGGCTCAAGTTCTTCAGCGTCTATTTCTGCCAGTGCTTGCGGGAGTCGGCCACTCGCAGCCAGCGCAACCCATCTCGGCACTCTGTCTTGCATAACCTTGTCAGATGCCTCCAGTTCTGAGAAGCTT
>JAJZUZ010000213.1 GCA_021845965.1 Pseudomonadota bacterium | reverse complement strand
TCGAGGCTGCGCACCACGATCTGCAGGGCGCGCTCGGCCCAGGCATCGGCCAGCGGCACGATGGCAATCGCCATGGTCTGTGCATGCCGCCGCGCGGCGGATTCGGGCAGGATCGCCACGCCCACGGCGGCCTCCACCATGCGGCAGGCGGCCTCAAAGTTGCTGACCTGGATGCGCTGTTTCATGGCGCGCTGCAAGCCGTCGCAGATCTGTTGCAGGAAGGCGCGGATGGCGCTGCTCTCGGCCAGGCCGATGTGGTCGTAGTCCAGCGTGTCGGCAAAGCTGATCGAGGCAGCGCCGTCCAGCACCTGCCCGCGCGGCACCACCAGCACCAGGCGGTCGCGCCGGTAGGGCAGCACCTGCAGCTTCTCGGTGCGCACCAGGCCGGCGACGATGCCGATGTCGGTCTGCCCCTCGGTGACGGCGCGCACGATGTCATGGCTCAGGCGTTCCTGCAGGTCCACATTCACGTCCGGGTGGTCCAGCAGGTAGCGGCGAAGCACGGGCGGCAGGAACTCGCCCAGCGCGGTGGTGTTCGCGTGCACGCGCAGGTGCCCGCGCAGGCCGCGCGCGTATTCCTGCAGGTCGGTGCGCAGATGCTCCAGCTGGCCCAGCACCAGGCGCGCATGGTGCACAAAGGCCTGGCCCGGCGGCGTCAGCGTCACGCCCTGTGAGCTGCGGTGCAGCAGCTTGACGCCCAGGCTCTCCTCGATGGCCTTGATGCGGGTGCTGGCGGCCGGGGCCGACATATGGGCGGCCTCGGCCCCCTTGGTCAGGCTGTCGGCCTCGGCAATTCGCACCATGAGACGCAAATCCACCAGATCAAATGGCAAGCTCATGCAGATGGGAGAAAAAGATCGGAGAAGACGATGTTAAGCGTGTTGATGGCAACAAAAATCGGCGCTTGAGGTCGGAAGCCCAAATTCGCCCAAATTGTGCGCCGCACCAATTCGATACTTTTCGTGCGCAATTTAGAGATATTTTTGCTATTAATGGAACTGAAAGTATCAAATACAGTGTCGGGATGGAAAAACCACGCGCCAGTGCCGCCCCGTCGCCGAAACAGCCGCCGCAGGCCGTGCTGTTCGATGCCTATGGCACGCTGTTCGACGTCTACAGCGTCGGCCTGGTGGCGGAGCAGCTCTTTCCCGGCCAGGGCCAGGCCCTGGGCCAGCTCTGGCGCGACAAGCAGATCGAATACACGCGCCTGGTCACCACCAGCAACCACGGCGCGCACTACCAGCCCTTCTGGCAGCTGACGCAGGCCGCGCTGCGTTATGCCTGCAAGCGCCTCAAACTCGAGCTCACGGCCGAGGCCGAACTCAAGCTGATGAACCAGTACCGGCACCTGAGCGCCTTCCCGGAGAACCGGGACGTGCTGCAGGCGCTGAAAAGCCGCGGCATCACCACCGGCATCCTCTCTAACGGCGATCCCGAGATGCTGGGCATCGCCGTGCGCAGCGCTGGCCTGGAGGGCCTGCTGGACCACGTGATCAGCGTGGACAGGGTGCGCAAGTACAAGACCCACCCCGAGGCGTACGCGCTCGGCGAGCAGGTGACCGGCCTGCGCGCGGCGCAGATCGTCTTCGTCAGCAGCAACAGCTGGGACGCGCTGGCCGCCACCTGGTACGGCTTCCAGACCTTGTGGGTCAACCGCTACGGCCTGCCGTTCGAGGAACTGGGCACGCAGCCCGTCCGCACCGGCGCCACGCTCAACGACGTGCTGGGCTTCTTCCCGGCCGAATGAATCTGAAACTTCAAGGAGTTAGACCATGACGCAACGCACCCAGGCCCATCGCCTGCAAGTCGCCACCCCGCTGTACCGCTTCATTGAAGACAAGGTGTTGCCCGGCACCGGCCTCAGCAGCGCCGACTTCTGGAAGGGCTTCGACGCCATCGCCCACGAGCTGGGCCCCAAGAACGCCGCCCTGCTCGCCGAGCGTGACCGCCTGCAGCTGGAGCTGGACGCCTGGCACAAGGCCAACCCCGGCCCCATCAAGAATATGAAGGCCTACCGCGCCTTCCTGGAGCAGATCGGCTACCTCGCGCCGGTGCCCGACGAAGTGCACAGCGACACCGCCAACGTGGACGCCGAGCTGGCCGTGCAGGCCGGTCCGCAGCTGGTGGTGCCCATCCTGAACGCGCGTTATGCGCTCAACGCCGCCAACGCGCGCTGGGGCTCGCTGTATGACGCGCTCTACGGCACCGACGCGCTGCCCGAGGACAAGGGCGCCACCAAGCTCGCTGCCGACGGCAAGAGCTACAACCCGGTGCGCGGCGCCAGGGTGATCGAGTACGCCCGCCACGTGCTGGACCGCGTGGCGCCGCTGGCCAAGGGTTCGCACCTCAACTCCACCGCCTACACGGTTGAAGGCGGCAAGCTGTACGTCACGCTGAAGGACGGCAGCAAATCCTGCCTGGCCGACGCGCACAAGTTCGTCGGCTACCAGGGCAGCGCCGCCGCGCCCTCGGCCATCCTGTTGCGCAACAACGGCATCCACATCGAGATCCAGCTCGACCGCTCCACCCCCATCGGCCGCAGCGATGCCGCCGGCGTGAGCGACCTGCTGATCGAGGCCGCGCTGTCCACCATCCTCGACTTGGAAGACTCCGTGGCCTGCGTGGACGCCGAGGACAAGGTGACCGCCTATGACAACTGGCTGGGCATCCTCAAGGGCACGCTGACCGAAGAGGTCAGCAAGGGCGGCAAGACCTTCACGCGCCGCCTCAACGCCGACCGCGTCTACAAGGGCGCCAACGGCGAAGAGATCAAGCTGCACGGCCGCTCGCTGCTGTTCGTGCGCAACGTCGGCCACCTGATGACCAACCCGGCCATCCTCTACGGCGACGGCAGCGAGATCCACGAGGGCATCATGGATGCCGTCATCACCACCACCATTGCCCTGCACGACCTCAAGGGCCTGACCAGCAACGGCGTGCGCAACTCGCGCACCGGCTCGATCTACATCGTCAAGCCCAAGATGCACGGCCCGGCCGAAGTGGGCTTCGCTGCCGAGCTGTTCGGCCGCGTCGAGGCGCTGCTGGGCCTGCCGGAAAACACCGTCAAGCTGGGCATCATGGACGAGGAGCGCCGCACCAGCGTCAACCTCAAGGCCTGTATCGCCGCCGCCAAGAGCCGCGTGGCTTTCATCAACACCGGCTTCCTGGACCGCACCGGCGATGAAATGCACACCGCCATGTACGCCGGCCCCATGATCCGCAAGGCCGCCATGAAGGGCACCGAGTGGATCGACGCCTACGAAAAGAGCAACGTGCTCGTGGGCCTGGCCTGCGGCCTCAAGGGCCGCGCCCAGATCGGCAAGGGCATGTGGGCCATGCCCGACCTGATGGCCGCCATGCTGCAGCAGAAGATCGTGCACCCCAAGGCCGGCGCCAACACCGCCTGGGTGCCCTCGCCCACCGCCGCCACGCTGCACGCGCTGCACTACCACCAGGTCAACGTGGCCGCCATCCAGGACGAGCTGGAGAAGCAGGCCAAGGCGAAGAACTTCAAGGCAACCGAAGAGAAACTGCTCACCGGCCTGCTGACCGTGCCCGTGGCGACCCAGCCGAACTGGAGCCAGGA
>JAJZUZ010000029.1 GCA_021845965.1 Pseudomonadota bacterium | reverse complement strand
GTGGGCTTCAGCCCGGAGCACCAGCGTTTTGCCGGCACGCTCACGCTGTCG
This sequence comes from Pseudomonadota bacterium, assembly GCA_021845965.1. Lineage (GTDB taxonomy): Bacteria > Pseudomonadota > Gammaproteobacteria > Burkholderiales > Burkholderiaceae_C > Hylemonella. Next base: position 19,336 of record JAJZUZ010000029.1, on the reverse strand, counting down.
GCGCACACGCTCATCAGCCTGTGGACCGAGATTGGCGAATCGGTGGCGCGTACGGGCGTGAAGAAGCTGGTCCTGCTCAATGCCCACGGCGGCCAGGTCGGCCTGCTCGACACGGTGGCGCGCGACCTGCGCGCGCGGCTGGACATGCTGGTCTACAGCGTGAACTGGTTCAACCTGCCGCTGGGCGCGGCGGTCGAGGCCCAGTTCAGCGCCGAGGAACACCGCTTCGGCATCCACGCCGGCCAGATCGAGACGGCCATGATGCTGGCCCTCAAGCCCGAGCGCGTGGCCATGGCGCAGGCGCAGCACTTTGCCTCCGCCGCGCAGCAGCGCGCAGCGCAGTTCCCCATCCTGGGCAATGGCAGGAGCGCCAAGTTGGCCTGGCAGATGCAGGACTACAACCCCGCCGGTGCAGTCGGCAACGCCGCGGCTGCCACGCCGGCGCAAGGGCGCGCCGTGCTCGACGCGGCCGGCCGGGCACTGGCGGCGCTGGTGGCGGAGATCGATCGCCTGCCCGGGGACACGCTGCATCCGCGCACCGCGGTTTGACAGCCCCGGCGCGGCTGCGGATACTGTCCGCACCACCTGCTCTAAAGGAGCCGTCCGTGAGCACGATCCTTGAACGCCGCCAATTCCTGCGCTCCGTGTTTCACGCGCCGGTGCGTCTGGGCCTGGCCGGGCACGACAGCCAGGCCTATCTGCACGACATCTCGCTCAAGGGCGCACTGGTCGAGGTGTCACCCAGTTGGGGCGGCCGCGTGGATGATACCTGCCTGCTGCGGCTGGCGCTGGCGCCCGATAGCGTGATCCGGATGGAGGCCGAGGTGGCGCATGTCGAGGGCCGGCACGTGGGCCTGCGCTGCACACATATCGACCTGGACAGCATGACGCATCTGCGCCAGCTGGTGGAGCGCAACGCCGACGATCCGGCGCTGCTGGAGCGCGAGCTCGCGCTGCTGGTGGCGCAAGGCCGGGCCGGCGCCTGAGCGCCGGGCGTCGTGGTCCCGCGTCTTCAGTAGTGCGGCGGCAGCTCGTCGCGCAGGCTGCGCAGCACGGGCGCGGTGCCCTCGGGCACCTGCCTACGCAATCCCGCCACCTCGCGCAAGAGCCAGTCGATCTGCTGTTGCTGCCGGAACACGGTGATGTTCAACTGTTCCATCAAGTCTTCGGCGTAACTGGCTTTGATCTCTAGCTCTTCCAGCCGCCGGACCAGGTCGTCAGGGTTTTCCATGCCGCCATTGTGCCGTCCGGGTCAAAACCGGGGCGCGTGGTCCATGGTATGGTCCCACATCCCTGCGAGACCGCCATGTTCAGTGCCTGGAAGTATGCGAAGCGCCGTCCCGAGCCCGTCGAAGTGATCGACGCCGTGCCCGTGCTCTCGCGGCCGCTGGCCTACCGCCGCTTTTTGCGCTCGGTGTTCCAGGCGCCGGCCCGGCTCAATCTGGCCGGCTACCGGCGTGAAGTCCAGCTGATGGACGTTTCGCTCAAGGGGGCGCTGGTGGATCTGGGCGTGGCCCTGCCCTGCCCGGTGGGGGCGCGCGGCCGCCTGCATCTGCCGCTGTCGGCCACCGCCTTCATCGCCATGGACATAGCGGTCAGCCGGGTGCAGGGCAGTCAACTGGGCCTGCAGTGCCTGCATATCGACCTGGACAGCGTGACGCATCTGCGCCAGCTGCTGGAGCGCAATATGCAGGACCCGGCCCTGCTCGGGCGCGAACTGGCCCTGCTGGTCGGCAGCGCCTAAGCTGCCGCTCCCCCCTTACGCGTAGGTGATCCAGTCCGCCAGGTCGGGCTGGTCCAGGTGCGGCAGCGTGTTGTAGCTCAGCAGGGTGTGACGCTTCGGGTTGAAGGTGAACTCGGTCACGGCGCTGTTGCGGATGCGCATGTTGAGCTCGATCGTGGTCTCGGGCGTGGTGCCCAGTACATGGCCGACGGCGGTGGAGATCGGCCCGCCGCTGGAGACGATCAGCACGTTGCCTTCGTGGTTCCTGCGCACCTGGTCCAGCGCGGCGATGACGCCGGCCAGGAAGGCGTCGTAGCTGGGCATGCCGCGCGGGCTGACCACGCCGTTCATCCACTGGCGCAGACCGTCGCGCAGCAGGCGGAAGTGGTGGCGGTACAGCTCGGGCGTGTCGGGCTTGGGCAGCGGCTGCGGATGGATGGCCGCGATCACCGCGGCGCTGTCGTATTCATTCAGGCCTTCGAGTTGCACGGCATCCTGCGCATAACCTGCGCCCTGCGCGATGCCGGCCCAGGTCTGCGCATGCCGGCGCAGCGTGCCGGTGAGCACGGCGTCAAAGGCCAGGCCGCGCTCGCGCCAGTACTGGCCGAGGCGCTCGCTCTGTTTGCGGCCCAGCTCGCTGAGCTGGTCATAGTCGTCGGCGCCGAAGGACGCCTGGCCGTGGCGCACGAGGTAGAGGGTTCCCATGGCCGGCATTGTGGCAAGGCCCGCGGGCCTGCGCAGTCGCCCGGGGGACTGTATGCCTGCTATCAATTCAGGAGCTTATGGCGATCAGGCCACGGGGTGTGAGCAACTGTGCCTGCAGGCGCGCCGGGCCGGGCTCGACCACGACCTCCGCCAGTCCGATGGCAGCCAGCGCGGCGGCCAGCGCACTGGCGCGCGGGTGCTGCAGGCGCAGGGAAACCAGCGTCACCCCGCTGGCGGGCAGGGCGGCGGCTGGATGCACGGCGCCCCACTGGATGAGCGTGGGCAGCGCGCCATCAAACAGCCGCTGGCCATCTGCGCGCACCGTGATCTGCCACTGCAGCAGCCCCTGCGGCGTGGGCCGCGTGGCCTCGATCACCGTGCCGCGCTCGATGCCCTGCGCCTGCAGGGCCGCCACCGCTGCGTGGGCATCGTCCACGCGCGCCACCCAGTGCACCAGCTGGGGCCCGTCACGCCGCACTCGCTCCTGCAGTGCGCTGTCATCCATGTCAAACCAGCGCTGGCGTCCCGGGGCTGGCGCCGCGGGATCGATGGCGATGACCTCAAAATAGGCTAGCGGGAAAGCGGTGCTCGCGATGCTGAAGAGTCGGTTGTGCGTGCCCATCAGTGCGTGCCGGCCTCCGGGGCCGGGTGTAACACCCATGGTCGCCTCGCACCAGGCTACGCCTTCCTCCAGCGAGGACGCCAGCAGCACGAGGTGGTCGAGCGGCACCGCAGATGCTCCTACAGCCGGACCTCGCCCGTGATGCAGGTCTGCACCTGGCCGCCAACCCAGACCTGACCTTGCGTGTCACGCTCCAGCAGCACACGGCCGGCGCGGCCCAGGCAGGTGCCCTGCGCCGCGACGTAGCGCGCCGGCACGTGGCCCTCGGCCATGAGCCATTGCGCCAGGCTGGCGTTGAGGCTGCCCGTGACCGGGTCTTCCGTGATCCCCACCGGCGCGGCGAAGGCGCGCACCTCCAGGTCGGGCGCGGCCAGCTGCGGCGCGTCGCCGCTGTGCTCGGCAAAGGCGCGTGCCTCGCGGCTGCTGCGCGCGATCAACTGCACGGCGCCTTGCTCCTGCGTGCGCGCGGCCACGCCCACTTTCTGGTTCAGCTCGCGCAGGCGCTGGTGGTCGGGCGCCAGTGCCAGCACCGTGTCCACGCGGTCGAGCAGCAGTCCCAGCCAGCGTGGGCCGTTGTTGAGTTCCTGCGCCGCGCGGATCTGCGACGGCTGGATACCCAGCGCCTGTGCCACCTGCGCCAGCAGCTCGGGCGACGGCGTGCTGCGCTGCAGGGGCGGTGCGCCGAAGGTCAGGTGCTGCCCGCTGCGGCGGATGGACACCAGGCCGACGGCGCATTCCTGCACGATCACGTCACTGCGCTGCGGCGTGCCTCCGGCGCCCAGCCAGGCGTGGCAGCTGCCCAGCGTGGGGTGGCCGGCAAACGGCAGTTCGGCGCCGGGTGTGAAGATGCGTACCCGGTAGTCCGCACCGGCCTGCGTGGGGGGCAACAGGAAGGTGGTTTCGGACAGATTGGTCCAGCGCGCAAAGCGCTGCATCTGCTCGTCGCTCAGGCCCGTGCCGTCCAGCACCACGGCCAGCGGGTTGCCATAGTAGGGCGTGGCGGTGAAGACGTCGACCTGCTGATAGGGGCGTGTGGTGTGGCTCATGCCATCTGCTCCTTGATGAGGCCAGCCAGGGCAGCCGTGCCGCGCTCGATCTCCTCGGCGCTGGCGGTGACGAAGGACAGGCGCATGGTGCGCGCATCCGCAGCGCTGGCGTAGAAGGCCGCGCCCGGCACGTAGGCCACGCCGCGCTCCACCGCGGCGGGCAAGAGTGCTGCGGCGTCCAGGCCTGCCGGCAGGCGCGCCCAGAGGAACATGCCGCCGTCGGGCCGGTTCCACGTCACGCCTTCGGGCATGTGCCGCGCCAGTGCGTCCAGCATGATGTCGCGCTGCGCTTTGTACAGCGCACGGATGCGTGGCACGTGGCGGTCGAGAAAGCCGTCCTTGATGACCTCGGCCACCACGCGCTGGTTGAAGCCGGGGCTGTGCAGGTCGGCCGCCTGCTTGGCCTGCAGCAGCTTCGGGAACAGCGCAGGCGGCGCGACCAGGAAACCCAGGCGCAGGCTGGGCGCCAGCACCTTGGAAAACGAGCCGAGGTAGAGGCAGCCCTGCGGGTAACGCGCCGTTAGCGGCGCCGGCGGCGGCTGGTCGAACCAGAGCTCGCCGTAGGGGTTGTCCTCGATCAGCGGCAGCGCCAGCTCGGCGGCGGCGCGGCTCAAGGCCGCACGCCGCGCCTCGCTCATCATGCGGCCGGTGGGGTTCTGGAAGTTGGGTAGTACGTAGAGAAAACGCGCCGGGCTGCCCGCCTGCTGCACGCGGCGCAGGTCGGCCACGTCCACGCCTTCCTCGTCGCTGGCCACGCTGTGCACCTGCGGCTGCATGGGCGCGAAGGCCTGCAGCGCGCCGAGATACGTGGGCGTCTCCACCAGGATGCGGCTGTCGGTGTCGATCAGCACCTTGGCGGCCAGGTCCAGGCCCTGCTGCGAGCCGGTGGTAATGAGCACCTGCGACGCCTCCACCTTCCAGGGCAGCGAGGCCGCGACCCATTCACGCAGGGGGCCATAGCCCTCGCTGGCGGCGTATTGCAGCGCGGCCTGCGCGTCGTCGCGCAGCACGCGCGCGCAGGCCTGCGCGAACTCCTCGACCGGAAAGGTCTTGGGCGAGGGCAGGCCGCCGGCGAAGCTGATGATGCCCGGACGCTCGGTGACCTTGAGCAGTTCACGCAGCACCGAGGGGTTCATGTGTTCGGCGCGCGAGGACAGCCGCCAGGGGGAAGGGTCGGGGGTGCGGGCGTTCATGGTGTGTGTCTCGTCGCGAAATCAGGGGCGGGTGGCGTGGATGGGCATTTTGCGGCCGGTGAAGACGATGGCGATGACCGCCAGCGCAAAGCCCAGCGTGAGCGCATCCAGCGATTCTCCCAGCACGGGCACGGCGGCCAGCATGGAGAGAAAGGGTTGCAGCAGCTGCAGCTGGCTCACCCGCACGGTGCCGCCCAGCGCCAGGCCGCGGTACCAGGCGAAGAAGCCCAGCCACATGGAAAACACGGCCACGTAGGCGAAGCCGCTCCAGGCGAGCGGCGTCACGGTAGCGGCGGGCCAGCTCCAGAGGGTGAGCGGCAGCGTGAGGGGCAGGGCGAGCAGCAGGGCCCAGCAGATCACCTGCTCGGCGCCCAGCGCTTGGGACAGGCGTGCGCCATAGCCGTAGCCGACGGCGGCACACAGCATGCCCAGCAGCAGGAGCGCGTCGGCCCAGTGCAGGCCGAGAGCCTGGCCCGAGCGCAGCCAGGCATAGGCCACCACCAGGGCGGCACCGCCGGTCGCGCACAGCCAGAAGCCGGCCGAGGGGCGCTGGCGCTGCAGCAGGGCGCCGACCGCGGCCGTGGCCAGCGGCAGCACACCCAGGATGACACTGGCATGAACCGCCTCGACATGGCGCATGGCCACCGAGGTGCAGATGGGAAAACCGAACACCACGCCCAGCGCCACCATGGCCAGCGCCGGCCAGTCGCTGCGTCGCGGCAAGGGTGCGCGCAGCACCAGCAGAAAGAGCGCCGACAGCACGGCGGCCACTGCCGCGCGACCGGTGGCGACGAACAGGCCGGAGAGTTGGGGTGCGGCGGGCGTGCCGGTGGCCAGCCGCGTCATGGGCAGGGTGAGCGCAAAGATGCCCACGCCCAGCAGGCCGAGCCAAAGACCTCTGGACGGGAGCGTCGCGGCGGCGGAGGCCGGGGAGAGGGGGCGCATGGCAGCACTGTAGCGCGCTGGCGGCCTGCGCGTGTGCTCAGCCGGACTGGCCGATCAGTGTGCGCAGCAGGGCGCGGTTCACGTCTTCCTGCGCGAAGCCATAGCTCTCGCACAGCTGCTGGGTGGCGCGGGTCTGCGCGCCTTCGAGGGCGCGGGCCAGCTGCAGCGCGGGGTGGTAGGGTCCGCTGTGTTCCAGCAGGGCCTGCAGGATGCGCTGCGACAGGGGCAGGTGTTCCAGCGCCATGGCCAGGGGCTGGCCCAGCAGACTGTCGAGCTGCGAGAACAGGCCGCACAGATAGAGTTCGCGCCGCAGCTCCGCTTCATCGCCCGGATCGAGCAGATGCTCCAGCAGATGGGCGCGGGTGACCAGCTGCAGCCGCAGCGGGCGCAGGTCCGTCTCCGCGCTGGCTTGCGCCAGCTGGCCCCGCAGCCACTCCTGCACGTGCTTGAGGCCGAGCACCATCAGGCCGCGTTCCAGCGTGTCGATGGGAGCGCGCAGCTTGAGTGCGGGCTGGTTGATGTGGGCCAGGAAGCGGTAGGCGAGCACGGGATCGGCATTGAGCAGCTCCTCCAGTTGCGCCAGCGAGGCGTCGCGTTCGATGGCGCGCAGCAGCTGCTCGATGACTTCGCGGCTCGGCCCCCCGGGCTGACGCCGCAGCTGTTCCAGCAGCTCTTCCAGCGGCCAGCCGGCCACGGCCCAGGCGCCCTGCTGGTCCAGTGCCCAGTCGGCAAGCACGCGGCTGGGCGGCGCCTGCAGGACCTGGCCCGCCGGCAGCGGGGCCGCCGCGTCGGGGGTGGCGGGGCCGTGCGGCGGCCGCTCGCGCACGGCGCGCAGCGCCTGCGCAGCCTGGGCCTCGTCCAGGGTGTACATGCCGAGCTGGAAACGGCCGGCCAGCTCTAAGTCGGGTTGCTGGCCCGGGCCGCCCTGCCAGACCAGCGGCAGGCCGCGCGCCAGTGCCTGCTGCACGCGCTGGCGCAGCACGGGGTGGTCCAGTGCCTGCTGCGGCACGACGATCCAAGCGCCATCGGCCAAGCCGTGCACCAGCATGTCATGCAGGAGGGCACCCTGGCGGATCGACAGCAGCAGGCGCGGCGCGCGTGCCGGCCAGAGTTCGGTGAGGGTGGATACCAGATGCCGGGCGTCCACGCCGGTGGCGCCGGGCGCCGTCTGCACGAACAGCTCGACCGCCGCCGCCTGGCGCTGGCGATTCCACAGGTAGCGGTAGCCGAGCGTGAGCTGGGCCAGGACGGAGGCGCTCATGCCGGCAGTGTAGTGGTCGGCGGGCGGCTCAGCCCAGGTAGTTGAACAGCGAGAGACGCTGGATCTGTGCGTAGGTCTTGAGCGCGGCGTCGTAGCCGGTCTGCTGGTTCTGGAAGTCGGAGATGCCCTTGATCATGTCCATGTCCTCGGCGCGGGAGCGGTCCGCAGCGAGCTGGATGGTCTTTTCGCCCTGCGTGCTCTCGATGGTGTCGGCACGCTTGAGCAATTCGCCGGCCTGGCTGCGCGCGGACTGCACACGCTCCATGGCGGTGTCGATCTGCGCCAGCGCCAGCGACAGGTTTTGCGCCAGCACGTGGCCGTTGCCGGCGCCCTTGATGCTGGTGATGGCCTGGTCCAGCACGGCAAACAGGTCCGAGCGCGTGCTGGGCGTGATCTGCACCGTATCGCCGTTGGCGGGCACGCCACGCGCCACGAAGGACAGGCCGTCAAAGGTGATGTCCTGGCCGTCCACATAGGGCTGGGCGGTGGCGACCGGCGTTGTGACGGGCGGCGGCGTGACGGTGGTCATGGACACGTCGTAGGTGGTCACCGGCGGCACCGTGGCACTGACATTGAAGGTGACGGTGTAGTTGTTGCCGGTGAGCGCGCTGGGGGTGATGACGCGGCCGACGTCGGTCCAGAGCTGGCCGGTGTTGGTGGTGCCCAGGTCCATCTTGAAGACACCGTTGCCGGTCGGCACGTTCATCCACACGGCCTGGCCGTCCATCGTGCTTGGAATGGAGACGGCGGTGCTGCTGCGCATGCCAGCGACGAATTGCGGGGTGACGCCGGTGGGCGGCGGGTTGTCGATGAAGGGTTGCGGTGCGCTGGCCAGGCCGCCAAAGAGCGGAATGCCGTTGCTGTCCACCTTGTTGGCGTAGGTGAACAGCTGGTCGCGCAGGCCGGCGATCTCCTGCGCGATGCTGGTGCGGTCGTTGGGCGTGTAGGCGGCGTCACCCGCGCTCACCACCAGCTGGCGCAGCGACTGCAAAGCATCCATGCTGTTGCCCAGGGTGCTCTCGGCCACGGTCATCGAGTTGCGCTGCAGGTTCAGCGCGCGCACTTCCACGTCGACGCGCGCCGAGCGCGTCATGGCACGTTCGGCCTGGGCGGCCCCGGTCGGGTCGTCGCTGGGACGCACCACTTTCTTGCCGGCGGAGAGCTTCTCCTGCAGGTCGGCCAGGCCGGCCTGGCGGCTGGTCATGTTGGCCAGGGTGTTGTCGTAGGTATTGGCGGTGGCGAGTCTCATGGCGCGTTCCTTGCGGCGGGCGGGTCTCAGCGGGTGAAGGCGTCCATCAGCGTATTGAAGATGCTCTGTGCGATCTGCATCATCTTGCCCGCCGCCTGGTAGGCCTGCTGGTACTGCAGCATGCGCGCGGCCTCCTCGTCCAGGTTGACGCCGGCGACGCTGGTGCGGTCCTTCTCCAGATTGGTGGCAATGTTGCCCGACACCTCGGAGGACTGCTTGGCACCCTGCACCTTGGTGCCGATCTCGGCGATCAGGCCCGCGTAGCCGTCGGTCAGCGGGCCGCCGTCGAACATGGGCAGATCGCGCAGGTCCATCATGGCCTGGGCGTTGCCGGCGTCGAGTTGCGGGTAGGCGTTGGCGCTGACGGTGTAGGTGTCGCCCGCGGCGGGGATGCCCTTGAGCGTGAGCGACCAGCCGGTCTGCGGCGTGGCCGGCGGCACCGTGTATTCGATGGGCTGGCCAGGTACATAGGTGTAGACCGTGGCGCCGGTGTCCGAGCGTGTGTAGGTACCCGGGCCGGTGAAGGTCAGCGTGACCGCCGGCGGGACGGGTACCGTGCGCACGGTCAGGTTCTGCAGCGTGAGCGCGCCGGCGTTGTTGATGCCCGCGCTGGCGGCGACCGGGCTGGCCATGGCCAGCTCCTTGGGCGAGCTGAAGGCGGTGTTGATGCCGCGCGCCGCGCCGGCAAAGGGGGTGACGAGAAAGCTGTCGCCCGGTGCCGCCGCACCGCTTTGCTGGATCTGCAGGCCGTCCAGCAGCACCGGGTTGGTGGCGGCAAAGTCGAACGGGATCTGCACGCCGTCGGAGACGCGGGTGATGGTGCCCGCGGTGGCCGTGGTGAACGAGAACTCGTAATTGCTGGCAAGGAAGGACGTGGTGCCCGAGGGGTTGGTCTGGATGCTCACGCTCAGCGCCGCGGTCCCCGCATTGGCCGGCGAGATCTGCGGCAGGGCCGCTGGGATGGCGGCCATGTTGAACAGCGGATTGCCGGCGTTGCCGTTGAGGTCCAGCCCCAGCGCCTGCTGTTCGTTCATCCGGGTGCCGATGGCCAGCGCCATGCGCCCCAGCAGGTTGCCCGCGTTGGTGAGGTCGGTATTCTGAAAACGCAGCAGGCCGGCCATCTCGCCGCCCCCGAGCGTGGCCTCCTCCAGCACGCGCGACGCGCCACCGCTGGTCATGAGCAGCTTCGCCTTGGTTGGATCGCCGAATTCGTCCGCGTGCTGGATGGACAGCGGTGACACGGTCTTGCCCAGCACCAGCGGCTGGCTGCCGGCAATGAAGATGTTCAGGCTGCCGTCGTCAGCGCGGATGGTCGTGGTCTGGACGTACTTGCTCAGATCGCGGATCAGCTGGTCGCGCTGGTCCATGAGATCGTTGGGCGTGTGGCCGCTGCCCAGGGCCAGGGAGATCTTGTCGTTGGTCTGGGCGATCTGGCTGGCCAGGTTGTTGACCGCCTTGACGTCGACCTCGAGCTGGGCGGTGGTTCCGATCCGCAGCTCGTTGAGCGAGTCCGCCATGGCGCGGAAACGGTGCGCCATCTCGTCGGCGCGCGCCAGCACCACCGAGCGCGCCGTCAGGTCGGTCGGCGCGTTGGTGATGTCGGAGAACGAATTCAGCATGTTGCTGACCGAGGCGCCCAGGCCGTTGTCGCCGCCGGGAAAGATGCTCTCCAGCTGCTTCATGTAGTCGTAGCGGGTCGAGTCGCCCGCGGCGACGGACTGGGCGGTGGCGGCCTGGCGCGTGAGGAACTCGTCGTAGATGCGCTTGACCGTCAGCACCTCCACGCCCTTGCCGTAGTAGCCGCTGCCGGTGAATTGCCCCGGGATGTTCTGCAGCACGACGTCCTGGCGCGAATAGCCGGGCGTGTTGACGTTGGCGATGTTGTTGCTGACGGTCGTCAGCGCGCTCTGGCTGGCGTTCAGCGCCGTCACGCCGATGTTGATGATGCTGCTCATGTGTCAGGGCCTCACAGTCAGCCTTGGGCGCGCTGCAGCTGCAGCGTGGTGTTGATGGCGCGGCTCAGCTTGGCGGCGTAGTCCGGATCGGTGGCATAGCCGGCCTCCTGCAGTCCCCGGGCCCAGCGCTGCACGGAATCAGTCTGCTGGCGTGCCTGGGCGTAGCGCGGGCTGTTGCCGATGAGCTGCGCGAAGTCGCGGAAAGAATCGGCGTAGGAGTCGTAGGCGCGGAAGCGCGCCACGGTCTTGTGCGGCACCCCATCCACGTATTCGGTGGTGGTGACCTCGGCCACCTTGCCTTTCCAGTCGCCCGTGGCCTTGATGCCGAACAGGTTGTGCGAGGAGCGGCCGTCTGGCAGGTTGATTTCACGCTGGCCCCAGCCGCTTTCGTGGCCGGCCTGGCCCAGCAGGTAGCTGGCGGGCAGGCCGCTGCTGCGTTCCACCTGCTGCGCGGCGGCGGCGTGCTGCTGCACGAAGCTGCGGGCCGCCGGTGGCGCGTTCACGGGTTCGGTCGCCGCGGCCGGCGATGCGGGGGCGGCTCCCTCGGGCCGGGCGTTGGCCGCGGTGCCATCCTTCAGGCCCATCTGTTGCATGAGCTGCTTGGCAATGATCTCGGACAGGCCGCCGGGCTGACCGGCCATCTGCACGGCGAACTGCTGGTCGAGCAGGTCGGTGCCCAGGTCGCCTTGCGGGCTGTCCATCAGGCCGCTCTTCATGGTGGCGTCGCGCAGGCTCTTGAGCAGCTCGCGCATGAACAGGGCTTCGAACTGCTTGGCCGTCTCCTTGATGGCCGCGGGCGTGGCCTGGCCGGCCTGGAATTTCAGGCGGTTCAGGCTGGCGGCGTCGGCGGCCAGCGATTGCGTCAGGGGGTTGAGCGCATCCATGGCCATGTCAGATGACTTCCAGTTCGGCGTTGAGCGCGCCGGCGGCCTTGATGGCCTGCAGGATGGCCAGCAGGTCCTGCGGCGTGGCGCCCAGCGCATTGAGCGCGCGCACCACGTCGGCCAGCTTGGCGGCGCCGGGCAGCTGGATCAGCGCGCCGGGTTCCTGGCGGATCTCGATATTGGCCTTCTCCGCCACCACCGTCTGGCCGCCCGAGAGCGGACCGGGCTGGCTGATCACCGGCGTGGAGCTGATGCTCACCGACAGGTTGCCGTGGGCAATGGCGCAGGGACCCAGCGTGACGGCCTGGTTGAGCACGATGGAGCCGGTACGCGAGTTGATCACCACCTTGGCGGCAGGCACCGTGTTCTCCAGCGGCAGTTCTTCCATTTCGGCGATGAAGCTGACGCGGTCGTTCGGCGCGATGGGGGCGCGCACATCGACCGTGCGGCCGTCCATGGCGCGGGCGACGCCCTCGCCATAGCGCTTGTTGATGGCGCCCGCGACCAGGCTCGCCGTCTGGAAGTCGCTGGCTTCCAGGCTGAGGCGGATGCTGTCGCCTTCCAGCAGCGGGGTGGGCACGGCGCGCTCGACCTGCGCGCCGCCGGGAATGCGGCCGGCGCTCAGGTGATTGATCTGCACCTTGCTGCCACCGGCGGCCGCGCCGGCACCGGCGACGATGAGGCTGCCTTGCGCCAGGGCATAGACCTGGCCGTCGGCACCGCGCAGCGGGGTAGAAACGAGCGTGCCGCCCTTGAGCGAGCGCGCATTGCCCAGCGAAGACACCGTCACATCTACCGCCTGCCCCGGGCGGGCAAAGGCCGGCAGTTCGGCCGTGACCAGCACGGCGGCCACATTGCGCAGCTGCAGGCGCGTGGTGAGCTCGGGCGAGAGGGTGATGCCCATCTGCTGCAGGTAGTTGCTCAGCGTCTGGGTGGTGTAGGGCATCTGCGTGGTCTGGTCGCCGGTGCCATCCAGGCCGATCACCAGGCCGAAGCCGGTCAGCTGGTTGCTGCGCACGCCTTCCACCGCCGCCACCTCCTTGATGCGGCCGGCCAGCGCCGGCTGGGCGGCCAGCACACAGGCGCCCAGCAGCAGGGTGGCGATCAGGCGGAGGGCGGTGAGGGGCTTCATGGTGCGGGGCTCAAGTTCTGGCGGCAAAGGTCGATACAGGCGATAAGGAATTCTGCGGCGCCTCAGAACGGCGAAATATTGAAAAAGAACCGGGTTAGCCAGCCAACTTGCTGCGCTTCGTGCTGCGGGCCGCGGCCCTTGGACTCCACGCGCACATTGGCCACCTGATTCGAGTTGACGATGTTGCCCGGCAGGATGGACAGCGGGTCCACCGTGCCGGTGAAGCGCAGGACGTCGACGTTGTGGTTCAGGCCGATCTGCTTTTCTCCCGCGACCAAAAGGTGCCCGTTGGGCAGCACTTCGGCCACGGTGGTGGTGATGGTGCCGGAGAAGGTATTGGCCGCTTCGGTGCCGCCCTTGCCGGAGAAATCGGCCTTCGAGGCGGCGCCGATGCGCGTGCCGTTCTCGGCCTGCGTGCCGGGAAAGGTGAAGCCGGGCACGGCGGTGATGCTGCCGTCGATGCTGCTGGTGCGGTTGGCCGTGGAGGTGGACTTCTGGCTCGCCGTCACGTTTTCGACGATGCGGATGGTCAGCAGGTCGCCGACCTGGCGCGCGCGCCGGTCTTCGAAGCTGGCGCGGTAGGTGCTGGCCTGGAACAGGCTGCCGGTCACCGGGCGCGGGTTGGCCGCCGGCATCTGGGCCTGGCGCGGCTCGGCAAAGTCGACCTGCGCCGGCTTGGGCATGGACGAGCAACCGGCGAGGACGCCCGCGGCGGTCACGGCAAGGAGCAGCAAGACGCGTCTCATCACAGCTGCCCCAGCTTCTGCAGCATCTGGTCCGAGGTCTGGATGGACTTGGAGTTCATCTCGTAGGCGCGCTGGGTCTGGATCATGTTGACGAGTTCCTGCACCACGTTGACGTTGGACGTCTCCACAAAGCCCTGCATCAGCGAACCCAGGCCATTGGTACCCGGATTGCCCGTGTTGGGCTGACCGGAGGCAGCGGTCTCGGCATAGAGGTTCTGGCCGCGCGGGTCCAGGCCGGCGGGGTTGACGAAGCTGGCCAGGGCAATGGTGCCCAGCGGCTGCGGCGTGACGGTGCCCGGCACGGTGGCGGTCACCGTGCCGTCGGCCGAGATCGACACGTTGGTCGCGGTGGGCGGGATGGTGATGCCATTGGCCACCGGCAGGCCGTTGCTGGTGACCAGCTGGCCCTGCGCGTTGACCTGGAAGGAACCATCGCGGGTGTAATTGATGGTGCCGTCGGGCATGGTGATCTGGAAGAAGCCGTTGCCCTGGATGGCCACGTCCAGGTTGTTGCCCGACTGCTGCATATTGCCTTGCGTGAAGCTGCGCGTGGTGGCCACGGTGCGCACGCCCAGGCCAACCTGCAGGCCGGTGGGCAGCTGCGAGGTCTCGGTGCTGTTGGAGCCGGCCTGGCGCAGGTTCTGGTACATCAGGTCCTCGAACACGGCGTGCGCGCGCTTAAAGCCGTTGGTGGAAGAGTTGGCCAGGTTGTTGGAGATGACGTCCAGCTGCATCTGCTGGGCTTCCATGCCGGTCTTGGCGATCCACAGGGAATTGAACATGGTGGCTTCCTAGGTTTGTTGGGCTTCAGCCTTGCAGGCCGAGCAGCTGGCCGGCGGAGCGGTCGTTGGATTCGGCGGTCTGCAGCAGGCGCATCTGCACCTCGAACTGCCGCGCGGTCTGGATCATGCCGACCATGGTCTCCACCGCATTGACGTTGGAGCCCTCGAGCACGCCCACCATCAGGCGCGCGTTCTGGTCATTGGGCAGCGTGTCACCGCCGGCGGTGCGGAACAGCCCGTCGTCACCGCGCTTGAGCGGGGCGTCGGCCGTCGGTGTGGCCAGCTTGAGCCGGCCCACGGTGCTGATGGGCTGGCCCGGCACCTGGGCGCTGATGGTGCCGTCGTTGCCGATGCTCACCGCCGCGTTGTTGGGGATGTTGATGGGGCTGCCGCCATCCGACAGCACCGTCAGGCCGCTGGTGGTCTGCAGGATGCCCTGCTGCGAGACCTCGAAGGAGCCGTTGCGTGTGTAGGCCTCGGTACCGTCCAGGCCCTGCACCGCAAACCAGCTGTTGCCCTGCGGCATGGCGTCCAGGTCACGGCCGGTGCGCTGTGCCGGACCGGGCGCGTCACGGTAGCCGGCGGTAGCCTCCAGCGCGAACACGCGCGTGGTGGCGCCGTCGCCGCGCAGCGGCACGGCGCGGTAGGTCGAGAGCTCGGCGCGAAAGCCGTTGGTCGACACGTTCGCCAGGTTGCTCGACAGCACCGACTGGCGGTGCGCCGCGGCATTGGCGCCGGTCATGGCGGTGTAGATCAGGCGATCCATGGCTTTGCTCCGTCAGTGCAGCTGATCAGCGCAGGTTCACCAGCGTCTGCAGCACCTGGTCCTGCGTCTTGATGGTCTGCGCGTTGGCCTGGTAGGCGCGCTGGGCCGTCATCATGTTGACGAGCTCGCCGGTCAGGTCGACGTTGGAGTCCTCCAGCGCACCGGCGCGCGTGACGCCGAACTTCCCCTGGCCGGGCTGCCCCATCAGCGGCTGGCCGGACGCGTAGGTTTCGACCCAGTTGTTGCCGCCGATCGGCGCCAGGCCCTGCACATTGCGGAAGTCGGCCAGTGCCAGCATGCCGCTGGCCTGGGTCTGGCCGTTGGAGTAGCGCGCCGTGATCACGCCGCTTTCAGCGATCGACATGCCGACGAAGGAGCCCGCGGTGTAGCCGTCCTGCGTCAGGTTGGTCACGCCGAAGTTGGCGGCAAACTGCGTCGCGCCGCTGAAGTCCAGCGTCGTCGTGATGTTGGGCGTGGTGGCCGAGGGCGTGGCGATGGAGACCTGCGGCATGGTGACCGGGGCGACCAGGTTGCCGGTGGCGTCAAAGCTCAGCGTGATGGGGTTGCCGCCGGTGTCGAGCAGCAGGGCGCCCGTGGAGTCGCGTACCTGCCAGTTGTCCAGGGCCGGCGGGCCGGCGGTGCCCGCGGCGCGCGTGAAGTTCATGGTGAAGGGCACGGCGGCACCCTGCGAGTCGTAGACCGTCAGCGCCGTGCCGTAGGTCGTGTACGGCGGCGTGTCGGTCACGGCGTTGTAGACGGTCGTGGCACTGGCGTCCAGGTTGAACTCGGCGGTGACCGTGGTGGTGGCCTGGGCCGGAATGGGCGCGCCGGTGGGCAGCACCAGCGGCGCGGCGGTCGTGCTGGTGGGCACGCCGGTCGTGGTGGTCGGGTAGCCCAGCACCTTGGCGCCGCTGTTGGTCACGATGGTGCCGCTGTTGTCCATCTTGAAATTGCCGGCGCGCGTGTAGGCGACGGTGCCGTCGGGCATCTGCAGCTGGTAGAACCCGGCGCCGTTGATCGCCACGTCCAGCGTGTTGCCGGTGATGGTGATGTTGCCCTGCGTGAACTGCTGGGCCACCGTGTCCACGGCCACGCCCAGCCCGGCGTTGTTGCTGCCACCGACGCCGATGGACGAAGCGACCAGGTCGGAGAACTCGGCACGCGAATTCTTGAAGCCGGTCGTGTTGGCGTTGGCGATGTTGTTGCCGATCACGTCCAGATTCTTGCTGGAGGCGTTCAGTCCGGAAAGACCTGTTTGAAATGCCATGATGGTTTCCTGGAAGAGGGTTAGAGGATGGCGGTGATGTTCGAATAGGGCACGCTCTTGCCGCTTTGCAGATCCAGCGAGACGGTGCCGTTGGAGGTGCCCACGGCCAGCACGCGGTCGGTGCTGTAGGCGGTGCTGGCCACGGCCTGCTTGCCGCTGGTGGCCGTGACGCGGTAGTTGAACGTGTTCAGGCCCGGGTAGGCGGAGGCGTCCCAGCTGAAGGAGTGGCGGCCGGCCGCCATGGCGCCGGAGTTGATCGTGCCCAGCACATCGCCCGCCGGCGACAGGATCTCGATCTTGACCTGCTGGGCGTCGGTGGTGAGGTCGAAGGCGGAGCTCGCCTGGCCGGTAGCCGCATCGCGCGTCAGCGTGTTGCCCGGCAGCAGCACGTCGTGGCCGACCAGCGAGGTGGCCTGCAGCGCCTGCATGGCCGTGAACTGGCTGGCAATGCCCTCCAGCGTCTGGTTCACCTGCTGGATGCCGCTGACCGTGTTGATCTGCGCCATCTGGCTGGTCATCTGCGCGTTGTCCATCGGGTTGAGCGGGTCCTGGTTGTTGATCTGCGCAACCAGCAGCTTGAGGAAGCGGTCCTGCATGCTGGAGACATCGCTCAGGCTGTTGCCGCCGAGGCTGGCGGTCGTGTTGGTGGTGCTGGTGACGCTGGCAACCATGGCGTTTCAACCTTTACTGACCGAGCTGCAGCGTCTTGAGCAGCAGCGTCTTGGCGGTGTTCATGACCTCGACGTTGTTCTGGTAGGAACGGGAGGCGGAAATCATGTTGACCATCTCCTCCACCGGATTGACGTTGGAGTGGGTCACATAGCCCTCGGCATCGGCCGAGGGGTGGGTGGGTTCGTAGACCCGGCGGCCCGGGGTCTGGTCTTCCTTGATGCTGCTGACCTTCACGCCGGCCGAGGACTGCGAGTCCATCAGCGCCGTCTCGAACACGACCTGGCGCGCCTTGTAGGACTTGCCGTCCGGGCCGGCGACGGCATCGGCGTTGGCCAGGTTGCTGGCCACCACGTTGAGGCGCTGGGCCTCGGCGCTGATGGCGCTGCCCGAGACACCGAAGATGGAGAACATCGACATGATGGAATTCCTTGTGCCGGTGCGCGGCTTACTGGCCGGAGATCGCGCTCAAGATCGTGCGCGAATAGCCGTTAATGAAACGCAGGGTGGATTCGTAGCGCACCGAGTTGTCCACGAAGTTGCTGCGTTCGCGATCGAGGTCGACGCTGTTGCCGTCCATGGCCGGCTGCGTCTGCGGGGCATAACCGAGGCTGGAGCCCAGGCTGCCGCCGCTTGCATTGAGCGGCAGGTGGCGCGGATCGGGGGCGCTGCTGGGCTGGGCCAGCGCGGCGCTGCTTTCGCCTTCAAGTGCCTGGTTCATGGCGTCCTTGAAGTTGAAGTCGCGCGCCGCGTAGCCGGGCGTGTCGGCATTGGCAATGTTGCTGGCGATGGTGCGCTGGCGTTCGGCGCGCAGCACCAGGGCCTTCCCGTGGAAGTCCAGCGTGCCGGTCAGTTTGTCGAACATATACACCTCTGCTTTCGGTGGCGGCGGCGCGGTGGGCGCCCGCCTGGGACCTATGTGCAGGAAATTGTGGAGAAAACTTTAATTTCCGAGCGCCCGAAATAAGGGGGGAAAGCCGCGCATTTGCCCGCTTTGCGCGTCTTGCCTGTACGTATAGTCGGCAAGGTGGGTGCAGTCCTGAGCACTTTTTTGTAACACCTCCCCCAACGCCGCCCAGGCAGGAGTCGTAGCTCATGAAGCAGATGTCGGGTCTCAGCAAGGTGATGCGCAGCGCGCTGGCTGTGCTGGCCGTCCTCGCCTGTGGCTTCATCCAGCTGCCGGCGCGGGCCGAGGGCGTGAACAGCCAGGCCGAGCTGCCTGCGCTGGCGCAGCGCTGGCTGCAGCGCGCCCTGGCTGAGCAGGGCGCGCGCATGGAGCCACCCCTGCGCCTGCAGGCCACCCTGGGTGCGCTGGATGGCCGCCTGCACCTGGCGGCCTGCGCGCGGGTGGAGGCCTACCTGCCGCCCGGCAGCCGCCTGTGGGGGCAGGGCCGTGTCGGCCTGCGCTGCCTGGAGGGCCCGACGCGCTGGAACGTGACGATGCCGGTGACCGTGAAGGCCACGGGCCAGGCCTGGGTGCTGCGCCGCGACGTGGCGCCAGGCACCGCGCTGCAGCCGGACGACCTGATGCAGGCCGAGGTGGACTGGGCTGCCGAGGCCAGCCCGGTGCTGGCCGGGCCGCAGCCCTGGCAGGAGCAGGTGGCCACCCGTGCCCTCAGCACGGGCCAGACCCTGCGGCAGAACATGGTGCGCCCGGCCCAGGTGTTCCAGGCCGGCGCGGCCGTGCGCGTGCTGGTCAGCGGCGGCGGCTTCCAGATCAGCTCGCTGGGCCAGGCGCTGTCGGCCGGTGTGGTGGGGCAGCTGGCGCGGGTGCGCATGGACAACGGCCGCGTGCTGTCGGCCATGGTGCTGGATGCGCGTACAGTGCGCCTGGAGATCTGACGCCACCCAGGCCAGGAAAAACGCAGAAAAACCTAAAGTCCGTCATGATGATGCCGATAGCCAACGTGTAGGGCTACATCCGTGGCACTTTTGGAGAACGCGATGAAAGTAGGTCAACCGGCAGATTTGCCCAAAGTCTCGACGACGCCGCAGGCGGCGTCCGGCGCGGCTGCACCTGCGAAAAAGGAAGCCGCAGCCACCGCTGCCAGCACCGCCAGCTCGGCGGGCGTGGCGGTGACCGTCTCCACCTCGGTGCGCGAGCTCGAGCAGGCCAACCGCGGCGAGAACGCCGAGGTCGACATGGACAAGGTCAAGTCCGTGCGTGCGGCCATCGAGAACGGTACCTATGTGGTCAATGCCGAAGTGATTGCCGACAAACTGCTGGCGAACGCGCAGGAAATGCTCAACCGCACGCACAACTGACATCCCCTCTGGAGTCCCCCCTATGCTGCCCACCGAAATTGAAAAGCCGCTGGCGCTGATCGAGCTGCAATGCGAAGCCGTGGCAGCGGCGGTGGTCAGTGGCGAGCCCCGTTCCCTGGAGAGCGC
>JAJZUZ010000028.1 GCA_021845965.1 Pseudomonadota bacterium | reverse complement strand
TGAGCTGCCAGACGTCGGCATCGGACATCTGGTCCGACACGTCCAGCCCGCGTTCGCGCGCCTTCCTGAGGATCTTCTCGCGCGACAGGCCGCGGCCGTCGTCACGCACCTCGATCACGATGGAGCCACCCTGGTGCGCCGCCGACAGGGTGATGGTGCCCGTCTCCGGCTTGCCGGCCTTGATGCGGTCGGCCGGCAGCTCGATGCCATGGTCGCAGCTGTTGCGCACCAGGTGCGTCAGCGGATCGGTGATTTTCTCCACCAGCCCCTTGTCGAGCTCGGTGGCCTCGCCCTGGGTCACGAAATCCACCTTCTTGCCCAGCTTGCCGGCCAGGTCGCGCAGCATGCGCGGGAAGCGGCTGAAGACGATGGACATCGGAATCATGCGGATGGACATCACAGATTCCTGCAGGTCGCGCGTATTGCGATCGAGGTCGGCCAGTCCGGCCAGCAACTGCTGGTTGGCGGTCGGGTCCAGTGCCCGGCTGTTCTGCGCCAGCATGGCCTGCGTGATCACCAGTTCGCCCACCAGGTTGATCAGCTGGTCGACCTTGTTGATGGCCACACGGATGGTCGCCGCTTCCGGCTGCGCCGCCACATGGCCGGCGGCCGGTTTGGCGGCAGCGGGCCTGCCGGCGGCCGGCTTGTGTTCCTCGCCCTCGGAGGGCGCGACGGCAACGGTGGCGGCGCCCTGGGGCACGCCCGGGGCGCCCTCGAAGAACCCAAAGCCCGGTGCCGGCGCCACCGGCGCGCCAGGCGGCGGGTCTTCCTTGTCGACCCAGACCGGGGTGGTGGCGGAAGGGGCGACCTCGGCCGCCGCAACGTCGCTGATGGCAACCTGGTCGCGCGACACGTGGAAGGCGAACAGATCCAGCAGGTCATCGTTGCTTGAGGCGGTGGTGACCTTGAACACCCTCGTGTTGGGCTGCTCACTGGCGATCTCGGTGATGCTCCCCAGGCCGGCGATATCGCGGAACAGGTCCTTGACGCCGTCAACCTGGTCCGGCCGATCCAGCGGGCCCATGCGGATCTCCAGCTGGCGCGGGCCGGCCTTGCCGGTCGGCGTGGGGGCCGGTGCCGGGGCCGCAGGCGTCGCGACAGGCGCCGCAGCCACCGGTACCGGCGCCGGCGCGGCTGCGGGGACAGGCAGGCCGCCCGCCGCCAGTTCGCTGATGCGGCGCACCAGGTCGGCCGTGGACGGCGGATCGCCCGTTTCGCCGGCCTGGTGGCGGGCCAGCAGCATGCGCGAAATGTCGGCAGACTCCAGTAGCACGTCGACCATCATGGCGTTGGGCTGCAGCTCATGACGGCGCAGCTTGTCCAGCAGGGACTCCATCTGGTGCGTCAGTTCCGCCACGTCCGCAAAGCCGAAGGTGGCCGCACCGCCCTTGACGGAGTGCGCGCAGCGGAAGATGCCGTTGAGCTCCTCGTCGTCAGCCGTCTCCAGATTCAGATTGAGCAGCATCTGCTCCATCAGATCCAGGTTCTCGCCGGCTTCCTCGAAAAAGATCTGATAGAACTGGCTCAGGTCCAGTGCATCGCCGGCACTGCTGCTTTCCTGATATCCCTCGGTCATGCCTTGCTCCTTCTTGGTGGCCGCCCCGCATCGGGAAGGCCGGCTTCTTACTTGATGACTTTCTTGATGACCTCGAGCAGCCGCGCCGGATCAAAAGGCTTGACCAGCCAGCCGGTGGCGCCGGCCGCGCGGCCGGCCTGCTTCATCAGATCGCTCGACTCGGTGGTGAGCATCAGGATGGGCGTGGTCTTGAAATTGGGGTGCTCGCGCAACTTGCGGGTCAGGCCCAGGCCGTCCAGGCGCGGCATGTTCTGGTCCGTCAGCACCAGATCGAAAGTCTGGTGCTGGGCCTTCTCGTAGGCATCCTGCCCGTCCACAGCCTCCACCACCTGGTAGCCCGCACCCGCAAGCGTGAAGGAAACCATCTTGCGCATCGAGGGTGAATCGTCAACTGCAAGTATCAGCGGCATGTCTGAGCTCCGGGGAAATTGAGTCGGGGTTGCAAAAATTCAGAATTCAAAACAGTTCGATCGAGCCCGCGTCCATCTCGTCCTGGGTCACCGGATTGGGACGTTCGGGGACTTCCTCGACGAAGGGAACCGCCTCGCCGTCCTCCTGTCCCATGGACTCGGACGCCAGCCGGTAGGCACAACCCTGCAAAACCTTGGAAGTATGACCGATGAGCTGCGCGGCCAGATCCTGGAACTGGAGTTCCGTGACAGCGGCGCGCAAGGCATTGCGCGCCTCGGCCAGGGCCGGGGCGTCGGGCAGTGTGGGATCGGCCAGACTGGCCAGCGCGGAGGAGAAGCGCTCCATGAGGTTCTCCATGGTGTGGGCCAGAAGGCCATCGAGCCGGGCCAGATCATGAACGACCACCAGCAGCGAATCCTGCACCTCGGCCACCAGCATCACCGGCAATTGCACGGAGGGCTGTTCCGCAGGCAGGTTATTGGGGGCTTGCATGGTCATTCCAGTCCGACGTCAGGAAGCTCAGTGTCTATGGCTCCAGTGAGTCCAGCATTAGAATTTTCCTGCATATAGAGTAGCAGGATTCCGCAGAAATAGGCGGGAAATCGTCAACATTTCGGGACGTCCAGGTTCCCGCCGACGCTGGGCGGGCCTTGGTCGACTGCCTCAATTTTCATCATACCGTCTTACGCATGCAGTCAGAAGTCCAGTCCGCGCCGATACGCATCCTGCATCTCGAGGATTCGGAACTAGATCACGATATCGTGCGGCAAACGCTGCGTCGCGCCGGCGTGCCGTGCGAGATGCAGCGTGTCGAAACCCTGGACGATTTTGTGCGCGCGCTGCACGCCAGCCACTTCGACGCCATCCTGGCCGACTACCGCCTGCCTGGCTTCACGGCCCTGGACGCCTGGCGGGCGCTGCAGGATATGCCCCAGCCCCCGCCTTTCATCCTGCTTTCCGGCGCCATCGGCGAAACCGCGGCGGTCGAGGCCATCAAGCAGGGCATGAGCGACTACCTGCTCAAGGACGATCTGGGCAAGCTGGCGCACGTGATCGAACGCGCCATCGAGGTCCAGCAGGCGCGGCGCGAACGCGAGCGCGCGGCCGAGGAGCTGGCCGCCTCCGAACAGCGGCTGGCACGCTTCGCTGAACATCTGCAGATGTCGATCGAGCAGGAACGCGCCGCGATTGCGCGGGAGATCCATGACGACATCGGCGGCTCGCTGGCCGCCATCCAGTTCGACCTGTCCTGGATCGGTCGCCACCACGCGGATGCCGACACCCAGGCCCACGTCCAGGCCGCCACCACCATGCTGCAGCACGCCGTCGGCGCCAGCCAGCGCATCATGATGAACCTGCGGCCGGCCATCCTGGATCAGGGCCTGGCGGCGGCCATCGAATGGCTGGCCAGCGAATTCGAGCGCCGCACCGGCATCCGCACCCGCGTGCGCACCGCCGTGCGCCAGCCCGGCGTCGACAAGGCCGTCCAGCTCACCGCCTACCGCACCGCGCAGGAAGCACTGACCAACATCTCCAAGCATGCCGGGTGCAGCGAGGTGCGCATTGAGCTGTCCGATGCCGAGCGCGTGCTGACACTGGAAATCACGGACAACGGCCGCGGGATCATGGCCCCCGACCGGAACAAGCCCAAGTCCTTTGGCCTCAAGGGGCTGCAGGAGCGCGCACGCACCGTCGGCGGCTGGCTGGACATCAGCAGCCGCGCGGGCCAGGGCACTTCGATTACGCTGTCGATACCCCTCACAACCGAAACCAAGGGCGAGACCACATGATTCGAGTGATACTGTGCGACGACCATGCCGTGGTGCGCCGCGGCATCCGCGACACCCTGTCCGAGGCGGTCGACATCAAGGTGGTGGGCGAGGCCGGCAGCTACTCTGAAGTACGCGAGCTGCTGCGCGGCACGCCCTGTGACGTGCTGGTGCTGGACCTGAACCTGCCCGGGCGCGGCGGGCTGGAGGTGCTGGCCTCCCTGCGCGAGGCGGATTCGCCCATCAAGGTGCTCGTGGTCTCCATGTTCCCCGAAGACCAGTACGCCATCCGCTGCCTGCGCGCCGGCGCCCAGGGCTACCTCAACAAGGCCGGCGATCCGGCCGAGATGATCACCGCCGTGCGCACCATCGCCCAGGGCCGCAAGTACGTCACGCCGGACGTCGCGCAGATGCTGGTCGACAACCTGGCCACCCCCACGACAGAGGCCCTGCATGACGCGCTGTCCGAGCGGGAATTGCAGACCCTGCTGAAGATCGCTTCCGGCAAGCGCCTGTCCGACATCGCCGAGGAACTGATGCTCAGCCCCAAGACGGTCAGCGTCTACCGTGCGCGCGTGCTGGAAAAGCTCAAGCTGTCGAACAACGCCGAGCTGACGGTGTACGCCATCCGCAACGGCCTGGTGTGACGCGGCGGGCGGCTGCGAGCCCGCTAGCCGCCGGTGAAGATCTCGATGGCGCGTTCCAGCAGGGACTGGAAGGGCCGGTCGAGCAGGGGCAGCGTGGCCGTCATGCCCACCAGGCCGACGCTGAGCGTGATGGGAAAGCCGATGGCGAAGACGTTCATCTGCGGCGCCACGCGCGAAATGATGCCCAGCGCCAGGTTGGTGAACAGCAGCAGCGCCAGCATGGGCAGCGCGATCCACAGCGCGCTGGCAAACAGCTCGCCGCCCAGCGTGTAGAGCTTCATCAGCCGCAAGGCGTCGGCGAAGTTCTGCGTCACCGGGAAGACCTCGAAGCTGCGCGTCACCGCCATCAGCACCATCAGGTGACCATTGAGCACCACGAACAACAGCGAGGCCATGTAGCCGAAGAAGCGCGCCACCGCGCTGGTCTGGCCGTTCAGGGAGGGGTCGAAGAAGGCGGCGAAATTCAGGCCCATCTGGAAGCCCACCACCTCGCCGGCAAACTCGAAGGCGGCAAACACCAGCCGCACGACGAAGCCGATGGACAACCCGATGCCGACCTGCTGCACCACCAGCCCCAGCGCCTGCGGCCCGTTGAGGTCCACCACCGGCATCGGCGGCAGGCTGGCCTGCGCCGCGACCGTGACCAGCAGCGCCAGGCCGATGCGCGCGCGCACCGGAAAGGCGCGCGAGGAGAAGATGGGGGCGGCCGTGAAGACCGCGAGCACGCGCAGGAAGGGCCACAGCAGCGGCGTCAGCCACGCCATCAGCTGGGACTCGGAGAAGGTGATCATGGCCGGGCGCCGTCGGCCTCAGAGCACGATGCCGGGGATCGCCTCGATGGTTCGGCGGATGTACTCGACCAGGATGTTGAGCATCCAGGGCCCGGCCCAGGCGAAGACGGCGATGGCGGCGATCAGCTTGGGCACGAAAGCCAGCGTCGCCTCGTGGATCTGGGTGATGGCCTGGAACAGGCTGACCAGCAGGCCCACCGCCAGCACCACGCCCAGCAGGGGCGCCGACACGATGAGCAGCGTCATCAGCGCTTCCTGTCCGATGGTCAGAACCATTTGTGCGTTCATGGTGCAGCCCTCATGTCACGAAACTCGCGGCCAGCGAGCCGATCAGCAGGTTCCAGCCATCGGCCAGCACGAACAGCATGAGCTTGAACGGCAGGGCCACCAGCACCGGCGACAGCATCATCATGCCCAGCGACATCAGCACGCTGGCCACGACGATATCGATCACGAGGAAGGGGATGAAGATCAGGAAGCCGATCTGGAAGGCGGTCTTGAGCTCGCTGGTCACGAAGGCCGGGATCAGCACGCGCATGGGCGCCGTGTCGGCCTTGGTGGCCGGATCCAGCTTGGCCAGCTTGATGAACAGTGCGTAGTCGGACTGGCGCGTCTGCTTCACCATGAAGGTGCGGATCGGAACCTCGCCCTTTTCCAGCGCCTGTTCGAAACTGAGCGTGTTCTGGGTGTAAGGCACATAGGCCTCGGCGTAGATCTTGTCGAACGTCGGCCCCATGACGAAGAAGGTTAGAAAGAGCGACAGGCCGATGATCACCTGGTTGGGCGGCGCCGACTGCGTGCCCAGCGCCTGGCGCAGCAGCGACAGCACGATGACGATGCGCGTGAAGCCGGTCATCATCAGCAGGATGGCCGGCAGGAAGGACAGCGCGGTGAAGAAGAGCAGGGTCTGGATCGGCACCGAGTAGCTGGTTCCGCCCTCGCCACTGGCGACGATCAGGGGCAGCTGGGTGGTGTTGAGCTGCGCGCTGGACAGCGGGGCATTCTCCTGCGCCAGCACCGGCAAGGCCAGCAGCAGCAGGGACAGCAGAACCAGCGCGGTCGCGGGGCGCGCCGGCAGACTGCGGGCCGCGGACGGGCGCATCAGGCGACATCTCCCGGCGCCGCGGCGCCGGCCGGGCTGCGCGCCGCACCGCCTGCCACGTGCAGGGTGTGCAGGCAGGTGATGTTCTGCGGCGTCACTCCCAGCACCAGCCAGGTCCGCGCCCCTTCGGGCCCCACCTCGACGGTCACCACGCGCTGCTGCGGGCCCACGGCGACCGTGGACACGATGCGGGAAGCGGTGGAGGCGGAGACCCCGCCCGGATTGCGTTGCTGCAACCATCGGATGGCCAGCGGCAGCAGGCCCAGGATGACGAGGAACAGAACAACCGAGACGATGGTTTGCGTCATGCCCTCAGTTTAAGGCAAGGCCGGGCCGATCGAGGCGAGGAATTGCGCCTGCGCCCGGAAGAGGCATGGCGCGCGCCACACAAGTTCAACCGCGGCTGACGCGCCGCAGGCGCTCGGAGGGGGTGACGACGTCGGTGAGACGGATGCCAAACTTGTCGTTGACCACCACGACCTCGCCCTGAGCGATCAGGTAGCCGTTGACCAGCACGTCCATGGGCTCACCGGCCAGTGCATCGAGTTCCACCACCGAACCCTGGCCGAGCTGCAGGATATGCTTGATCGGCACCTTGGTACGGCCGAGCTCGACCGAAAGCTGGACCGGAATGTCCAGCACCATGTTGATGTCGGTCGCCGGGGCATCATTCGGTGAAAAAGGCTGCGCCCCGCCGCCGCTGAGGATCCCGCCGGGCTCATGGGTATCGCCGGAGGCGGCGGACTTCTGCTCCTGCAGCGCTTCGGCCCAGTCGGCCATGCCGTCGTCTTCGGGCTTCTGATTCTCTTCAACCGCCATAGCGTTCCCCTAACCAGTTGATGTCGTTGCCGCGCAGGCATTTGTCGATGCGGATGGCGTACTTGGCGTTGTGCGTGCCGTACTGGCATTCGAACACCGGCACGCCATCGACGTTGGCCTCGATGCGCTGCGGCCGCTCCAGCTCGATGAAGTCGCCCGGTTTCATGGCCAGCAGCTGCTCCACGGTGGCGTCCGCCTTGGCCAGCTCGGCCACCAGCGTCACCTCGGCGGCCTGGATCTCGCGCGTGAGCACATTGACCCAGCGGCGGTCGACCTCGATCGAGTCGCCCTGGGTGGATGAGTACAGCACGTCGCGGATGGGCTCCATCGTCGCGTACGGCATGCAGAAATGGATCGAGCCGGTGATCTCGGCAATCTCCAGCTGGAAGGAGGTGGAGATCACGATCTCGCTGGGCGTGGCGATGTTGGCGAACTGCGGCTGCATCTCGCTGCGCTGGTAGTCCAGCTCAAGCGGGTAGATGCCACGCCAGGCCTTCTTGTATTCCTCGGCAATCACGTCCACCAGACGGTTGATGACGCGCTGTTCGGTGGCGGAAAAATCACGCCCCTCGATGCGGGTCTGGAACTTGCCGATGCCACCGTAAAGCGTATCGATGACGCCAAACACCAGCGCCGGCTCACAGACGATCAGGCCGCTGCCGCGCAACGGGCGGATGGCCACGATGTTGAAATTGGTAGGCACCGCCAGCTCGCGCAGAAAGGCACTGTAGCGCTGCACCTGCACCGGACCCACGGAAATCTCCGGGCTGCGGCGGATGAAGTTGAACAGGCCGATGCGCAGGTTGCGGGCGAAGCGCTCGTTGACGATCTCCATGGTCGGCATGCGACCACGGACGATGCGCTCCTGGCTGGACATGTTGTAGGGACGGATCTCCCCGGCCTCGGGAACCTCCTCGACCAGCTTCTGGCTTTCGCCGGTGACCCCTTCCAGCAGGGCATCGACTTCTTCCTGGGAAAGAAACGATTCACTCATGGCCCGCGCTTCCTTGCCTCTTCATTGCACGATGAAACTGGAGAACAGCACACCGCGGACCGGACTGGCCGGCTCACCCTTCTTGCTCTTTTTCTTGCCGTCCTTGTTGGCGGGCGTCTGCTGCCCGAAATGCTTCGATGCGTCAGCCATGATGTCGGCGGCCAGCTTCTCCTTGCCGTCCTTCGTCAGCAACTCGTCGGCGGTGCGCTGCGACACCAGCATCAGGATTTCGCTGCGGATCGACGGCAGGTACCCCTTGACGAGTTCCATTGCGGCGGCATCTCGCAACTCCAGCGTCACGCCGACCTGCGCCACCCGCTCACCCCCGGGATCGGCGAGGTTGACCACCATATTGTCCAGCGGCAGATAGGTCGGCGGCCCCACCGGCTCGTGCGCGTGCGAAACAGCCACCTCCTCTTCGCCGTCCTCGTCCAGGGCGGCCGCATTCTTCTTGGCCAGATAGATCCAGCCGCCCACGCCCGCGAGCGCCAGCACGACCACGCCCACCAGCACCATGAGCAACATCTTCTTGCCCTTGGGGGGAGGTGCAGCTTCAGCGTCCGGAGTCTTGGTGGCCACGATCGGGTTCCTTCTGAACAAAGCCTGTACGAATACGCAAACCGCCAGCCCCGCTGGGCAGACCGGTCCACACTTTCAACCCATTATTCTCGACATCCATGCGCACGATAGCCGGATTAGGGCCGAAAAACCATGCCAATCCGCCCGCTGGGGCGCGCGCCTACACAAACAGGTCCACGGAACGTCCCGGCGGCAAGGCAGTCCGGCCCGACGCGGCGTTGGCCGCCAGTTCCGGCACGGCCACCACCGCCTGGCGATGGCTGCCCGGGCGCCCCTGCTGCGACTGCCGGTTGGCCCCCCCATCCGCACCGGAAGAACCCACCGAGACACCGGACAGGACCAGACCCTCACGCGCCAGCAACTCGCGCAGATGGGGCATGGAATCCTCCAGCACCTGGCGGGTCTGCACCTGATCGGCGCGGAACTCCACGCGCGCCTCCTGCCCCTGCAGTTTGATGGCCACATTGACCTTGCCCTCGCCGGGCCCGTCCAGCTCCAGCTCGGCGTTCTGCACGCCGTGGCTGACCCAGTAGCTCACCTGTTCGGCGACCCGGGTCTCCGTCATCAGGCCGGCGTCGGGCGCGGCGGCTGGCACCACGTCGGCGCGCAGGCCGTCGGGCCCCGGCTGGCCGAGCAAGGCCCCCACCTCGCCCCCGCCGCCGTCACGGGCGGCGTGTTTTTCCTGCCGGCGCTCCAGCGGGCGCGCACCCAGCTCGCCGGCACCCGCGGCCAGAAGGATCTGCGCCGGGTTGCCGGCGGTCGCGGGACGATCGCTGACCTGCCAGCCCAACCGTGCCGCCGTGTCGTGCCCACGCGCCTCGCGTGCCTCCTTGCCGCCCTGGGCGTTGGCCGTCTCGGCCAAGGCACGGTTGTGGGCCATGCGCTGGGCCAGGGCGGCCTGGCGCAGCAGCGGCTGCAATTCGTTGCTGCGGGTATCGGCCTCCGGCGTCTCGGCGCCAACCGGCCGTTCCTTGCTGTCCGGCGCCGTCTCGCCAGGCTCCGCTGCCAGTGTCGTCGCCTGGCCACGGCCCGCACACACGGCAGCCACCGCGGGCCGGTCGCCACCGGCCACCACGGCCGGCTGCGGCGTGAGTGCCGGTGCGGGCGGTACGGCGGGCGGCATAGCCGCCGCCAGTGCAGCCGCGTTGCCCGCGCCGGCATCGGGCGACGCCGGCGGCGCGTCGGCCGCCACCGGCAGCGTGGCCGGCTTGTCCTCTTCACCGGGCAGCGCCTGCGCGTCGTTCGACGGCACGGTATTGTCATCCATGCCCATCAGCAAGGCCGCAAAGCCGCCGGGCGCGGCGGCACCCGCCGGGGTCTTGCCATGGCCATGCCCGCTCGTCGCCTGGGCGGTGGTCTTGGGGGCGCCGGTCGCCACGCTGCTTTCTACGCTCATGATCTTTCTCCAGTCAACAGGCCGCCCTGGGCGGCACTGCGGGCGTACTTGAGTCCCGCCAGCTCATCCATCTGTTTCTGCTCGCGCCGCGCCTGCAATTGCACCTGCGCCGTCTGCTTCTTCTTCAGCAGTTGCCCCAAAGCCGCCAGCCGCACCTCTTCCTGCAGCCGGCGCTGACGCGCCGCCTCCAACTGGCGCTGCAGATCGGCCGTCGCGCCCTGCTGCAGGCCGATGGCATGGTGCAGGCGCTGCATGAAATGCTGCTGGTGCTGCATGAGTTCGGCGCTCACGGTACGCGCGGTGGCCGTCGCCCAACGCGATTCGGTGTCGGCCGCGTAGCTCTCCAGCTGGTCCAGCTGCCCCTGCGCGTGCTGCGCGGTGCGACGCGCCTGCATCAGGGCCTGGTCGGCCTGGTCGCGCCTGCGCGTGGCGACCTCGATGGCCAGCGCCAGGCTTTTCAGGGTCGACATGGCGGACCTCCTTCAGACGGCGGCCTCATGGAAAGGCCTCCTCACGCTGGATGGTGCTGGCCATGGCCTGCACACTCTCCTGCAGGCCGGCACCGGCATACATGTCCTGGCGCAGGAATTCGTTCATCGGCTCGTGCAGGCGGATGGCTTCATCCATCGCCGGATCGGAACCGTGCACATAGGCGCCGATCTGCACCAGGTCGCGCCCACGCTCGTAGCGCGAGGCGATGGCGCGGAACTGGCGCGCCAGCTCGAAATGCTCGCGCGACACCACGTTGTGCATCACGCGCGAGGCCGACTGGGCAATATCGATGGCCGGGTAGTGGCCGCTTTCAGCCAGGGTACGCGAGAGCACGATGTGGCCGTCCAGGATGGCACGCGCGGCATCGGCGATCGGATCCTGCTGGTCGTCGCCCTCGGTCAGCACGGTGTAGAAGGCGGTGATCGAGCCCACGCCGTTCAGGCCATTGCCGCTGCG
Organism: Pseudomonadota bacterium; assembly: GCA_021845965.1. Classification (GTDB taxonomy): domain Bacteria; phylum Pseudomonadota; class Gammaproteobacteria; order Burkholderiales; family Burkholderiaceae_C; genus Hylemonella. The sequence goes on along the minus strand of JAJZUZ010000028.1, from coordinate 8,528 downwards.
CTCCACCAGATGGGGCAATTTGGCGAAGCAGGACGGGGGATAACCCTTGGTAGCCGGCGGCTCGCCCACGGCCAGCGCGATCTCGCGCTGCGCCATGGCGTAGCGCGTGAGCGAATCCATCAACAGCAGCACGTGCAGGCCCTGGTCGCGGAAATGTTCGGCCACGGCCGTGGCGTAGGAGGCCGCCTGCATGCGCAGCAGCGGCGGGGCATCGGCCGGCGCGGCGACCACGACGGAGCGCGCCCGTCCTTCGTCACCCAGGATATCCTCGACGAACTCCTTCACCTCGCGGCCGCGCTCACCGATCAGGCCGACGACGATGACGTCGGCCTTGGTGTAGCGCGCCATCATGCCCAGCAGCACGCTCTTGCCCACGCCGGCGCCGGCGAACAGGCCCAGGCGCTGGCCGCGCCCGACCGTCAGGAGCGCGTTGATGGCGCGCACCCCGGTGTCCAGCACGTCGCGCACCGGCGCGCGGTCCATGGCGTTGATCGGCGAGCGGTCCAGCGGACGCGACAGAACGTTGACGATGGGACCGCGGCGATCCATCGGCTCGCCGTGCGCGTCGACCACGCGCCCCAGCAGCCCCGCGCCCAGCGGCAGGCGCAGCAGCCCCTGGGCAAAGCTGGCGGCCTGGGCCTGGGGCGCATCGCCCAGGCGCGGCACGGCCACATAAGGCGCCGTCGGCACCACGCTGGCGCCACTGGACAGGCCCTGCACATCGCCGGCGGGCATGAGGAAGGCGCGATCACCGGAAAAACCGACGACCTCGGCCAGTACCGGCGGTTGCGCCCCCTGGCTGATCAGGCACTGCGAGCCCACGGGCGCACGGATACCGGCCGCCTCCAGCACCAGGCCGGTCAGGCGCGTGAGCGTGCCGCCGACTTCCAACGTGCTCTGCGGCGCAGCGGCCAGGCCGCGCGCCTGGTCGAGAAACTGCAACCAGCGCGCGCCGGCCTCAGGCGTTGTCATCGGCGACCTCCTCCCAGGGCAGGTTCTGGCCCAGGCGGCCGATGGCGCGCGCCCAGCGCTTTTCCAGCCGGCCGTCGATCACCGTGCCGCCGGACTCCACCAGGCAGCCACCGCGGGTGATGGCAGCGTCGGGCTGCAAGGCCAGGGGCAGGTTGGGGTATTCCTCGCGCAACACCTCCTGCAGCACGTCCAGATCCAGCGGGTTGAGCCGGATCTGCACCGCGCGGCTGTCGGCGAACAGCGTGCCCAGCGCCTCGCGGATGACCGGCAGCAGTACGTTGGGGTTGCTGGAAATCTCGTGCCGCAGCACCTGGCGTGCCATCTCGCAGGCCAGCTCCAGCACCGACTGCGCCGCCATCTGCTCGGCAGCGTCCAGCTGCGCGCGGGTGGAGTCGATCAGGGCACCAAACTGCTGGGCCGTCTGGCGGCCCTGGTTCTCGACGTAGTCGTTGATCTGCTTCTGGGCCTCCAGCAGGGCCTGGGCGTGCCCCTGCTGGAAACCCTCGCTGTAGCCGGCAGCATGGGCCTGCTGACTCGCGACCTGGATCGCCTCGCCGGCCTCGCGCTCGCGCTCCTGCTGCTCCAGCAGGATGGCGGCGGCGTCCACGTCGGCAAAACTCCAGCGCGCGACGGCGTCGATTTCCTCGCCAGGAATGAAACGGGTGTAGGAACGCATGGATGCTGCTTTTCAGTTCATGTTCAGACCATGGCGTCGTCGGCGCCGCCGCCGATGACGATCTGGCCCTCGTCGGCGAGGCGGCGCACGATCTTGAGGATTTCCTTCTGCTGCGCCTCGACTTCGGACAGGCGCATGGGGCCGCGCGACTCCAGGTCTTCGCGCAACGTCTCGGCCGCGCGCGAAGACATGTTGGAGAGGAACTTGTCCTTGAGCTCCGGGCTGGCGCCCTTGAGCGCGACGATGAGCGACTCGGACGCCACTTCCTTGAGGACCAGCTGGATGGCCTTGTCGTCCAGCTTCATGATGTCGTCGAACACGAACATCTTGTCCATGATCTTCTGCGCCAGCTCCGGGTCGTGGCTGCGGATGGATTCGAGCACCGTGCCCTCGATCACCGTGCCCATCAGGTTGATCATCTCGGCGGCCGTCTTGACGCCGCCCAGCGAGGCCTTGCGGATCTTGTCGCCGCCGGCCAGCACCTTGAACAGCACCTCGTTGAGGTCCTTGAGCGCCGTCGGCTGGATGCCTTCCATGGTGGCGATGCGCAGCATGACCTCGTTGCGCTGGCGCTCCGTCAGGTGTTTCAGCACGTCGGCCGCCTGGTCGTAGTCCAGGTGCACCAGGATGGCGGCCACGATCTGCGGGTGTTCGTTGCGCAGCAGCTCGGCCACCGACATCGGGTCCATCCACTTCAGGCTCTCGATGCCGGAAACGTCGCCGCCTTGCAGGATGCGGTCGATCAGCAGGGCGGCCTTGTCGTCGCCCAGCGCGCGCTTGAGCACCGAACGCACATAGTCACCGGAGTCAGAGACCAGCAGGCTGTGCGCCGCCGCCACGTTGGTGAACTTGTTCACCACCTCGTCCACACGGTCGCGCGTGATGGACTTGGTCTTGGCGATGGCCTCGCCCAGCTTCTGCACCTCCTTGGGCGACAGATGCTTGAAGACCTCGGCCGCTTCCTCTTCCCCCAGGGACATGAGGAGCACGGCAGCGTCCTGCAGACCTTCTTCCTGTGTGGCCATGGTCTTATCCCGTCGTCAGCGCGCCGCCTTGCGACTCGCCATTGATCCAGCCCTTGACGATGCTGGCCACCGCCGCGGGGTTGTCGCGCGTGAGCTTGCGGGCATCCTCCAGCGCCTTCTCGCCAGCCGTGGGCAGCGCGGGCTCGTCGGCACCGGGGCCGGCCAGCTGCGGGCGTTCGGGCTCCTCGGACAGCATGGCATCGAGCTGCGGACGGCGGGCGGGAGGAGCGCTCAGGGACTTGAGCGCCGGGCGGATGACGCCGAACAGCACCAGCACGGCGAGCAACAGCGTACCCAGCGGCCACGCGAAGCTGCGTGCCATCTCCTGCACTTCCGGCTGCCTCCACAGCGGCACCTCGGGCAAGGCAAGCTTTTCCTTGGCAAAGGGAGCATTCATGAGGTTCACAGAGTCCCCTCGTTCCTGGCTGTAGCCGATTGTCTCACGGACCAATGCGGTCATCTTCTCGATCTGCTGATCCGTCAGCGGCGTCGTCGTGGTCTTGCCCTTGGCATCGGTCTCGGTACGGAAGTTGACGACCACGGCGGCGCTCAGGCGCTTGATGCCGCCGCTGCCCGCGCGCGTCACCTTGACGGTCTTGTCGACCTCGTAGTTGATGATGGACTCACGGCGCGAATTGGTCGGCACTGCCGGCGCCGATGCGGCGGCGGCCGGCGCCAGCGCTTGTGCCGGGCCGTTGATCGGCGCCGTATTCGGGCCGGGCGGCTGGTTGCTGGTGGCACCGGGCACACCGGAGGGGCCGCCCGACTGGCCGTTCGTGCTCTCCAGCAGCTGCTGGCTGCGCACGGCACCGGAATCGGCGGTCTGATTGGGCTTGTGCGTCTCCGAGGTCTGCTCGGTCTGCGAGAAATCGACTTCAGCGGTCACCTGGGCCTTGACGTTGTCGCGCCCGACGATCGGCTCCAGGATATCGATAATGCGCTGGCGATAGAGCTGCTCCAGCTGCTGCACGTATTGCAGCTGCTGGGCATCGGCGCCACCCGCGGCGTCGGCGCCATTGGCCGGCTGCGACAACAGCTTGCCGGTATCGTCCAGCACACTGACCGCTTCGGGCTTCATCTCGGGCACACTGGACGCGACCAGGTGCACGATGCCGGCGATCTGGCTGCGGTCCAGGCTGCGCCCGGCATTGAGGCTGAGCAGCACCGAGGCCGAGGGCTTCTGCTGCTCGCGGAAAAAGCCATTCTGGTTGGGCAGCGCCAGGTGCACGCGTGCCGACTGCACCGAGGACAGGGCCTGGATCGAACGCGTAAGCTCCCCTTCCAGCGCCCGCTGGAAGCTGACCCGCTCCTGGAACTGGGTGACGCCGAAGCGGTTGTTCTCCATCAGCTCGAAGCCGGCCACCGAGCCCTTGGGCAGCCCCTGCGAAGCCAGCCGCAGGCGGGTGTCATGCACCTTGTCCGCCGGCACCAGGATGGCGTGGCCGCCTTCGCTGTACTTGTAGGGCACGTTCATCTGCGACAGCTGCGCAATGATGGCCCCCCCATCCTTGTCGGACAGATTGGCGTACAGCACGCGCCAGTCAGCCTGCCGCCCCATCATGAGACCGACCACCGCGATCACCACGAACAAGGCCACACCGAGCGCCAGGCGCAGCACCTGCCCCTGGTTCAGGGCGGCAAAACGTTGACCCAGCGTGGGGTTCAGGGGGATCGCAGCAGCTTCAGCCATGTCGTGTTCCGATACGTCTTGGCGCGGTTTTCGGCGCCTTGGCATCAGATTATTCTGGCTGCCTCCCAAAACATTAGGAGGAAAAGGCCCCGATTTCCCCGCCTTTTCAGGCTAAAGAACCCGGGTCGCGTCGCTAGCATCAGTCCCAACACCTTCCCTTCGGGACTGACCATGGATCTGCGACTCACCCCCACCACCCTGCCGCTCGCGACACGCCCCGGCATGGCTGTCAAACCGGGCACCGCCCAGGGCGGCGGCGCCGTCAACGGCTTTCCCGGCGAGTTCAAGGCCGCGCTGCAGTCGGTCAGCCAGGCCCAGAACTTTGCCGCCACGCTGCAAAAGCAGGTGCAGATGGAAAACCCCAAGGTCAGCCTGGAAGAGACCATGGTGGCCATCCAGAAGGCCCAGATCGGCTTTCAGGCCACGCTGCACGTGCGCAACCGGATGGTGCAGGCCTACACCGACATCATGAACATGCAGGTCTAGGGAAGATCTGCGCGAACCGATGGCGGCGTTGGGCGGTGCCCGCCATCCTCACGTACTTCAGGTACGTTCCGCTGGCTGTGCGCCGGCCGCCTTGCCCTCCGTCCGCTCGCTACGGTCCGGCCGAGGGCTTCAAGATCTTCAATGCAGGACGCGCTTGCCGCCGTCCAGGACTTCTTCCAGATGGGGGATCCAGGGCTCGGTCAGGTGCCGGATCTCGGCGTCGTTGCGCAGGATGCGCTGCATGATGCGCGCCTTCTCGCGGCGTTGTTCCGGCGCCAGATCCTCTTCGCGCGAGCGGTAGCGCAGTTGCTCGATCAGCACGGCGCACACGCCCTCGTAGCGCATCACCGCCTCCAGGTCCTTGGCGCGCGCGGCCTCCAGCATGCGGGTGCTGCTGTCCTCGATCGCCTTGTAGTAATCCATCAGCATCTGCGACATGGCTCAGGCTCCCGCGTGCGCGGCGGCTGGTGCGGCAACGGCCCCCTGCTTGATCGCCTTCCAGCCTTCGGCCACCGGCTCGATCAGGCGCTGCACTTCCTGCAGGATGGCGTCATCGTTCTGGGCATTGGCCAGGATGAGGCGGCGTGTGCAGTAGTCGTACAGCGCGGCCAGGTTCTCGGCCAGCTCGCCACCGTCAACCCGATCCAGCCCGGTGCTCAGGCCTTCCTCCAGGATGCGCAGGGCGCGGGCGACGGCATTGCACTTGCCCGGCACGTCGCCGCGCGCCAGCGCGCCGCGTGCCGTGGCCAGCGCCTGCAGCATGCCGTCGAACAGCAGGCTGACGATCTGGTGCTGGTCGATGGTGTGCATGCTGGTCTCGACGTTGATGCGCCGGTAGGCATCAGCGGAGCGGGGGCTTGCGGTGCGGAACATTCGAATTCTTCCTCTTGGACTACGTCAGGCTCTGATCTTCTTATCGGCCCTTCTGCGCAGAAAATGAAGTCGATCAATCTCAGTTACTGGACTTGTTCCACTGGCTAATTTGCTGGCTCATGTAGGTGTTGAGCGCGTTCAGGCTGCTGATCTGCGCGTCCAGCGCGCTGTAGCGCCGGTTCAGGTCTGCCTCCACCTTGGTGGCACGGTCGTTGACGCGCTGCTGGTCCTGGGAATTCTTGTCCAGCTCCCGTTGCAGGGCGTCCTGCTTGTTATGGAAAAAGCCGGTGGACGACAGCATGGCGGAGGTCAGATCCTTGAACCGGCCGGCGACGCCTTGTGCGCTGCCGGTACCGGTGTTGCTGAAGAAGTTCTTCAGCTCGTCCATATTGCCCATGGCGCTGGACAGCTTGGTGCTGTCGATCTCCAGGTTGCCACCACGCAGCACCGAAATGCCCACGTCGCTCAGCCGGCTGAAGACGGAGGAGCCCGTCGTTGCGGACTGGACCACCGAACGCAAGGCACTCTGCAGCGACAGGGTCATCGAATCCCCCTGAAACATGCCGGCCGACTTGGTGGCAGCGTCGTACTTGGTCGCGTCGTTCAGAACATTGTTGATGTCGTTGTAGGCCTTGACGAAGGCCTCGATCTTTTTCTGCACGGCCGACGTGTCCCGGGCGATGGTGACGGTCACCGGACCCGTCGTCACCTTCTGTGCCGTGAACGTCACGCCGGACACTGCATTGGCGAAGGTATTGGTGGCTGAAGTGACCGCGATGCCATTGATCGTGGCCGCCGCGTCAGCCGCCGCCTGCGTCACCGTGCTGCCAGTCACCAGGCGCGACAGGCCGGCGGCGTCCGTGGTGTTGCCGTCCGCATCGGCGGTCACGCTGAGCTGGAAGCCGGCCGCGAGCCCGGTGTTCTTGCTGCGCAGGAGCAGGCGCTCGCCCGAGGCGTCGGTCAGCACCGTCGCCGTGACACCGGCATTGGCCCCGTTGATCTTGCTGGCCACATCGCTGACGGTGTCCGTGGCGGTGATGGTGATATCCACCGGGGTGCCGCTGCCGGCGGTAAAGGTGCCGCCGCTCCACTGGCCGATTTCCAGCCGCAGCGTGCCGGCCCCGATGGCACTGCCGACCGGCAGCACGGCGGCGGAGGCCGTGGCTTGGGCCTTGGCCAGGGCCTGCACTTCGACACTGAATTCCGTCGGCTGGGTGCCCCCGATGGCGCTCACGCCCACCGAGGCGCTGTCGGACGAGGTGGCCGAAACGCCATTCCACCCGGTCACGCTGTTGAGGGCGCTGGCCGCATCCGACAAAGCCGACACCAAGGACTGGATCTGCCCAAAAGCCGAGATCTTGGCCTGCGTTGCCGACGCCTGCAGCTTGAGCTTGTCCAGCGGCTGCTTCTCCACTGCCACCAGCTGCGAAACGATGCTCTTGATATCGAGTCCGCTGCCGATGCCCGGCGATGAAATGGTGGCCATGTCCAACTCCTGGCCGGCACCCAAGCCGGCAATATTCGGGGAATTATCGGCCCCGACCCCGCTTCTGTCACATCGATTTAGGCCCGGAAAAGACCATAGTTCGACCTCTCTCGTTTATCGGCCCGATTTCCTGCAACTTGAGCCCACCGGACAGGCCAGCCCCAAAAAGCTGGCGCCGTTGCCGGCGCCAGCTTCTAGCGGGACCCCTGGAGTGCTTAGCGCAGCAGGGCCAGCACGCCCTGCGGCAGCTGGTTGGCCTGCGCCACCATCGCGGTGGCCGCCTGCTGCAGGATCTGGGCGCGCGACAGGTTGGCCGTCTCGGCCGCGAAGTCGGCGTCCATGATGCGGCTGCGCGATGCCGTCAGGTTCTCCGACGCCACCTGCAGGTTGCTGATGGCGGTGTCGAAGCGCGACTGCAGGGCGCCCAGCTTCGCGCGCTCGCCGCTAAGGAAGGACAGCGCCGAGTCCACGGTCTTGAGCGCGTCGGTCGCCTTCACTACCGAGGTCACGTCCAGGTTGGCGACCTTCTTCAGGCTGGAGCTGGCGCTCGCCATCACATTGGTGCCTGTCGCAACGAGTCCAAAGGATTTGTCCGCATCCAGCGTGATGTAGCCGCTCACCACGACGGCGTCGTCGAGGTATCCGACCATCAGGTTCTGGGACGTCCCCGTCGTCACCAGGTTGCCCGCGCTGTCTTCCGTCATCTTCTGGACAAAAACGTTGCCGACGCTGAGCTGCCCACGATCACCGACCAGAATGTTGGTTCCGGTCGCATTGGTCAGCACGATCCCTGTTCCGGCCGAATTCAGGCTGGCGGTGATCCCGGTCTTGGACGACTTCTCGTTGATGGCCGAGACGGCGCTGGACAGGCCGTCGGCGCCGGTGGTAGCCGAGATGGAGAATGACACCGCCTCATTGCTGCCGTTTTCGGACCGCAGGTTCAGGGCATAGGCGCCCGCCGCGCTGAACGTCAGCTGCGCGGCCGTGCGGGCCGACGCCGTCACGCCGGTGTTGGCCGTCTGGAGATTGATCGCATCGGCCACCTGCTTGCTCGAATTATTGGCGGCGACATTGACCGTGGCCGACCCCAGTGCCCCGGATATCTGCAGCGTCCCAGCCGTGACGCCGTTGGTATCGAACGCGCCGGCAGGCTCTGGGCCGTAGAGCACCGAGTCCGCACCCGAGCCGATGACCTGGTTGTTGCCGTACTGGCTGGTGCGCAGGTTGGCCGTGGCGGCCACGATGGTCTGGCCGGCGTTGGCACCCACCTGGAACTTGGCGGTACCGAAGGTGCCGTCGAGCAGCTTCTGGCCGTTGAAT
>JAJZUZ010000027.1 GCA_021845965.1 Pseudomonadota bacterium | reverse complement strand
GGCAGCGCCTGTTCCAGCAGGGCTGGCAGGTGGTGGGCGGCACGTCCGAGGCGCTGGCGCTGCGCATCAAGGCGGACACGGCCACGCTGGGCCAGATCATCCGCGAGCGCAACATCAAGGCCGAGTAAGGCCGTCCCGCCCGCCCCTTCAGAAATCCTTCACCACCGACACCTTCACGTAGCGTCCCGCCTGCGTGTAGGCGTCGAGCTGGGTGGTGGCGCTGGCCGTGGTCAGGCCCTGCACGTCGGACCACAGCCAGTACTTGCGGTCCGTCAGGTTGTAGATGCCGGCGTTGATGCGCAGGTCGCGCTGCACGCGCCACTGGCCGGACAGGTCGAAGGTGGCGATGGAGGGCAGCTCGCTGTACTGCAGGGCGCCCGCCTTCACGCCGGCGGAGGCGTCGATGTCATCCGCCGTCTTGGCCGCGCGCGCCTGCATGTCCAGGCGCAGCGTCCATGGTGCGGTGTCGTAGTGCAGGCCGGCGGCGAGCATGGCCGGGTCGATGGAGTTGAGCGGGCGGCCGGTGCCCTTGTCCTGCCCGCGGGTGTAGGCCAGCGCAAACGGTGAACTCATGCGCCCGGCACCGACCGGGCCCCAGTCCATGCGGCCGCGCAGCTCGAAGCCCCAGATGGCGGCGTTGTCGACGTTGACGGTCTGGTACACATAGGGGTCGGCTACGGTGCCGCTGCCGCTGAGCAGCTTCTTGTCGACGATGAGGTTGTTGTACGCGCCAGTGAAGGCGGCGACCTCCAGCAGCAGGCGCTCGAAGTTCGTACGCACGCCCACCTCGTAGTTCTGGCTCGTCTCGGGCTTGAGATCCGGGTTGGGCAGCAGGCGCGCATTGATGCCGGGCTGCGGGTCGAAGTAGCCGTTGACCTGCCAGGCATTGGGCGCCTTGAAGCCGCTGGCGTAGTTGCCGAACACCGACCACTGGCTGTCGACCTTGTACAGGGCGCCGAGCTTGGGTGAGGCATTGGTGCCCGAGATGGAGATGCCCGGCGCGCTGGCCGGCGGTGCGTAGCCGGCCTGACTGATCACATCGAGCGCAAAGCTCTCCAGCCGCAGGCCGGGCGTGATGCGCCAGCGCTCGCTGGCCAGTTCACTCTGCGCATAAAGCCCCACGCTGCTGTCGCGCGTGTCGGGGAAATATTTCTTGGGCACATAGGCGGTGGTCAGCGGCGGCACCGGGTCATAACCGCCGAACCAGCTGGTCACCTCGGTGCTGCTGTAATCCACGCCGTAGGTCAGGCGCTGCGTCCAATCGGGCGACACGGGCAGCGTCTTGCCGGCCTGCACGCCGGCCTGCCAGGTGCGCTCGCCGAAGGTGGTGTCGCGCAGGCGCGCGGCGCCGTCGTTGCGCAGCGTGCGGCCGTTGTCGCGCGAGTCCGCGTTCTGCAGGCTCAGCACGGTCTGCAGCTGGTCCGCCCAGGCGGCGTCAATGGCAAAGCGCCCATCCCAGGTGAAGCGGTCGCGGTTGAGGTTCTGGCGCGCGTACTCGTCCACCACCGAGGAAGCCACCAGCGGCGGCTTGGCGCGACTGGACAGGAGCTCGATGTCGGACTTCTTGTTCACATGCTCGACGGTGAAGATGTGCTTCTGGTAGCTATCCGGACGCGCGACGAACTTGAGCAGCAGCGAGTCGCCGCTGGTGTTCTGCGGGTTGGGCGTGGTGCGGTCGGTGTTGGCGGCGTCGTTGCTGCCCATGTTGTGCAGCCCGCGCCCGGCCTGGCTGGTGCCGGTGACCAGCCATTGCAGCGTGTCACTGGCGCGGCCGGCAAGCGTCGCGGCCAGCTTGGCGGTCTCGTCGTCACCGCTCCAACCGGCAGCGATGCGGCCACCGAAGTCGCGCAGCGCGCCGTCCTCACCGGCGAGGAAGTCCTGCGGCTCATAGGTGATGAAGTTCACCAGGCCAGCCAGCCCGTCGGAGCCATACAGCACCGAGCTCGGGCCGCGCACGATCTCCACACGCTTGACCAGATCCAGCGACAGGAGGTCGCGCCCGAAGGCGTTGCTGCCGTTCACGTAGCTGCGCGGCAGGCGGATGCCGTCGACCAGCATGAGCACGCGGTTGCCGCCCAGGCCGCGGATGGTGAAGCCGGCGTTGCCATCACGCCCGGTCGGATTGCCGACACCGGTGACGGTGAAGCGCGCCGGCGCATGCTTGACCGACACATCGGGCATGTCGGCCACCAGGTCCTTGATGTCGCTGATCTGCCGGGCTTCGAGCTCGCGCTGGTCGACCACATCCATGGTCTGGGGGACGTCCTCGCGCGCCTGCTCGGCACGTGCGGCACTCACCACCACTTCCTTCAAGGTGGGCACGCTGCGCTCGGGCACGGTCTGCGCCTGCGTCAGCACCGCCACCGCACAGGCGACCGCGCCTGGGATCAGGCGCAGCGTAACTTGCATCTTGGTTCTGGTTCTCATTGAAGCTCTTCGTGTGTTGGTCTTCTTGTCGGCACCCGGCAAATATCAGCGCCGGGCAATGAATTGCAGCAAGCAACGCACGCAGTCTAGGGAGCCGCTCCCGCGCGAGGTTTGACCAACGTCAAGAGGCTCGCTGGCCCGCACGGAAAAGAGCGCTTTGTCATATACCTTTGTCATACGTCAAAGTCTGCGCCGACCAGCAGGCGCACGATGCCCATGTCTTCCCGCTGCATGGACAGATCTGTGGCATGCAACGGGCAGGCTCCGCGCGAGCGGGGCCTGGACTCCCCACCGCAGATATCTAGGAGTGCTTCCATGAAAATTCGAAAACTCGCACATGTGGCAGCGCTGGTGCTGGGCACGATGGCAGTTTCGGCAATGGCGCAGGAGAAGAAGGGCATCACCGAGCCGGAGCTGAAGTACCAGGCCGGCAGTTCGCCGCTGGTCGGAGAGCCGATGTACCAGGCGACCAACCCGAAAGCGCCGCCGATGACGCAGGCGGAATTCGACGCGGCGCGCAAGATCTACTTCGAACGCTGCGCCGGTTGCCACGGCGTGCTGCGCAAGGGCGCCACCGGCAAGCCGCTGACGCCGGACATCACGGTCTCCAAGGGCACCGACTATCTGAAGATCTTCATCGCCTACGGCTCGCCCGCGGGCATGCCCAACTGGCAGACCTCCGGTGAACTGACCGAGAAGGAAGTGGACCTGATGGCCCGCTACATCCAGCACGACCCGCCGCAGCCGCCCGAGTGGGGCATGGAGCAGATGAAGCAGAGCTGGAAGGTCATCATCCCGCCAGCCCAGCGGCCGACGAAGAAGATGAACAACTACAACATCAGCAACATCTTCTCCACCACGCTGCGCGATGCGGGCGAGGTGGCGCTGGTTGACGGCGACACCAAGCAGATCATCAACATCGTCAAGACCGGCTATGCGGTGCACATCTCGCGCCTGTCAGCCTCGGGCCGCTACCTGTACGTGATCGGCCGCGACGCCAAGATCAACATGATCGACCTGTGGATGGAAAAGCCGGACAACGTGGCCGAGATCCGCGTGGGTCTGGAAGCCCGCTCCGTGGACACCTCCAAGTACAAGGGCTACGAGGACAAACTGGCCATCGCCGGCTCCTACTGGCCACCCCAGTACACCATCATGAAGGGCGACACGCTGGAGCCGCTGAAGATCATGGGCACCCGTGGCATGACGGTGGACAAGCAGGAATACCACCCCGAGCCGCGTGTAGCCTCCATCGTGGCCTCACACTTCAAGCCCGAGTTCGTCGTGAACGTGAAGGAGACCGGCAAGACGCTGCTGGTGGACTACCGCGACATCGACGCGCTCAAGGTCACGGAGATCGGCACCGCGCGCTTCCTGCATGACGGCGGCCTGGATTCCACCAAGCGCTACTTCATGGTGGCCGCCAACCAGAGCAACAAGATTGCCGCGGTGGACCTGAAGGACGGCAAGCTGCAGGCGTTGATCGACGTGGGCAAGATCCCGCACCCGGGACGCGGCGCCAACTTCGTGCACCCGAAGTTCGGACCGGTCTGGGCCACCGGCCACCTGGGTGACGAGACCATCTCGCTGATCGGCACCGACCCGGTGAAGCACAAGCAGTACGCCTTCAAGGAGGTGGCCAAGCTCACCGGCCCGGGCGGCGGCGCGCTCTTCATCAAGAGCCACCCCAAGTCCAGGCACCTGTGGTCGGATGCGCCGCTGAACCCGGATCCGAAGGTGTCGCAGTCGGTGGTGGTGTACGACATCAACAACCTGGACAAGGGTTACACCGTGCTGCCGATCGCCGAATGGGCCGATCTGAAGGACGATGGCGCCAAGCGCGTGGTACAGCCCGAATACAACAAGGCGGGTGACGAGGTCTGGTTCGCCGTCTGGTCGGCCAAGAACAAGCAGAGCGCGCTGGTTGTCGTGGATGACAAGACGCTCAAGCTCAAGGCCGTGATCAAGGACCCGCGCCTGATCACCCCCACCGGCCACTTCAACGTCTACAACACGCAGCACGACGTGTATTGACGAGTCCGAAGCAGATGCCGCCCGAGCGGGCGGCATCTGCTTGTTTCTTAGACCCACCGGAGACACTCCCATGAAAGCTCTGTACCTCCTGCCGGCGCTGGCGCTGGCCTTCGGCGCCCAGGCCGCCACACCGGAAGAAGCCATGAACAAGGCCGGCTGCATGGCCTGCCACGCCAAGGACAAGAAGATCGTCGGTCCCGCCTTCAAGGACATCGCCGCCAAATACAAGGGGCAGAACGTCACGGCCAAGCTGATGGACAAGGTCCGCAAAGGCGGCTCGGGCAGCTTCGGCCCGATTCCGATGTCGCCCAACGGGCCGGAGAAGATCAACGACGCCGACCTCAAGGCCGCCATCGGCTACATCCTCAAGTCGTGAGTTGGGCGCCGCGGGTCGCACACGCCCGCCGGCCTTGGTGGGACGCGCTCCGCCGTGTCCCACTTTTCTTTTGTGCCCTGCTCGCCGCAACGGGCGCCCTGGCCGGCGACTGGCGCGAAGCCGACATCCGTCAGTCACGCACCGAGGCCCGGGCGTGCGCCATCGATGGCGACCCCGGCTCGCTGGTGCGCAGCGATCTGGTGCTGGCCGTTCTGGCCGGCGGTCAGGACCTCCGGCTGCTGGAAGCCGGCTCATTGACCCCGCGCGCGCGCTGCCAGCTGCCGCAAGCGCTGCAGGGCACGCCGCTGCGCTCGCCCGACGGGCGCTACCTCTACCTTGCCACCGACGCCGGCTGGCTGTTGCGCATCGACCTGCAGCAGGTGGCCGGGCCGGCACTGCAGGTGCGCACGGGGCTGCAGCTCACGGGGCTCGCGCTCTCCGCCGACGGGCAATGGCTGTTGGCGGGCCATGCCGAGCCCCACGACCTGGTCCTGCTCGATGCCCAACTGGCACCGGTGCGCCTGTACCGCACGGCCACGCTGGATGGCCGCCGCTCTTCGGCCGTCAGCGGCGTCTGGCACGCACCGGCGCGCAAGAGCTTTCTGGTCGGCCTGCGCGAGCTGCCGGAGATCTGGGAGCTGTCCTATAACCCGGCCGCCGCGCCCATCTACGACGGCCTGGTGCATGACTACCGCATGGCCGAGGCCATTGCCAGCGCCGGCTTTCTCGGCGTGCGCCGCACGCCGCTGGAGCAGGCGGTGCAGATCGTCCGGGGCGACGCCACACTGCGCCATCTGCTGGTGATCCCGGCCGCGAGGACGGACCCGGCGCTGGACGTGATCAATATGGATATCCGCCGGCGCACCGTGTCCCGCAGGCTGCCGGCATGGCCTCTCGCTTCGGGAGCCGCCTTCGACAACGGGAAGCGCGATTGGCTCGCCCTCCTCACGCGAGACGAAGGCGCGGTGCTGCTGCTGGACAGCCAGACCTGGCAGCTGCATCCTGAACTGCTGCCGCCGCTGCGCGACGTGGTGGCGATCCGCGCCCACCCCGCTGCACCGCACCTCTGGCTGCAACATGCGCGGGGAGACCGGCTGACGCTGCTCGACACCGCGGACCTGCGGCGCGGTACCCCACTGCGCGCACCCGGTACGCCGTGGGTTGACCTGGCCTTCAGCGCGGGTGGCCGGCAGGTGGTGCTGGCCACGGCCGGCGCGCAGGGCGACCTGTCGGTGCGCGACAGCCGCACGCTGCAGGAGCTGCAGCGCGTGCCACTGCCGCAGGTGCAGGCGGTCTACGGGCTGGATGCGCCGGATGCGCCCTGAGCGGGTGTGAGGAAGGCGTCGGAGAAGCAGGCCTCGTCGCTCAGGCCCTGGGCCAGGAAGGCCGGAATGGCGGACTCCACCATGCGCGCCGAGCCACAGACATAGACCTCGTGGCCCGCCAGATTGGGGAAGTCCTGCAGGATGGCCTCGTGCACCAGCCCGCGGCGGCCGCTCCAGGCATCCTGCGCTTGCGCGTCGGACAGCACCGGCACGAAATGGAAGTGGGCGTGGTCCTGCTGCCAGCGCTCGGCCAGCTCGCGCAGGTAGAGATCGGCCGGCCGGCGCACGCCCCAGTACAACCACATCGGCCGCGCGATGCCACGGGCGAAGGCGTCTTCCACGATGCTCTTGATGGGCGCAAAGCCGGTGGCGCCGGCCACGAGGATGATGGGCGCCGCGCCGGGCTGCAGCAGGAAGTGACCATGCGGTCCTTCGAAGCGCAGGGTATCCCCAACGCGCATGTCCGTGAAGACGTGGGTGGTGAAGCGTCCGCCCGGGATCAGCCGCACGTGCAGCTCGATCTGCTCCTGCGCGCCGGGCGCATTGGCAAACGAGAAGGCACGGCGCTGGCCATCCTCCAGCAGGATGTTGATGTACTGCCCGGCGGCAAAGCGGATGTGCTGCCCCGCCGGCAGGTCCAGGCGCAGGCGCACCACATCCGGGCTCAGGCGCTCCAGGCTGGCCACGCAGGCCTCGTATTGCTGCACGGCGCCGGCGGCGCGCGGCACGGCATGGTCGACCTCGATCTCGACATCGGACAGGGGTGTGGCGCAGCACATCAGCGCCTTGCCCTGCTGGCGCAGCGCATCCGGCAGCGCGGCACGCTGGTACAGGCCATGGTCCACGCTGCCGTGCACCACGGTGCACAGGCAGACGCCGCAGCCGCCATTGCGGCATTCGTAGGGCAGCTGCAGGCCGTCGCGCAGGCCGGCGTCGAGCAGCGTCTCGCCGGCACGCACCGTCACGGCCTTGGCCTCGCCCACGACGTCGAGCCGGAACTCGCCGGTGGCCTGGCGGCGCCGGCGCAGCGGCAACCAGGGCAGGACCGTGATCACGGCGGACACGCCCACCAGCAGCCCCCAGACCCAGCCCAGCGGCCAGGTATTGAGCAGGGGGAACACGGGGAGGTAGAACCAGTCCAGCTGCACGCGCGCCACGGCACTGCCCAGGTCGGTCGGGCCGCCCTGGCTGTGCACCGGCACGATAAGCGCCATGGCCAGCAGCGTGACGAGCAGACCAGCCGCCATCGGGCGCGGCGGTGTGGTGGCGGCCTTGGGCACGCGCTGCACGTGCACCCACATGAGCAGCAGCACGAGCAGCGGAATGCCGATGTGCATGAAGGCCAGCAAGGAGAAGAAGCGGTCGTTGACGCTGCTGGGGTAGATGAAGTTGCGCATCAGCGTGCCGCTGAAGCTGGGCAGCCAGTCCAGCCACTCGAAGGCCGAGACGATGACGTACTGCGCCAGCCGGTCCCAGGGCAGCATGTAGCCGTTGATGCCCGACACATAGACCAGCCAGATCAGCACCATGCCCGTGACCCAGGAGAACCAGCGAAAGCCGCGAAAGCGGTCGAAGGCGAAGTAGCGCACCATGTGCAGCAGCATGGTGAGCACAAAGGCGTCCGAGGCATAGCGGTGCACGCTGCGCAGGATGCCGCCGAGGTACCACTGCGTGTGCGTGATCGACTCCACCGAGGCATAGGCATCGGCCACCCCGGTCTCGAAGAAGGCATAGAGGTAGAGGCCGGAAGCAGCAATGACCCAGAACAGGAAGAAGCTGATCGCGCCGAGGTGGTAGAGCGGGTTGAGCGCCACGCCGAAGGCGGCATTGAACAGGGCCTCGACGCGCAGGAACAGCCACTGCAACAGGGCCTGGAGACGACGGATCATGCGCCCTGCACTTTCGTATCGGGATTGGCGTCACGCTGCAGCATCACCCGCACCACGACCAGTACAAACAGCAGGCCGCCGACGATGGCGATCAGCCCGCCCAGGCCCATGAGCCCCATGCCGGCGATCTCGGCCGTGCTGCGCAGCACCTGCTCGGCGCCGGCGACCTTGCGCTGCACGCCATAGCCGCCGGACCACACCAGGCCGATGATGTGCAGCAGTTGACCCGCGCCGTACAGATAGGGTTGCAGCGTGGCCAGGCGACCGCGCACCGCACCATAGCCCAGGCGCGGCAGCAGGTGGTAGACCAGACCCATGAAAGCCAGGGTGACGCCGACGATGCAGCCGTGGTAATGCGCCGGAATCTTGACGTTGCTGCCGTTGATGGTGGCGCCGATCAGGCCGCCGGCGGCAAACAGCGCCATGGAGGAGATGAGGGCCGCTCGCAGGGGCGCCTGTGTCGCGTCTCCTTGAGGCGCGCCGCGCAAGCCGAGCAGCACGGCCAGCGCAATGGGCGCGATGGCCAGGCCGCCCCCCAGGCGCATCGCCCAGGTGTGCAGATTGCGGTGTTCCACCGTGACCACGTCATGCGCCAGGTAGGCATACGGCGTGACGAAGACACTGGCCAGCGCCAGCAGGAACATAAGCACCACCAGCCGCGGCGAGATGGGCATGCGTGCACCGCACACCTGGGCCAGCCAGAGCCAGCCCACCAGCATGAGCAGCGTCCACGTGAACTGCAGCGCGTGCCCGCCGCCCCAGTAGAGAATCTCGTAATAGGTCTTGCCCTCCAGTTCGCGCGGCACCACCAGCCAGGACCAGGCAAAGGCCAGCAAGGCCACGGCGGTGGCCACGGCCGCGGCGTTGATGCCGAAGCGCAGGGCGCCGGCGCCGTCAATCTCGAGGCCCACCTTGGGCGCGCCGGCCAAGGCCCGCAGCACCAGTGCCGTGGCGCCCGCGGCCAGCAGCAGCAGGCCGGTGGTAAAGATCGGGCCGTCCAGCATGGGGATGTAGTTGGCCATGATGGCCTCGCCGGGCGCGATGAAGGCGGCCAGCGCCATCAGCGTTGTGCCGACGCCCGCCAGCGCCAGCGCCAGCCAGCCCCAGGCCAGGCCGCGGCGCGTGCCGTTGACGCTCCACAGCAAGCCGGCCACGGCGACGAACCAGACCAGCACGGAGAGATCCACGTGCACCACCAGCGCAATGCGGAAGAAGTCGGCGCCGGGCAGCAGGCGGTTCACGCCCGGCGTGCGCGCCAGCACCAGCAGGATGGAGAACACGCCGGACGCGATCAGGGCCAGCAGGCCGAGCCAGAGCCAGGCGCGCGCCAGGGTGCGGCGGGCATCGGCCGGCACCGGCAGGGCATAGTCGGCGCCAGCCCCTGTCGCCGCATGCGCGGGGTGGGCTGCGGCATCGCCGTGAACCGCATTGTGTGTGGTGGTATTCATCGGATCGTCACTCCCCCGGCTTCGGCATCGAAGTCGATGACCACGATCTGCGCCGGCTTGAGCGCGACCGTGCTGGTACGGCTGTGGGTGTAGCCGCTCACGCGCGCATCGTCGTTCATGCGCACCGCAATCTCGTGGGTACCCGCGGGCAGTTCGATGCGCTGGTAGACCGCCGAGGCGCCGTCTTTGGACAGGCCCGACGGGCGCGCCACGTGCCGGTACAGCAGCTGGCCGTCGACGTCGACCTCCACGCGCACTGGCGAGCGCTCGCGCGGGCATTGCACCGGCGCGCGCATATTGGGCGGCAGCTTGGCCAGCTCGGCGGCGCTCATCTGGCGGCACTCGGCCACGGGCTTGCCGTGGTGGGTGAAGCTCACCTTGACGAGCGCGCGGTCGGGCGCCAGTGCCTGGTAGGCCGGCCAATGCGAGAACACACCGATGGCCAGCGCGAAGACCGCGAACAGCAGCAGCTGCGCCAGCAGATGCGCCGCCGTCAGGGCCGGGGTCTGAGCCTGAGGGGGGGATGCCATGTTCTTGTTCATGTCTGTAGCGAAGGCGGCTCGAGCCGTGCGACCCGCTGCCGAAGTTGATCCAGGGCCTGCACCAGGGCGCCCTCCTCTCCCGCGCCGGCCCAGACGCTGGCCACCCGCTCTGGCGGCACCGAGTCGCGCAGATGCGGCTCGCGCGCGCCGTCGAGACGCTCCACTGTCCACTGCTGGCCCAGCCGGAACTCGCAGGCGCCGGGTCGGCAGCCCGTCACCAGCACGCCGGCCGCACCGTCGCGCAAGGCGTACTCGACGAAGGATGGCGGCAGCGCGCCGGCGCACACCAGGCTGTGGGTCACGACGTCCGGCCCCTGCACGGCGCGTACATCGGCGCCGTGGTCGCAGCCGAACACGACCAGCTTGCGCGGCACCTGCAGGGCGGCCAACCCGCTGCGCAGCCGCTGCCGCAGGGCACCGATGGGCGATTGCGGCAGGTCGATGCCGGTCACCAGCTCGGCCATGCTGCGAAACGGCGTCGACGACGGACAGGAACCCGCGCAGATGCCGCAGGCCGCGCACAGGTGCGGGTGCACGACGGCCAGTTCGCGCGCACTGCGCTGCGGGTGCGGCACCATGCTGATGGCGGCGTAGGGGCAATCGGCGAGACAGCGGCGGCAGCCGTTGCAGTAGTCGGGCTCGACCACCGCCACCGGCGCACGCTGCCGCCGCGACAGGAAGGGCAGCAGCGTGAGCAGCAGCAAGGCGCCGCTCAGCAGGGACCAGACGACGGCCGCCGAGGTCGCGTACATCAGCGGGTGGACGAAGAGCACGATCCAGTCGATCGCGAGCACCGTGGGCGCCAGCGCCAGATCGACCGCGGGCTGGCTGAGCACGGGCTGCAGCAACGCCAGCGCGAGCAAGGTCAGGCCGCCGCCCCAGGCCAGCGCACGCGGCGGCAATACCTCGGCCAGGCTGATGCGCTGGATGTGGAACCACAGCCCGAACAGCAGCAGCAGCGGCAGCCCCAGGTGGATGAAGACGAAGAGCGAGAACAGGCGGTCGCTCACCGTGGCGGCGTTGAGGAAGTTGCGCGTCAGCGGCGAAGCGAAGAACGGCAAGCCATCGAGCCACTCGGCGGTAGCCTGGGCCGAGAATTGCCCCAGCTGA
The DNA here is from genome assembly GCA_021845965.1 of Pseudomonadota bacterium. Lineage (GTDB taxonomy): Bacteria > Pseudomonadota > Gammaproteobacteria > Burkholderiales > Burkholderiaceae_C > Hylemonella. Next base: position 8,453 of record JAJZUZ010000027.1, on the reverse strand, counting down.
TCCCAGTTGAGCCAGAAGCCGCCGATACCGCAGGCGAAGGCGAAGGCCAGCAACGGTACACCGGTGAGCCAGGAGTAGCGGCGAAACAGACGGTAGCGGCCCAGCATCCACTCGCGCAGCAGATGCGCCAGCGTCACGAGGATGAAGGCGTCAGCCGCGTAGCGGTGGACGCTGCGCAGCACACCGCCCAGGTACCACTGCTCGCGCGAAAGGCGGTCGATGGACGGGTAAGCACCACTGGCCGAGGTGTCGAGCACGGCGTACAGGTAGATGCCGCTGGCGGCGAGCAGCCAGAAGAACAGGAAGCCCAGCGCACCCAGATGACGCAGCGGATTGAGTGCCGCGCCCCCGGGCCAATCCAGACCGCGCTCCAGACGCTGGAGCAGCCGCCCCGGACGGCCCCCCGGGACCGCCGCCGCGCTCATGGCCGCGCCCCGCGCCGTTGCTGCCACCACTCGCGGCCCAGGTACCCGAGCATGGTCAGGAAGAACAGGGCGCCGCCGGCGATCTCCAGCAACAGGCCGTAGTCGTAGCGATACTGGCCGGTCTTGGGATCGTAGACGGTGCACAGGATGCGCACGCGCTCGACCAGCTCGTCCAGATTGAAGGTCTGCGGCAGCGGCGCGCCGCGCAGCAGCTGGCGCACCGGCTCACCGAGCTGGTCCGGCGTCAGGCGTTCGCCGTAGATCTGAGTGTAGATGCGGCCTTCGGCGTCGAGCACCGTCACCTCCAGCATGTGGTCGAAGCCGGCGGCGTTGGCCACGTAGCTGAAGCCGAAGTCGCGCGTCAGCGGCTCGACGATGGAACGGTGCGGGCTGAGGAACTCCCAGTTGGCCAGCGCGACACCGGCCTGCGCCGCGAACGCGCGCATGGCCTCGGGCGTGTCGAAGGGCTGGTTGAAGCCGATGCTCACCACATTGAACTTGTCATAGCCCACCAGCCGGCCCAGGTTCTGCACCGCCTCGTGCAGCGAGCGTGTGTTGGTGGGACAGACCTGGAAGCAGCCGGTGTAGATGAAACTCACCAGCAAGGGCTTGCCGCGGTAGTCACTCAGCCGCACCGGCTTGCCGCGCCGGTCCAGCAAGGTGTAGTCCGCCGGTTGGCGGCCGATGGCCGCCTGGCTCGCGCGCAGAGCCTGCGCGCGATCGAGCACCTCCGCGGGGGCCGGCTGCGCCGCGGCGGCAGCGGCCAGCCCGACCAAGCCGGCCATCAGGCCCAGTGCCGCGCACAGCGGCGCCACGGCAGCGCGCAGGATTCTCAGCCGGTGCATGTGCCGCCCCTAGCGCATCAGACCGTCCAGGGTGGCGGCGGCCAGCAGCAGGGCGAGCTGGACCAGTGAACCGAAGAACGATCCCATGGCCGTGGCACGACCCGGCTGGCGCGCCAGCCGGCCCGCCTTGTAGACGAAGTAGCCGCCCCCGATGGCCGCCCCCGCCAGATAGACCGGGCCGGCGCCAAAGCCCACCGGCAGCAGCGAAGCCGTCACCAGCGCCAGCGTGCTGAGGAAGACCACCCGCGCCGCGCGCGCCTGGCCCACGACGACCGGCAGCATGGGCACGCCGGCGGCGGCGTAGTCCTGCTGGTTGGCAATCGCCAGGCTCCAGAAGTGCGGCGGTGTCCACAGGAAGAGCACCAGCGCCAGCAACAGGCCCAGCGCGCCGACGGCCGGGTTCACCGCGGCGGCACCCGCCAGGACGGCAAAGCTGCCGGCCAGACCGCCGATCACGATGTTGAGCCAGCTGCGGCGCTTGAGCCAGACGGTGTAGACCACGGCGTAGAAGAAGGCGCCGAGGAACACGAACAGGGCCGAGACGCCGTTGATGAGCGTCCAGGTCGCAACGACGGACCCCGCCAGCAGCGCGCCCATGAGCCACAGCCAGGCCGGCGTGGGCCGCAGCGCGCCGCTGGCAAACGCCCGCTTGCGCGTGCGCGCCATGCGCCGGTCGCTGTCGTACTCGTAGTACTGGTTGAAGGCACCGGCGCTGGCCGAGGACAGCAGCACCGCCAGCGCCAGCACCAGCCCCTGGGTCAGGGTGAGCGCGGGACCCGGCGTCACCGCCAGGCCCGCGAGCGCGGTGATCATGATCATCACGCCGATGCGCAGCTTGAAGACCCCCAGCACCAGCCGCAGGCGGCTGCTGGCTGAGGGAGGCGCAGTGGCAGCAGCGGTATTCATGGTCGCCTCCTCAGCTCAGGCCCCAGACCTGCGACAGGTACTTCCAGTTGATGAAGTAGTACAGGACGAAGGCCACCAGGAACACCATCGCGAGCGTGAAGGTGCCCGGGGCGGCGAAGCCGGCGGAGCCATAGCTCTGCACCACGGGCGCGGCCGGCGTGGGCGGTAGCGGCGAAGTCTTGGCGCTCTGCTGGCCGGCGTCCAGGCGCTTGCCCCACAGCAGCGAACCGACGGTGACGTAGATGTAGATCGCGCCGCCGACGATGGCCGACACGCCGGCGATGCCCACCAGGCCCATCATCAGGTAGGCCGCACCCGGCCATTCATAGGCCAGCGCCGCGCCCTGGAAGGCCATGTCCCAGTGACGGCGCGACACGCCCAGCGTACCGGCGCCCATCATGACGAGGCAGAAGAAGTACATGGACAGGCCGAATAGATAGGGCTGCAGCCGGGCCAGGCCGGGCGCGATCATCTCGCGCCGGAACAGCACCGGGATCAGGTAGTAGGTCAGCGCCATGAAGGACAGCGTGGTACCCACCACCACCGTGGCGTGGAAGTGTCCCGGCACGTAGATGGTGTTGTGGATGATCATGTTGAGCTGCTCGGTGCCCATCATCACGCCCGAGATGCCGCCCAGGAAGCCGAAGCCCACGAGCGAGATGAAGACGCCGGAGAACACCGGATTGCCCCAGGGCGCCTTGCGCAGCCACTCGAACAGACCCTTGGTGTAGCCCTTCTGGCGCTGTGCGACCTCGATCGCGCCGGGAATGGTCAGCCCGTGGATCATGGATGCCAGCACGGCGAAGTACATGAAGTAGCTGGTGTTGACAACCTTCCACGCCGTGCTCACGCCCGGGTCGGCCAGCAGGTGGTGCGCGCTGGCGAGCTGCAGGAACAGGATGTAGAGCAGGAAGGCGCCGCGGCTCACGCGCTCGGACATCGGGCGTGCGCCGAAGGCGATGGCTGCCACCGCGTACCAGATGGAGATATGCGCCGCCACGTTGATCTGCTGCGAGGAGTGGCCGAAAGCCCACCAGACGGTGCGGTACACCAGCGGATCGACCTGCTGCACCAGCCCCACCGACATCAGGTAGGTGGGGATCAGGATGATGGCGCCGGAGGCGATGGTGAAGACGGCGATGATGCAAGCCGTGATGGCGCCGAAGGTCACCAGCGGCACCGAACCCACATAGGTCTTCTCGCGCTTGGCCACCACCAGCGTGCCCAGGAACACGAAGCAGGCAATCAGCGCGCCGACGGCGAACAGGATGAGGCCGAGGTAGAACGAGGGCGCGGCCATCATCGGCACGTAGGAGGTCATCATCACGCTGGAGCCGCCCTGGAAGACCGCCACGTTGTTCATGATGGCACCCACCAGCATGAGCCCGAAGGCGGTCCAGGCGATCCGGGGTGTGGCCAGACGACAGCGCAGCAGCGTGGAGGAGCAGAAGTAGAGGACGGCAACCTCGAAGAAGATGATCCAGAAGATCAGCATGTCGATGCCGTGGGCGGTGAGCACCTGGTAGAAGGTGTCGGCCTCCAGCCAGTGCACCGCAGGCCAGCGGGTAAGCACCACCCCGATCGCCAGGATGCCGCCGATGAGCAGGAAGACCACAGCGACGAAGGCGTTGGCCTTGATCAGCTTTTCGGCCTGGTCCTCGAACTGCAGCCCGGAGCGCGGGCAGGTCCGGTAGGTCGTGACGTTGGACATGTCAGCTCTCCTCTATTTCACGTAGACGCGTCCGACCATCTGGTGGTGGCCGATGCCGCAGTATTCGTTGCACACCACGGAATAGGTACCGGACTGGTTGGGTGTCACGGTCACCACATGCTCGTAGCCGGGCACGATCTGGATGTTGATGTTGGCCGGCTGCAGCGAGAAGCCGTGGTTGTAGTCCATCGAGGTCAGGTGCAGGCGGTAGGTCTTGCCCTTCTCCAGTTCGATGATGGGCCAGAAGCTCCACAGCCGCGCCACCAGGTAGACGTCGGCGCCGGGCGGCGGCGCCACGACCGGGATCTTGCCCTCGGTCTCGGTGCGCACGGTGTATTTGTCGACCACCGCCTGCGCCTTCTGCAGGTACTGGTCCGGCGTGGTCTTGTAGGTCTCGGTCGAGAGGTTCTGCTTGCCCCAGATGTGCCAGCCCACCATCATGGCGAACATGACCAGACACCAGACCAGGGCAATGACGATCCACGTACCTTCGACGCGATCGAGCGGGTGTTTCCACCACAGTCGTTCTGCGGGCGGGAGGATTGCGCTCATGCTGAGCTCCTTATGGGTTGCAGTCCGCGTAAGGGGACCAGGTTTCCTACTTGGCCAGCGGCACGGTCAGGATGTCGATCACACCCCACAGGGTGTAGACCACCATCGGCACCATCACGCCGAGAAAGAGCAGCAGAAAGGGGTTGTCCAGCAACTGCTGCATCAGCGGTACCGGTTCGTTGTCAGCGTTTGTCTCGTTCATGGTTAGGCCCTTCTTCAAGTCATTGACAGACACATCGTTGGACATCCGGCCTGGCCGCATGTCCGACAAATTCAGTATGTTGTTGATGCCTGGGCACTTTCTTGATATACCGCAAACAAGATACATCTTTCAAACCGTTTCAGGGTACTGCTTCTCTTCATAATCACGATCTTATGTATATCTTTGCCTCGGAGTGAAGTTTGAGCCGGTCATGACAGCAAGCTCCCACCGTATTGCCGTGCTCCGGCGCACGGCCTGGATCTGCACGGGTCTTGTGTTGTCCATCGTCGGCCTCAGCGCCTCGATCCGCCTGTCCGCCAACGGTCTGGGCTGCGCGCCGTGGCCGCAGTGTTACGGCCAGGCGGCGGGCGCCAGTGGCACGACGATCGAGGTGCTGCGCGTCCTGCATCGCGTGTCGGCCGTGCTGCTGCTGCCGCTGCTGTTGGTGCTGGTCATGGGCGGCTACTCCCGCAGCACCGAGCGATGGCCCCAGCGCTGGCTGGCCGTGGTCGCCGTCGTGATCGCGCTGGCCCTGGCGGTGCTGGGGCGCTGGACTGCCGGCGCGCGGGTGCCCGCCATCACACTGGGCAACCTGCTGGGTGGCCTGCTTCTGCTGGCGGTGTGCGCGCGCATGGCCCTGGCCGGCCGCGCCAGCTGGCCCGGCCCAGCCCGGCTCTCCCGCGGGTCGCGCCGCTGGCTGCGCTGGGGTGCGTTCGCCCTGCTGCTGCAGGTCGCGCTGGGTGGTCTGCTCAGCGGCGCTCTGGCAGGTCTCAGCTGTGCCAGCCTGCTGCACTGTCCGCTGCCGCAAGCGCTGAACTGGGAGATCCTGAACCCCTGGCAGCCGCCGCTGGACTTGACCCCATCAACATTCAGGCCCCAGGGCGCCCTGCTGCACTGGCTGCATCGCGGCATGGCCATCGTGAGCGGCATGTCCGCGCTGCTCGCCGCGCGCGCCTTGCGGCGCGACGGCTGGCCGCGCATCGGCGCCGCCCTGTTTGCCCTGGTCCTGGCCGAGGCCACGCTCGGCCTGCTGCTGGTGAGCGCCGGCCTGCCCCTGCTGATCGCCATCGCCCACAACCTGTTCGCCGCGCTGCTGCTCGCCCTGCTTCTCGCCCTGGTCTGAAAGAGGACGCGCCACCAATGACAACGCCCGCACATGGCGGGCGCTTTTTATGCGCGGCGACGTCTATTTCTGCTGCAGCAAGAGCTTGATGTCCCCGGCGAGTGCCGTGACGTCGCTGCCATAGCGCGAATACAGGCGCAGGCGGCCCTGCGTGTCGTAGATATAGCTGCCCGCGGAGTGGTCCATGGTGTAGCTCGTGGGCGTCTTGCCTTCGACCTTCTTGTAGTAAACCTTGTAGTCCTTGGCGATAGCGGCGAGCTGCTCCGGCGTGTCGGCGCGCAGGCCGACGAAGCTCGGGTCGAAATTGGCCATATAGGCCTTGAGCATGTCCGGCGTATCGCGCGCCGGGTCGATGGTGACGAAGAGGGCCTGCAGCTTGTCGCCGTCCGCGCCCAGCATCTTCTTCACCGCCACCAGCTCGGTCATGGTGGTCGGGCACACATCCGGGCACTGGGTGTAGCCGAAGAACATCACCACAATCTTGCCCTGGTAGTCCTTGAGGCTGCGCAGCTGGCCGTTGAAGTCGCGCAGCGTGAAGTCCTTCGCGTAGTCCGCACCAGTGAGGTCGATCGAGGTGAAGCCAGGCTGACCGCTGTCAGAGCAGCCGGCAGCCAGCAGGGCCGCAGCTGCCGTGGTGGCGGTGACCCAGCGCAGGAGTGAACGCTTGTTCATAGATGCCTTACAGGAGGTAGTGATCCAGCAGCAGTGCAGCAAACAGCACACTGAGGTGGATCAGCGAGAAACGGAAAGTCCGGCGCGCCAGCTCGTCGGAGTAGCTGCGCCAGAGCTTGAACGCGTAGGTCATGAAGCCGACATTGAGCACCACGGCCGCAACCAGGTAGATCCACGAGTTCATGCGGTAGACGAAGGGCATGAGGCAGGCGGCGAACAGCACCAGGGTGTAGAGCAGGATCTGCAGGCGCGTGAATTCATTGCCGTGCGTCACCGGCAGCATGGGCAGGCCGGACTTGCGGTAGTCCTCCACGCGGTACAGCGCCAGCGCCCAGAAGTGCGGCGGCGTCCACAGGAAGATGATGAGGAAGAGGATCAGCGCCTCGGGCCCCACGTCGTTGGTCATGGCAGCCCAGCCCAGCACCGGGGGCATGGCGCCGGAGGCGCCGCCAATCACGATGTTCTGCGGCGTCAGCGGCTTGAGGATGACGGTGTAGATCACGGCGTAACCGACGAAGGTGGCGAAGGTCAGCCACATGGTCAGCGGATTGATCCAGAAGTACAGCAGCACCGAGCCGGCCGCGCACAGGGCCGCCGAGAACAGCAGCGTCTGCAGGTCGCTCAACTCGCCCTTGGCGGTGGGGCGCCAGGCGGTGCGCTTCATCTTCGCATCGATGCCCTTCTCCACCAGGCAGTTGAAGGCGGCGGCGGCGCCGGCGACGAGCCAGATACCGAGGCTGGCGATGATCATCAGGCGCAGTTCGCGCCAGCCCGGCAGGCCGGGCACCGCCAGCACCATGCCGATGAGGGCACAGAAGACGATGAGCTGGACGACGCGCGGCTTGGTCAGCGCATAGAACTGGCTGAAGACGGAGGTCGTCGGAACGGAACTGAGGGCACTCATGCGGCGGAACTCGAAGCGGATACGGAGGTGTGCGCCGGCGAGCGCGCGGCGACATGGCTGCTGGCCAGGCTCCAGGTCAGCAGCACGACCATGGCGCCGGCGCCGCCGGTGTGCAGCACGGCGGCCAGCAGCGGCCAGTCGAGCACGACATTGCTCAGACCGGTGAGGAACTGTAGCGCCAGCAGCACGGCAAGCCAGCGCGCGGTGGCACGCCAGGCCGGCAGCGCGCGCAGGCGCCAGGCCAGCCAGGCCAGCGCGGCGATGACGGCATAGGCCGCCAGACGGTGCACATAGTGGATGGCGGTGAGCGCGGCGAAGTCGATGTGCTCGCCGGCGGCGGTGTAGCCCAGCGCGCGCCAGAGCTCGAAGCCCTGGGCGAAATTCATCGTTGGCCACCAGCCGCCCTGGCAGGTCGGGAATTCGGTGCAGGCCAGCACGGCGTAGTTGGTGCTGACCCAGCCGCCCAGGGCGATCTGCAGCGTCAGCAGGCCCAGCGCGCCCCACAGCAGGCGCCGCAGGCCGGGCGACACCGCGCGGGTCGCCGCGGCGTCGTGCATCTGGGCGTAACGCACCGCCTGCAAGGCCAGCAGCGCCAGTAGCAGCAGGCCGCCCAGCAGGTGCAGGGTGACGATGGCCGGGAACAGCTTCATGGTCACGGTCAGTGCGCCAAAGGCACCCTGCACGCAGACCCACAGCAGGGTGAGCGTGGCCCACCAGGGGCTGAGCCGCGCCGCACCGGCACGCCGGTTGCGCGCATGCTCAAGCCAGCTGAACACGGCCAGCACCAGGATCAGCACACCCACCCCCGTGGCGAGATAACGGTGGACCATCTCGACCCAGGCCTTGCCGTGCGTGACCGGGCCGGTGGGCATGGCCTGCTGCGCCGCGGAGATCTCGGCCTGTGCGCCGACCGGGCTGGCGTTGCCGTAGCAACCCGGCCAGTCGGGGCAGCCCAGGCCGGAGTCGGTCAGGCGCGTGAAGGAGCCGAACATCACCAGATCGAAGGTGAGGAAGAGCGTGAGCACCGTCAACGCCTGCAGCCGACGCGAGGTGGTGGCCTGACGGTTGCGCAACCAGATCCAGGCCAGCGGCCCCAGGGCCACCACCAGGCCC
>JAJZUZ010000212.1 GCA_021845965.1 Pseudomonadota bacterium | reverse complement strand
GTCGGGATGACGCCATAGAGCTCTTCGGCCGGATAACGTGGCGGCACCGGTTCGGTCAGCGTCACCGGCAGCTCCTTGCGCAGGTTCAGGTTCTTCACCGCGGCGCGGGCCAGCGCCAGCGCATGCAGGTCGTTCTGCGCCAGGTGGTCGGCCACACCCGACAGGCGCGTGTGCACGTCGCCGCCACCCAGGTCCTCCGCGCTCACCACCTCGCCGGTGGCGGCCTTTACCAGCGGCGGGCCGCCGAGGAAGATGGTGCCCTGGTTCTTGACGATGATGGCCTCGTCGCTCATGGCCGGCACATAGGCGCCGCCGGCGGTGCAGGAGCCCATGACCACGGCGATCTGCGCGATGCCCTGCGCGCTCATGTTCGCCTGGTTATAGAAGATGCGGCCGAAATGCTCGCGATCCGGGAAGACCTCGTCCTGGTTCGGCAGGTTGGCGCCGCCGGAGTCCACCAGGTAGATGCAGGGCAGGCGGTTCTGGGCGGCGATTTCCTGCGCGCGCAGGTGCTTCTTCACCGTCATCGGGTAGTAGGTGCCGCCCTTGACGGTGGCGTCGTTGCAGACGATCAGGCAGTCCACCCCGCTCACGCGGCCGATGCCGGCGATCAGGCCGGCGCAGGGCGCCTCGTTCCTGTACATGTTCAGCGCCGCCAGCGGGCTGAGCTCCAGGAAGGGCGTGCCGGGGTCGAGCAGGCGCTGCACGCGCTCGCGCGGCAGCAGCTTGCCGCGCGCCGTGTGCTTGGCACGCGCCGCCTCGCCGCCGCCCTGGGCCACACGTTCAACCTGGGTCTTCAGGTCATCCACCACGGCACGCATGGCGGCGACATTGGCCTGGAAGTCGGCCGAGCGGGGGTTGAGCTGGGTTTCCAGTTGCGGCATGGTCGGGTCCCGTGGCAGTTGAAGCGACGCAATTGACGTTTACGTAAACGTCAATTGTGGCAGATTTGGGGCGACGTCCCCGCTGATGATGCACCAGGGCGGTGCACCATCAGCGGGCATGCCGTTTGCTTCCTCCTGCGCAGGCCGTCTTCCACATCATGTCCGTGACCCTGCTCCGCCCGCGCCGCACCAGCCTGCTCAGTTCCGGTGAACTGGACCGGGCGCGGGTGCTCGACACCCTGGTCAACAACCTGGACGGCATGGCCTACCGCTGCCTGCTGGACGCGCGCTGGCGCATGATCTTCGTCAGCCAGGGCTGCCTGGCGCTGACCGGTTACAGCCCGGCCGAACTGGTGCAGGACGCCGCCATCAGCTGGGAAGACATTACCCAGTCGCAGGACCGTGCCCGCGTGCGCGCCCACATCGAGGCCGCCGTGCGCAGCGGCCAGCGCTTTGCGGTCGAATACCGCATCACGACCAAGTCCGGGCAGACCCAGTGGGTGCTCGAGCGCGGCGTCGCCGTGGCGGACGAACGGGGCGAGACCGTGATCGAAGGGTTCATGTCCGACGTGAGCAGCCAGCGTGAAATGCTGGAAGCCCTGCGGCAGGCGGAGCTGCGCTACCGCAGCATCTTCGAACACGCCTCCGAGGGCATCTTCCAGACCACCCCCGACGGGAGCTACCTGGCTGCCAATCCGGCCCTGGCGCGCATCTATGGCTACGCGAGCCCGGAGACGCTGATCGCAGGCCTGGACGACATCGGCCGGCGGCTCTATGTGAAGAGCGGCCAGCGCGAGCGCTTCCGCCAGTTGATGGCCCTGCACGGCGAGGTGCTGAACTTCGAGTCCGAGATCTACCGCGCCGACGGCTCGCGCCTCTGGATTTCCGAGAACGCCCATGCCGTGCGCGATGCGCACGGCCAGCTGCTCTACTACGAAGGCACGGTGCAGGACATCTCCGAGCGCAAGAGCTACCAGGAGCAGCTTGAGCGCCAGGCCAACCACGACATGCTCACCGGCCTGCCCAACCGCATTCTTCTGGCCGACCGCATCGGGCAGGGCATTGCGCGCGCCGCCCGCCTGGGCTACTTCCTGGCGGTGGTCTTTATCGACCTGGACAACTTCAAGTTCATCAACGACAGCCTGGGGCACGGCGCCGGCGACGAGCTGCTGAAGGAGGTGGCCAGCCGCCTGCGCCAGTGTGTGCGCCATTCGGACACCGTGGCGCGCCTGGGCGGCGATGAGTTCGTGCTGCTGCTCACCGATCACTATCGCGTGCAGTCGATCATCCAGCAACTGCGCCGCGTACTGGCCGAGATCGCGCGGCCGCTGAAGCTCGCGGGGCGCGAATTCCAGATCGGCGCCAGCCTCGGCGTGGCGCTCTGCCCGCAGGACGGCGCGGACGCCGCCACGCTGCTGCGGCACGCCGACATCGCGATGTACGCAGCCAAGAGCCGCGGGCGCAACAACTTTCAGTTTTTCACCGCGGAGCTCAATCGCGTGGCCGCGGAGCGGCTGGACCTGGAGGCGGCCCTGCGCCGGACCATCGAGCAGGACGGCCTGGACGTCCATTACCAGGCCAAGATGGACCACCGGCGCCGCATCGTGGGCGTGGAGGCGCTGGTGCGCTGGCAGCACCCCGATCTGGGTGCGATCAGCCCGGATCGCTTCATCCCGATCGCCGAGGAGAGCGGCCTGATCATGCCGCTGACCGTGGCCGTGCTGCGGCGCGCCCTGGCCGCCGCGCATGAATGGAACCAGCGGCGCAGTACCCCGCTGCACCTGGCGGTCAACCTCTCGCCACGGCTGTTCCAGAGCGGCGACCTGGTCGGGCAATTGGCCGCGTTGATCAGCGAGTCGCAGCTGCCGCCCGGACTGCTGGAGTTCGAAATCACCGAGAGCGTCTTCATTGGCGACAGTGAGCGCGCCGTTCGCCTCCTGGGCCAGCTCAAGGACCTGGGCGTGTTGCTGGCCCTGGATGACTTTGGCACGGGCTACTCCTCCCTGAGCTACCTGCGCAACCTGCCGCTGGACATCATCAAGATCGACCGCTCGCTGGTCACCGGGCTGGAGCACGAGGAGGACTTGGCCATGATCGCCCGTGCCGTGATCTCGCTGGGCCAGAGCCTGCGCAAGACCGTGGTCGCCGAAGGGGTGGAGAACCAGGCGCAGTTCGATTTCCTGCGCTACCAGGGCTGCCACGAGTTCCAGGGCTACCTGCTCTCGCGGCCGCTCCCGCAAGACGGGTTCACGGCCCTGCTTGAGCAGGGCGCGCCCGCGACGCCGTCGAGTTTCCAGCCGCTGGGCTAGGCTCAGGCGAGCAGCGCCGGCAACTGCGCCATGTCGCGAAAGACGGCCGACACGCCGGCCCGCTCGAATGCCGCCGCGTCGCCCCGCGGCACGTAGGCAAAAACCGTGGCTCCCGCCGCCAGGCCGGCGGCGGCACCGGTCAAGGTGTCCTCCACCACGGCGCAGCGCCGCGGCGCGGCCGCCAGGGCGGCGGCAGCAGCGAGGTAGACATCCGGGTGCGGTTTGGAGCGCGGCATCTCGTGGCCACTGAAGATGCGGCCGTCGAAATAGTCATGCAAGCCCACCTTGCGCAGCTGCAGCTCCACCTTCTGGCGGTCCGCGCCGGAGGCGCAGGCGATGCGCGCGTCCAGTCGTTCGTGCACCGCATGCACCGCCGCCTGCGCGTTGGGCACCACGCGCAGCTCCTGCTCCAGCGCCGCATTGCGCCGGGCGCGGAAGGCCGCCAGCCACTCCTCGGTCAGCGGCTGGCCGGTCTCGCGCTCGATGCG
>JAJZUZ010000211.1 GCA_021845965.1 Pseudomonadota bacterium | reverse complement strand
CGGCGTCATCCTGAAGATCCTGAAGAACTCGCCCAACTGCGTCATGCTCAAGCACGAGGACTGCCCGGGCCTAGCCAAGCTGTCCGCCATCCGGGCCGCCAGCGAGCTGGGTGAATTGAAGCGCATCTCCATCCTGACCGGCAATGGCGGCGGCCTCTTTCTGCCGGAGGAGCTGAGCCGCGGCGCGGATGGCGCCATGACCGGCTTTGCCTACCCGGAGATGATGGCGGAGGTCTGCGCCGCACATGCGCGCGGCGAGGTCGAGCGCGCGCATGACCTGTTCGATGCCTATCTGCCGCTGGCGCGCTACGAGCAGCAGGCCAACATCGGCCTGGCGGTGCGCAAGCACATTCTGTGGAAACGCGGTGTCATCGCTTCGGAGGCGGTGCGCAAGCCGGGGCCGAAGCTGTCTGCGCAGGATGTGGCCGACATCGAACGCCTGGTGCGGCGCCAGGAGAAGCGGCTGGTCGAAATCGGCTGATGTCCGGGCGGAACTCAGGCGCCCAGCTGCTCGGCGGGGACCGCATCGTCCGATTTTTCGGTGCTCACGGCGGTCGTCTCGGTGACGCGGGTCACCCAGGCCTCGAGCTCCGGAGGACATGGCCTGCCGTTGTAGGCGCCCATCTGGCGTCGAAGCTCCCTCGCCAGGGCGGCCAATTGCCAGGCGGCTTCTCGTGCAAGAAGGGAGAGATCGGATTGCAGCGGTTCGTGCAGGGCGTCGCTTCCCAGCTGACCCAGCTGCTCGGGTGCAACTCCGCTGCGAGCCAGCATGCGATGCAACTGGGAGACCTGGCGCCCAATGTTGTCCAGCGTCTGTCGTTGCTGTGCGGTCAGGCCCGACACCTGGACGACGTTGCGTGGCCAAGCGGCCAGGGCCTGGTCTATGTCCAGCAAAACCGCAACCGGGTCCTTCAGCAGCATCGCCACACTGATGCCTTGCTCGAGGTGCGGCTGTAGAGCCGCCATGACTTTTTCGACCAGCGCCCTGTCGTATCGGTGCGAGTTCAGGCGCAACTGCACGGACAGGCGCCGCCTGGGGGCTTCGCCACCGCGTGTGAAAGTGCCGAGGACCAGCTCGGTCAGTGCAAGGATCCGGCCGATCCGGCTGATCTGTTGGCCTCCCAGGCCGACCGGGTAGCCCGAACCGTCCAGGAACTCATGGTGTTCGCGTACCCCCCGCGGCACATCCTGCCCATATTCCGGGTGGGGCTCGATCAGCAGGGCCGACACCAGGGGATGTGAAAAAAGCTGGCGGTACTGCGCCGCATCAAGGTCCTTGCGGTGGTTCTGCAGCGCCGGGTCAAGGTGCAACAAGCCCAGGTCATGCAGCATGCCGGCCGCCGCAGCGGCGGATATGTGCAGGCGGGAGACCTTGGTGTCCATGGCCAGCCACGCTGCTACCAGCGCGGACAGCACCAGGTGGTCGTACAACTCGGGCATGGTCTCGCGCGCCAGCGTGAGCTGGAACGCGATCGGTTGCGGCAGGGGCAGCCGCAACATGCACTCCAACAGCAGCGCTTTGCCCGCGCTATCCAGGCCCATGCCGGCAAAGAATGGAAAGTCCTCAAGATGCATCGCAGCCCTGTCGCGCAGCGCCTGCGGGGTGACCGTCGGCGGGCTTTCGACGGAGTTCTGCAATGGGCGATCGAGCTGGTGTTGCAGCAGGCGCTCGTAGAGGCCCGAATTGACGGCGACGCCGGCCTCGATGATCTTGACACCCTTGCTGTTGAAGATGTCGCGCGAGGTGAACACCGGCCGTTTTTCGCCGAACTGGGTGACGGCGCGCGCGAAATAACGCTGGTCTGGCAGCAATTCACTCATGGCCGCACACACTTAAACGAGCTTCTTGACCAGTACCTGCGATTTGCGGTCCCAGTTGTACTTGCGCTTGCGCGCCTCGGGCAGCCAGTCCGGGTCCACGTTCTTGAAGCCGCGCTTGAGGAACCAGTGCATGGTGCGCGTGGTCAGCACGAAGATGCTGTCCAGGCCCATGGCGCGGGCGCGCTGCTCGATGCGTTTGAGCACCTTCTCGCCGTCGCCCTGACCCTGCACCTCGGGGGACACGGTCAGCGCGGCCATCTCGGCGGTTTTCGCCTCGGGGTAGGGGTACAGGGCGGCACAGGCGAAGATCACGCCGTCGTGCTCCAGGATGGTGTAGTTGCCGATGTCGCGCTCGATCTCGGTACGGTCGCGCTTGACCAGCGTGCCGTCCTTCTCGAAGGGCTCGATCAGCGTGAGGATGCCGCCCACGTCGTCGGAAGTGGCTTCGCGCAGCTCCTCCAGCTTCTCGTCCACCACCATGGTGCCGATGCCGTCGTGCACATAGACCTCCAGCAGCAGCGAACCATCGACCGCAAAGGGAATGATGTGGCTGCGTTCCACGCCCGCCTTGCAGGCCTTGACGCAGTGCTGCAGGTAGAAGGCCGTGTCGGTGGGGCGCTGGCTGGTGGGAATCTGCGCCAGCAGCTGCTCCGCCGCGGCCAGGGGCAACTCGGTGTCGATCGGGTTGTCCTCGGACTCGGACTCCAGCGGACGGATGCGGATGCCCGGGATTTCGGTCACGAAGATCAGCTTGTCGGCCTGCAGCGCGGTCGCCACCGAGGTGGCCACCTCTTCCATGGTGAGGTTGAAGGCCTCGCCGGTGGGCGAGAAACCGAAGGGCGACAGCAGCACCATGGCGCCCATGTCCAGGGTGCGCGAGATGCCGGCCACATCCACCTTGCGCACCAGGCCCGAATGCTGGAAGTCAATGCCGTCGACGATGCCGACCGGGCGCGCCGTGATGAAGTTGCCGGAGATGACGCGCACTGTGGCACCGGCCATGGGCGTGTTCGGCAGCCCCTGGCTGAAGGCCGCCTCGATCTCGTAGCGCAGCTGGCCGGCGGCCTCCTGTGCACAGTCCAGCGCCACCTCGTCGGTGATGCGCATGCCGTGCGAGTACTTGGCGGCATGGCCCTTGGCCTTGAGCTGTTCGTTCACCTGCGGCCGGAAACCGTGCACCAGCACGATCTTCACGCCCATGCTCTGGATCAGCGCCAGGTCCTGCGCGATGTGCGCCAGCTTGCCGGCCGCAATGGCCTCACCACACACCCCCACCACAAAGGTCTTGCCGCGGTGCATGTGGATGTAGGGCGCAACCGAGCGGAACCAGGGGACAAAGGTGAAGTTGAAGACGGCGGACATGCTGGGTGGGCGCGGTAAGAGGCTGTCAGGCTGGGATAATTGCCGATTGTCCCTGAAGTTACCCCCTTGAGTTCCCTCGCTCTGAAAATCGAGTTCCCCGAGTCGTTGCCGGTGTCGGCCAAACGCGACGAAATCATGGCCGCGCTGGCGCAGCACCAGGTCATCATCGTCTGCGGCGAGACCGGCTCGGGCAAGACCACCCAGCTGCCCAAGATCGCGCTGGCCATGGGACGCGGCAAATGCAACTACCCGGCGGGCCAGCGCGGCCGCCTGATCGGCCACACCCAGCCGCGCCGCATCGCTGCCTCCAGCGTGGCCAAGCGCATCGCCGAGGAATTGCAGACGCCGCTGGGCGAGGTGGTGGGCTACAAGGTGCGTTTCAACGACCGCCTGGGCAAGGACGCCTCCGTCAAGCTCATGACCGACGGTATCCTGCTGGCCGAGACCCAGACCGACCCGCTGCTCAACGCCTACGACACGCTGATCATCGACGAGGCGCA
>JAJZUZ010000026.1 GCA_021845965.1 Pseudomonadota bacterium | reverse complement strand
CCGATCTGCATGACAGATGGAACACCCACCGCACGCGCCGGCGCCGGTCACCCGATGGACGGGCTGGCGGCCGCGCTGCCGGCGAGGGCCTGGCGAGCCGCCGAGTATGCAATAGCCAGCGGGGCACGCAGCGCCGCGGCCGTACGCTGGCAGATCCGGGCGGAAGCCGCGCCCCTCAGGCGTCCAGCACGGCGCCCCGGCTGGCGCTGGCGGCGTTGCGCGCGAACTTGGCCAGCACGCCGCGCGTGTAACGCGGCGCGGGACGCTTCCACGCCGCGCGACGCCGTGCGATCTCTTCCTCGGGCACATCGAGCTGCAGCAGCAAGCGGTGCGCATCAATCGTGATGGTGTCGCCTTCCTGGACCAGCGCAATCGTGCCGCCCTCGTAGGCTTCCGGCGCCACGTGGCCGACGACCATGCCCCAGGTGCCGCCACTGAAGCGGCCGTCGGTGATGAGGCCGACGCTCTCGCCCAGGCCCTGGCCGATCAGCGCGCCGGTCGGGGCCAGCATCTCGGGCATGCCCGGGCCGCCCTTGGGGCCGAGGTAGCGCAGCACCATGACGTCGCCGGCCTGGATGCGCCCGCCCATGATGGCGGCCAGCGCGCTCTGCTCGTCGTCGAAGACGCGCGCGGGCCCGGTGATCACCGGGTTCTTCAGGCCGGTGATCTTGGCCACGGCCCCCTCCGGGCTGAGGTTGCCCTTGAGGATGGCCAGATGCCCGCGCGCATACAGCGCCTGGGAGATGGGGCGGATGACGTCCTGGTCGGTACGCAGGGGCGGGACCTCGGCCAGGTTCTGCGCCACGGTTTTGCCGGTGATGGTCAGGCAGTCGCCATGGATGAGGCCGGCGTCCAGCAGCACCTTCATCACGGCCGGGATGCCACCGGCGCGGTGCAGGTCGATGGCCAGGTACTGGCCGCTGGGCTTGAGGTCGCAGATCACCGGGATCTTCTGGCGCACACGCTCGAAGTCGTCGATGGTCCATTCCACGCCGGCGGCATGCGCGATGGCCAGGTAGTGCAGCACGGCATTGGTGGAGCCACCCAGGGCCATGATGACCGCCACCGCGTTCTCGATCGACTGGCGCGTGACGATGTCGCGCGGCTTGAGGTCGGCCTTGACGGCCTGGACCAGCACGTCGGCGGCCCGGCGCACGTTGGCCACCACTTCGTCCTCCACGTTGGCCATGGTCGACGAGTACGGCAGGCTCATGCCCAGTGCCTCGAACGAGGAACTCATGGTGTTGGCGGTGTACATGCCGCCGCAGGAGCCGCTGCCGGGGATGGCGCGCCGCTCGATCTGGCAGAAATCCTCCTCGCTCATCTTGCCGGCGGAGAACTGGCCCACGGCCTCGAACACGCTGACGATGTTGAGCGCCTGGCCCTTGTAGAAGCCGGGCAGGATGGTGCCGCCGTAGATGTAGAGCGACGGGACGTTGGCGCGCAGCATGCCCATCATGCCGCCGGGCATGTTCTTGTCGCAGCCGCCGATCACCATCACGCCATCCATCCACTGCCCGCCCACGCAGGTCTCCACGCAGTCGGCGATCACCTCGCGGCTGACCAGCGAGTACTTCATACCCTCGGTGCCCATGGCCATGCCGTCGGAGATGGTGGGCGTGCCAAAGACCTGCGGGTTGGCGCCCGCGGCCTTGAGCCCTTCCACCGCGGCATCGGCCAGCCGCTGCAGGCCGGAATTGCAGGGCGTGATAGTGGAGTGGCCGTTGGCCACGCCGATCATCGGCTTGCCGAAGTCGGTCTCCTGGTAGCCCATGCCGTAGTACATGGAGCGGTTCGGGGCGCGGGCGACGCCTTCGGTGATGTTGCGGGAACGACGGTTGGCTGGGTTCATGGTGCTCATGGGAGTTGGAAGTTCAAGGGTTGCATCAAGGGTTCAAGGATTGCAGTGGGGACAATGCCGGGGCTCGGCCCCGGTTCTGTCCTGCCGCGGGATGACCGCACGGTGCTTGCACGCGGGGCACAGCCACACTTCGGCGCGGTGGTCATGGGTGGGCGCGCCGCAGTCGGCGCAGGACAGGCCGCGCTCGCGCTCGGCCAGCCAGTAGCCGGGCTGGTCGCACGCCGGGCAGCGTGACTGCAGGCGCGCCAGCAGGTCGCGCGCCGCGTCGCCGATGCGGCTCATGCGCGTCGGGTTGGCGTGGGCGCGCAGATCGCTCTCGGCAAACACCTGGCCATTGGCCGCCTCGGCAAGACAGGCCTGAAAACACTGCCGCAGCTGCGTCCAATCAGAAACACCCTTGTGCATGCGCGCATCATCCGGCCCTTCAGGCCGCAGCACAAGCTGGTGCGCGGGAAACCCCTGTTGCTGCGCGAACATCTCCAGCTCGGACCATTGCCCCGTCTGCGCATGGCCGCTGCGCCCGGGGCCTTGCGCCATACCCACCACCTCGAGGCCCAGCCGGTCATCGATCAGCAGCAGCAGCTCGACGTTCCAGGTGAACAGGCCGCCCCAGGGATCGGGGCCGAAGCTGCCCTCGCTGGCCAGGCCCACCGGCAGGCCCGACAGTTCCATGCCGATGCGCGCCTTGCGCCGCGCCGCTGCCAGCTGGCTGCCCAGCCGCGGCGTGTCGCGCGTGAAGGTGCCCAGCTGGTCGGTGTCGAAGCCGGTGACGGTGACCACGGCGCACGACAGCGCGGGCTCCAGCACAGGAGCGATGACCTGCGCCTTGCCGTGCTGGGTCAGCAGCGCGATGCTCTGGCCGCGGTAGTCGGACACGGCCTTACTCCAGCCCCAGGGGCTGCCACTGGCCGCCGTCATAGCGCACGAGCTGGTCGCCGTCGCAGCGCCACAGGTGCAGCCAGCCGTGGTCGAGCAGCTGGCGCACCACATCGTGCTTGGCGATGATGGCCTCGATCGCAACCGCCGGGGCGTCGATGACCACGGTGAGCCGCAGCGGCTCGTGCACCCAGCGCCGGCCGTCGTGCACCGACTGTTTCGACAGGCCGATGCGCAGGTCGCCGCCGTTGCCCTCGAAGACACCGATGTGCCCGCCGACCACGTTGTGCAGCACCTTGTTCCCGCTGCCCAGGCGCTGCGGCTCGCAGGTCGAGGCGTGGTACTGCCAGTTGATCCAGTGCGTCACCAGCATGGGTGCCGTCATCAGCAGCTCCAGCACGCTGCCGTCGGGGTCGTGCGCGGCGTCGTAGTCGTGCAGGAAGCTGCGGCCGTCGAGCACGGCGCCCTGGCTGCGCGCCCGCGGCGCGATGATGAAGGCCGCATTGCCCGCCAGCCCCCACTCGGGGCGGGTCTGGGCGCCGTCGTTGGCGCGGCGCTGCAGCTGCGTGAGCAGCTGCCTGTGGTCCGCGCGCGGGTCCAGGCCCAGGCGCGGGGCGCGCTCGCGGCGGACCTGGTCGCCTGCCTGCGCAAACACCGGCTGCAGCTGCAGCCAGCGCTCGCGCGCGGCGGGCGGCAGCAGATCGAGGTCGTAGCCCTCGATCTCGTCGGTGGTGGTGTTGTGCAGCGCCGCCACGAAACTCGTGTGCTCGGGGATCTGGACGCCGCTGTCGCGCAGGCCGGCGCGCACGGCCGGGTCGTTGAGCAGCTGCGCCAGGGCACGCGCATTCACCTCGCCCGTCTGGCCACAGCAGGCGCCGCAGTCGAGCGCGGCCGCCTGGGCGTTGTTGACACTCTGGCTGCCATGCCCGACCAGCAAGACCAGCGGCGCCAGCCCATGGTCCAGCCCCATCGCATGCAGCACACGCGCCGCGAGGGCCACCTGGTCCGGCAGGGCCAGGCCGGTCAGCGTGGGGCGGCAGATCGGCCGGTAGCGCGCCGGCAGGCCCGCCAGGTCGTCACGCGCGCGCGCGGCGGGCGCAGGACGCAGCCAGCTGGCGAGCTTGCCGATGTAGCCGACCCCGGCCGCCTCGACGAAGGAATATGCCGCACTGGGCCAGCGGCTGGCGGCCTGCCATTGCCCGGCCCAGGCGAAGCGCTGGCGCCGGGCCTGCGCTGCCGCTGCCGTGAGGTCCCGGGCGGGCTCGCCCGTCTCGAGCGCGGCGGCCGCCACGCGGTCCGTCACCTCGGCAGCGGGCGCCAGCAGGCCCGGCAGCTGCGGCCGGCGCGCTTCGGTAGCCAGCGGGGTGTAGGCCACAGGCAGCCCGAAAAAGCCGGCGAAGCCGATGGTCTGGATGGCTGGCCAGGTGGCTTCCAGGGCGCGGCGCAGCGGCTCGCTGCGCACGTCGATGCAGAAGGCGGCCTGCACCTCGATGGCCGGCGTCGTGGCCGGCGTGGCCACCCCACTGAGCTTGCGCGCCAGCTGGCGCTGGTAGCCGGTCTCCAGCGCCAGCTGCCAGACTTCATCGACCAGCAGCGCGTCGTGGGCCTGCTGCAGCAGCGCCCCGGCCCGGCCCCATTCGGCCTGCAGGGCGGCAAAGGCGCGCTGCGCCGACACGTCCTCCTTGCATTCGAGCAGGATCGCGCCCCAGGCCAGGCGGATGGCCAGCAGATCGCGCAGGTGGTCATCAGCCTGCCCGGCCAGCCGGGCCTGCCAGCCCAGGTAGGCACACCAGGAGGCCCAGCCATTGACGGTCAGCAGCACCGACTCCAGGTAGTCCGCCCACACGCCTTGTGGCAGGTTCAGGCGCTGCAGCACCCAGTGCTCGGCCTCCTGCCGCGTGGCCGGCAGCGCGTGCAGGCTGCGTCCGAGCTGCGGCAGGCCCATCAGGACGCCGATGCCGTGGTCGTGGGTCAGGGTGTCGCGCCAGTAGGCGTACAGGCCCAGCCCGCGTTCGGGCTGCCAGTCGGCCTGGTGCTGGTCGAAATAGGCCGCGCAGGTCTGGCTGACCTGGTGCGTGATCGCCTGCCGCCAGGACAGGCGCGTGTGGCGCTGCGGGTCGTCATCGAGGACGTCGATCAGCAGCGGCAGGTGCGGTATGCCGGGCGCCGCCGTCAGCGCCTGCACACACGCGGCCGGCGTCAGCCCGGCGTCCCGCGCGGCTGGCAGCGTGGCCAGCGCGTGCGCCAGATCGGCCTCGGTGATCCGCCCCTCCTGCCAGGCCTGCCGCAGGTAGCTGCGCGCCGGAAACACCTGGATCTGGCCGAGCACGGCCATGCGTGCCGCGACCTGGCGCAGCGGCAGGCCGATGCGGCTCCAGTGCGGGTTGACGGCAATCGCGCGGTCCAGCGGCCAGGCCGGCGCGATCTGGCCGCAGGCCTGTTCGCACGCGGCCTCGATGCGCCGGCGCAGGTCTGCACCAGCGTCGGACGAGGGGCCGGGCACGGTGGTGGCCGTGGGGGGGGCCTGGTTGTGGTCAGGCGGGGCGACGAGGGTGTCCATCAGTTACTCCGGCGGAATGTCACTTGGATAGGGTCGGGGCTTGCGCGCCCTTGGGCGGGGTGGTCTCGGCTGCAGCGGGCGCCCAGGCCGTCGGCCAGAAGCGCAGCGCCAGGCGGGTGTAGAACTCGTCGACGTAGAAGCCGGCGTAGCTCCAGCGGCGCCAGCCTTCGAGCAGCTGCGCGCGCCATTGCAGCGTCAGCAGCGCGAGGTACATCAGGGCCATGCCCAGCAGGGCCACGAGGCCAGCGGCCTCATGCGGCTGATCGTGCAGCCCGAAGGGCAGCCCGTGGATCAGGCGGGCCAGCAGGGTGAGGCCCGCGATCATGGCCAGGCCGGCCAGGGTGCGCCAGGCCAGCAGACGCCCCGCGCCGGCTGGCGTGGCGGGCAGCCACAGCAGCGGCGCCCAGGCCAGCGCCAGCAGGGTGCTCCACCACCAGGGCCAGACCGGGGCCGCCGCCGGCGCCTGCGCCAGCAGGACGGTCGCCAGCGCCAGCAGGGGCGCGGCCAGCAGACTGGCCACGGAAGCGCGCGTGTTGCCGCGCATCGTCTGCATGCGGCTCTGCTGCACCACCGCGGACGCCGATAGGAAGGTGTGCGCCTTGTAGAGCGAGTGGCCGATGAGGTGCAGCGCCGCCAGCGTGTACAGCCCCAGGCCGCACTCCAGCACCATGAAGCCCATCTGCGCCACGGTGGACCAGGCCAGCCGCACCTTGATGCTGATGCGCGTGAGCATGACCAGGCCGGCAAGCATGGCGGTGGCGAGGCCGACGGCCACCAGCAGCCAGCGGGCCGGCGCCGCGGCGTCCAGCAGCGGCGCAAAGCGGATCAGGACGAAGCCGCCGAGATTGACGACGCCGGCGTGCAGCAGCGCGGACACCGGGGTCGGTGCCTCCATCACCTGGATCAGCCAACCGTGCACCGGCAGCAGCGCCGTGCGCAGGATCACGGCCAGTGCGAGCAGGACGGCACTCCACTGCAGCGGCGACGAGGCACCGTGCGCGTCCAGGTACTGCCGCAGGTCCGCCAGGGAGCCGCTGCCCACCGCCGACC
The DNA here is from genome assembly GCA_021845965.1 of Pseudomonadota bacterium. GTDB lineage: Bacteria > Pseudomonadota > Gammaproteobacteria > Burkholderiales > Burkholderiaceae_C > Hylemonella. The sequence continues at coordinate 13,751 of JAJZUZ010000026.1, read as the reverse complement.
AGGCCAGCGCGGCGGCGGCCAGCAACAGCACATCGGCCAGACGGTCGGCCAGGCGCTTCTTGTGCGCCGCCAGCAGGGCAAAGGGCCGCTCGGCGTAGAAGCACAGCAGCTGCTGCAAGGCCAGGCCCACGGCGGCCCAGGCCGCGATCAGCAGCAGCCAGTGATTGGCCAGCAGCAGCAGGTGGACGGCCGCCAGCACACCGGCCAGCCCGGCGATGTAGCGACGCTGGCCGGGCTCGCCCTCCAGATAGCGTGCGGAAAACACCCCGATCACCGTGCCCAGGAACTGCACGAGCACGGCCAGCAGGGCCCCCAGCGGATCCGTCGCCAGCCCATGCGCCCACGCGGGCCACGCGACTGCGGCTGCCGAAGACGGAAATTGCAGCCCGAGCGACACGGCCGCGCCGATGAACGCCAGCGTGGAGAGCCATGTGAAGCGCTGCCAGAGCGCGCCGGGGGCGGCGGCAGCCAAGCGGGGCAGCAGCCCGGCCAGCAGCATCAGGGCGGCGGGTGCCAGCGCGGTGACGAGGGAGAAAACAGCGAGCATGTCCATGTGAGGCAAGGTCCTGAGGGTTGCCGCTATGGTGCTTGCGCCGATTCATTCTGTAAAATACATTGTTAAGAACCAATAAATATATAAAACAGAACCTTGAATCTCGAGCAGTTCAACTTTCACCATCTGTTCTACTTCTGGCGGGTCGCCAAGGGCGGACATCTGACACGCACGGCGCAGGAGCTGCACGTGTCCCAATCCGCGTTGTCGGCCCAGATCCGCCAGCTGGAGGAACGCCTGGGCGAGGCGCTGTTCGAGCGCGAGGGCCGGCGCCTGGTGCTGACCGAGACCGGGCAGCTGGTGCTGTCCTACGCCGAGAACATCTTCGGCCTGGGCCAGGAGATGCTGGGCAGGCTGCAAGGCAGCAGTGAGGGCATGGTCCGGCTGCGCGTGGGCAGCGTGGCCACCCTGTCGCGCAATTACCAGGAGAACTGGATCCGCCCGCTGCTGACCGATCCGTCAGTGGTGCTGACGCTGGAGTCGGGCCTGCTGGAAGGCCTGCTGGAGCGGCTGGTGCAGCACCAGCTCGACGTGGTGCTGGCCAACGAGCCGGTGGTGTCCGACCCGGACCGCGCCCTGCACTGCCGCTTCCTGGGTAGCCAGGCGATCTCGGTCGTCGGCCCGGCCAGCGTCTGGGCCGGCCGCACCCTGCGCATTCCCGAGGACCTGAACGGCATCGACATCGCCCTGCCGGGGCCGCGCCATGCACTGCGGGCGCAGTTCGATGCCTTGTGCCTGACGGCCGACGTCAAGCCGCGCCTGCGGGCGGAAGTGGACGACATGGCCATGTTGCGCCTGATCGCGCGCGACAGCGGGTGGCTGACGGTGCTGCCCGAGGTCGTGGTACAGGACGAGCTGCGCAACGGCGGGCTGGTGCGGGTCGGCCAGTCGACCCAGCTGCAGGAACATTTCTACGCCATCACCACGCCGCACCGCCATCGCATGGAGCGCCTGGAGCGGTTGCTGGTCGGCTCGCTGGAGGCGCCTGCCGACGCCGTACCGGCGGCCGCGCAACCCCTGCCCTGAGTCCCGCCACGCCAGCGTGTGGCGCCTACGCCCGCCCCGGCTTGGACGGCATCGTCAGCACCATGCGGAACTGCGCCGCGCCTGATCTCATTTTCTGATACGCCTCGTGGGCGCGTTCCAGCGGCACGGTCTCGATGCGTGGCCGCGCGCCCACCAGCACGCTGAAATCCAGCGCGCGCTCGGTCTCATACGGCGTGCCGGTGAGGGAACCCAGCACGCTGCGCTCACCGCCCACCAGCAGGCCGGCCGGCATCGGCACGGGCTCCTTGCCGATGCCCAGCAGCACCAGCCGGCCGCGCGGGGCCAGTCCGGGCAGCAGCGCGGCCACGGCCTGCGCATCGCCGATCGTGGTGATGATCGCCTGCGCGCCGCCGAGGGCTTTCAACTTCGCAGCAGCGTTCTCCGCCTGGGCATCGAGGTAGTGATGCGCGCCCAGTGCCAGCGCCAGCGGGGCGATGTCCTGGCCCCGGCCCACCGCCGCGACCCGGAAACCCATGCGGTGCGCATATTGCAGGGCCATGTGGCCCAACCCCCCGATGCCCTGCACGGCCACCAGATCGCCCGCCTGCGCGCCGCACTTGCGCAGCGCATTGAAGGTGGCGATGCCGGCGCAGAGGATGGGCGCGGCTTCTTCCGATGGCAGCGCGGACGGGATCGCCACCAGCCCGGTCGCACGCGCAAGCATCAGCTCGGCATAACCGCCATCGCAGGAGGCACCGACAAAGAGCTGGTTCTGGCACAGCTGGAACAGGCCCTGGCGACACTGCGCGCACTCGTTGCAGTGCCCGCCCAGGCGCCCCACGCCAACACGCTGGCCGAGCTGCCACAGCGCGGGCACGTGCGGGCCCAGGGCCACGATGCGGCCAACCACCTCGTGGCCGGGCACGCGCGGCGGGCTGCTGGTCGAGCCCGCCTTCTCGATGTCGGACGCATCAGCGCCGCAGACACCGCAGGCCTCCACTTCGATCAATACCTCGCCGGCGCCCGGCCGCGGTGTGGCTCGCTCCACGAGCTCGAGCACGCCCGGCGCGGCGATCTGCATGGCGCGATAGCTGGCTTGCATGATTCACTTCTCCTGGCTTGCGCTGGCCGCGCTCATGAGGGCCCCGCGGCCCAGGCGCTGTTTGACCTGCTGCACGGCCAACTGCGCCGCGTCCACGGCGCCGGCCAGATAGCCGGGCGCCACCGGGCTGGTTTCGCTGCCGGCCAGCACGATGCGATCGTGCCACGCCCCGGTGATCCAAGGCTCGGCCGCCGGTTCCGGATGCCCACCGGCGCTTTGGTCATCGGCCGTGGCGGTCAGCGGATCAGCGGCCCAGTCCTTCAGCAGTGTCGCGGTGGGCTGGCCGGCCGGCGCGCCAAACAGCAGCTGCAGTTGCCGCACGGCCGCGGCGACCAAGGCCTCGCGCCCGACACTCGCCCGCTGCGCCGCCGCCACGCCGACAAAACCGAAGAGCGCGGCGCGCCCGGATGCGCTGGTCGCGTCATGGATTTCCACCAGCGGGCCGACCAGACTTTGCGCCGCGCCCGACAGCCCGGCCGCCCGCCAGAACGGCGTTTCGTACACGGCAAAGAATTTGGCATGCGGCGCCATCCAGGTGGGTGTCGCGCTCCAGCGCTGCGCCGTCCTGGCATCCAGCGCCGGCGCGAACGAGACCGTAGCCGCCAGCAGACGTGGCGGCAGTGCCAGGATCAGCTGTTGCGCCCTGATCTGTTGCCGGGCCCCGGACGGGTCGACGCAAACCACCTCCACACCGGCGCCGCGCTGTTCCAGGCCTGTCACCCGCTGGCCGAGCCGGATTCTCGATACCGGCAGCTGCGCCGCCAGCGCTGCGATCAAGGCACCGGTGCCGCCGGCCAGGCGCATGGAAGGCGGCTCCTGCGGCAGCCCCGGGTAGCGCGCCGGCGGCTCAGCGCGCGAACGCTGGAACACGAATTCGCCCGCGTCGTGCTGCGGGAAGCTGGCCAGGCCCAGCTCGTCCACCAGCGCCTGCATGCCCGGCTGCATCGCCGGCCAGAACCAGGACGGCCCCAGGTCGAAGCCATCCGCACCCGGCTGGCCCGCCGCATCCACCGTGAGGATGCGCCCCCCCGGCCGCTCCCTTGCCTCCAGCAGCAGGAACTCGAGGCCGGCCTGATGCAGCAGGCGGGCCGACAGCAGGCCGGCCAGACCGCCTCCGACAATGACAACAGGGTAATTCATGCAGGTCAGCTGATGGGCAGGAACAGGGCCTGTACGACCAGCCTGAGAGGATCGACTTTTCTTGGCCAGCAAGGATACCGTGTCGGGAACCAGCGCGTGACGCACCCAGGGAAATCGCCCCGCTTCGCGTGAGCAACTCAGTCCTGTTCTGATGACCACAGGCTCTGGCTTGAACGAGGCGGTGGCCTTCCTCGCATGGGCCGCCTCATCGGGACGCGGCTCCTGGTACGCCGTGCCCCCTCGTCAGGCTCGATCTTTGCGGGCTCAGCCTCGATTTCCATCGCGGCCGGGGCGCCGGACTCCTTGACGCATCCCGCCGCAACCCGCGAATGCGCTCAACCGGACTTCGAAAAGCCGGCCCGGCGCGTCGCCGTAGTGCTCACGATCCGCGAACGGAAAAAAGCCATCGCATGATTCCGCAGGCCAGATGCACCAGCCTGGCCGGACGGTGGCCTACTGCGGCGCGGACGCCCAGGTCTCCAACACCACCTCACGCACGGCCGCGACCGCTGCGACCTCCGTAGCGGGATCGGGCCCCACCCAGCACAGCCAGGTGCGCCCCTGCCAGCCCGGCCAGATCACGCCCTGACCGAGACGCTCGGCGTCGTCGGCCTGGTCGCGCCGCATCAGCCCGGCGCCCAGGCCGCTGGCCACCATGCTGCGCACGGCCCCCTCGGTGTCGGCCATGGGCCCCTTCGGCAGCTCGCGCCCGGCCCGGCGGAAGAACGTCTCCAGCTGCAGTCGCAGGCCGCAGTCCGGCGGTGTGGAAACCCACGGTTCCTGGGCAATCGCCTCGATGGAGGTCGTGACCGCCGCAACGCGATGCGGCGGCAGCACCACAACGATATCAACCGGCTCCAGCCGCCGCACCTCCAAGCCGTCAAGCCGCTCGTGCTCGTTGAGCACGTAGGCGCAGTCGAGATCACCACGACGAACCGCCTGCACGGTGCGCAGCGACACGCCCTGCTGCAGCTGCAGCGCCACCTCGGGATACCGCTCGGCCAAGCGCACAAACACCTCGCCCAGGCGCAGCGAGACCGGATCGCTCACGGCCCCCATACGCACCACGCCACGCGCCTTTCCCCGGATCTGCTCCGCGGTCAGTCGCATCGCCTGCGCCGCCTCAATCGTGCGTTGCGCCTCGGCAAGCAGGCGCTGGCCGGCGGCGGTCAGCGCCATGCCGCGTGGGGTGCGATCGAACAGGCGCACGCCCAGTTCGTCCTCCAGCGCCTTGAGCTGCGCGCTGGCGGCCGGGGGACTCGTGAAGACTCGCTCCGCAGCCCGCGTGAGATTGCCCTCCGCGGCCACGGCGACGAAAGTCTTGAGCTGGTAGATCTCCATGCCGCAATTCTGCACAGGCTGCGCGCAGTTCGCATCTCGAATCACGGAACACGGCGTGCCAAAAAAGCAAATGGACTCGGGAAGGGCCGATTTCTAGACTGCCTGCACCACCACTCCCCGACATTTCCACCATGAGCCCCAACCTCGTTCCCGTCGTCGCACTGCTCTTCGCCACCTCCGCATGGGGCAGCCTCTTTCTGGTCGGCAAGCCGCTGCTCGCCTCGCTGGACCCCGTCTGGTTCACTGCCTTGCGCTATACGCTGGCAGCGCTGCTGCTGGCCGTGCTGGTACAGGTCTTTGGGCGCGGGCCGTGGCGCAAGCTGCGTCGCCATGCCACGCGGCTGACGCTGCTGGGCCTGGCCGGCTATGGCTGCTTCAGCGTGCTGGTCTTCTTCGGTCTGGCGCGGTCGCTGCCGTCGCACGGCTCCGTCATCATGGCGACGATGCCGTTCACGACACTGCTGCTGCGCTGGGCGCTGGACGGCCAGCGCCCAGCCGGTGCGTCCCTGCTCGGTGCCGGACTGGCACTGCTGGGCGTGGCCACGGTAGCGAACGTCTTCGGCGCCACCAGCCCATCACCGGCCGCCGGCGCCTCGATGCTGCTCGGCGACCTGGTCACGCTGGCTGGCACGCTGGGCTGGGTGCTGTACACGCGGGGCGCGGCCTCGCTGCCGGATCACAGCCCGCTCGAATACACGGCGCTGACAGCGGTGGCGGCCACCCCCTGGCTGCTGCTGGGAACGGTAGCCGCCACGGTGCTCGACGCCATTCCGGCGCCGACAACGCGGGCCGTGGTGCAACTGCTGCCGCCGCTGCTCTACATCGCGATCGTGCCCACGGTCCTCGCGGCGCTGGCCTTCAACTTCGGCGTACGGCGGCTCGGGCCCGCGGCAGGCACGCTGTTCCTCAACATGGTGCCGATTTCGGTGCTGGCTGTTCACGCCGTACAGGGCCAGGCGCCGAGCGCGACCGAGGCGGCTGGCGCGGCGCTGGTCGCCCTTGCGCTGGGGTTCAACGCCTGGATCGGCAAGCGCGCAGGGCGGGCGATGCAGGCCGGCGTCTCCGGTCAGAAAACAGGCGTCTGCGCCCCTGCCGCCGGGCCGGTCGGTGCGGCTATTCCGCGCAATTAAAGTCGAAAACAAGAAGTCAGCATTGCTGCGGTCGAGCAGACAGACGAATTTGGCATCACCCAAACCGAAGTCGAAAACAGTCTGAACACACGCCCGATCGGCAGCACTAAACCCTCAGCGGTCGGCCACCGGCTAAAGAAGCAGGCGTTCAAAGGCCCCCCAACGTATGCAAAGATATATGTGCATCAGAAGCTCTACTACTCTCGAATTTGAAAGAGCCATTCACCGTCCACACAATAGAAGACTGCCTCAACCCCGTCGTAAGCGCTTTTGATCCCGCTTAGTCGTCGCTTCCCTGATAGTGCCTTGTGAGCCACCGCGTCGACATGCTTGAGTGTCGACAGTTCAACACTCTGCGCCAACTCAATCGAAAGCCCGTCCGGATAGTTCCACCAATTCAATTCCGGAACGCATGACGCTGAGATCTTGGGGGTCCCAACAATTACGAGGCGATATGGCCGCGCAGCAGTGGATGTGTTTCGACACCAAAATGCAGCACCTTGCGGGATGCCCGAGGGAAGCTCCTCGAAATACAGGTACGGCGGATTAATTGGACCAGGCCGACTAAAGAAGTCTCCCACCTGCGTGCACTGCCTATCTTCCGCTGCACGCAACAACTCCTCGGGCATGATTGGGTTCTGTGCCAACCCGACTTCGGCACTTAGGGCGATCAATAGCAGTGTTAGTGTGCGGAGCATGATTTATGGCCTGTAGTAGTACTGTGGCAGAGGCGGCAACGCAACGTGCGTATGTGGTTCGTTCGGGTATTCGCGTGAAGTGTTCGCAGGAGAGAAGTCAGTACCCTTGATTGCCTGATCGACGTCTAAATTGGTGACTGGCGATCCACAGGAACAGTCCCCAGTAGTGACGTTTTCAACAGTGAAGTCTGCGGCTCTAGCCCCTCTTTCGATCAGATGCGGGCTAGTCTGAGACGCCTGACGAATGATGGAATTGTTGGTCGCCGATCGAATCGTCGTTGGGTCGTTAGGATCCCGATAGCGGTCCCCGCCTGTGATTCGAATGACAAAGCAGTGGTCGGACCTTCCTCCCGCAACAATCGCAGCGTTCATCGCGACTAGATTGCTTCTCACCAGCGGATTGTTTAGAACCCAGCCGCCCCACTCGATGCGCAAACCAAGTCTGTCGGTCCAACTCCGCGGATTCCCACCCACATATGCAAACATAGTTTGCCCTGACACGGCTTCACCGTACCAGTGAGTGTTTTCGCTAGATGTGGCGCGGACTTGCGCAGAGTGAACGAAGGCAACCTCCCGTTGTTGCGTAATTTTTCTAGGGGCCTAGTTGGGACGCTCAAACGCAACGGGCAGCCCCGCTATTGCTTCTTCCTTTTCCGAAGCGCCACCCTTATGGCCATCCACACGGCGAGAAGTACGACAAAGCAGATGATGCTCATCTCATCTGTGATGGCATCGTACGTCTGCTCACCGTCGGTTCCAATCCACCTTGCAAGAAGGCCCGGAGGGCCCGGCCAGTCATGATAGAGCCACAAACTCCCCCAAACCCGACCGCCCAACCAAAGGGCCGCGAGCCCAAGTAAAACGACTTGGAGAATCAGAATTAGTGTTCGCTTCATTTGACAGTCACCGTTCCGTAGTAGGTGATGCCAGTGCCAGGTATGGTTGCCGTCTGTGTGGAGCGCAACTTTTCATATAGTCGAGCATAGGCATTCTTATCTGAAAGCGTGATACATCCTTCGCTCAAGCTTCCGTAATGCAATCGGAATGCACCTCGCAGTACGCCATCGATGGTGGTCTGGTCATCAACGATTCCGTCTTTCTTATAGAGCGCAAACCAATCTGCTTTGTCTGGGCGAAAGAAGTCCCGCAATGCGCCAACTCGTCCGCCAGTAGGTCTGTCCACAATGTAGTAGACCCCAGGCGGTATTGGGCCAACATTGGAGTTCGATGCTTGTCGAGGGTCGTTCCGTCCGGCGCCAGAGCCGGAAAAGGCCTGGTATGTATCTCCACATTCGCATTTCAGCTGACTTGTTGGCTGGGAGTTCAATTCATAAGTGAAGTCCTCGAGCAATCCCGTTGTATCAGTTGCGCTCAGCGGATTCCCGCTCACATATGCAAATATGTTAGTGGCAATCCGATGGGCAACATCGATCCAACTCGGCTAGCGGACGTGGTCAGCGCGATGGAGAAACGATGATGAAAGAGACCGCCACTTGAAAACGTCTCGCCTGAAATTCCTCAATTCCCTTAGGGTAGGAGACACCTCAATCCCCGGGCGACTCACTAGCTATGAGAGGAGATGGCGCACGAAGCCCTCTACTGAACTCGGGAACAGCACTTTTATCTCGTGATTCAAGACGCGAGTGCCATTTCCCTCCAACGGATTAGAGATAGACCAATCCATCACAGCTTCATTCAAGATGTCTAAATAGGTTCTACACTCGGACTGGTGGCCTATTAGCGGCAAGTCTTCGTGAATGATTGCAATCTTTCGCGCGGGGATCCATTCAAAATCCCTCAGACAATCCAACAAAGCATCCCAATTCCTCCCAAAGTATGGAGGGAATTCGCCCGCCTGCGTTAGTTTGTCAAAAAGCTCCTCCTTTGTTCGTATTCCCTTAGGAACATGGATAACAAAGGCATCTATCGCGAAGTCCGCACCGAGCGAATCACCAAAGTTGATTTGTATCGCCATATTACTTGTTCAACGGAATAAATGACTGATAGTGGTCTGGCGAGTAATACACTTCCCCGCCTTGGCCGGTTACTACGCGCTGTGCCCCCGGCCCCGAAATACCCGGTGTCGGATGCACCCATTCACGATAGTATCCATTTGGTTGTTGCGGTAACAGACCTTCGCGATTCTGAAACTCCTTACCATCATTGCGATGGGGATACTTCTCTCCCGATTGAATTCGATCAAGCGTATTTTTTAGGTCGGCAGGGCAGGAAGCTGGCCTTGCTGAGCCACTCCCGATGCCACTACGGACACCACTGCCTCCGAAGCCGCTGCCTCCGCCTTCCCATGGCGTGACATGATTCTTTACTCGACTGTCAAACTGAAGACCATCACGGTCAATCTGATCAAGCGGATTCCCATTAACATATGCAAATATATTTTTTCTAATTCATTATCGCCGTCAGTTCTTGTGGCTGGCAGCCAGACTCCATACCGCATAGAAAGTCATTGCGGACGCTACAGCGAGTGGGACCGTAGTCATAAGGTCATGCCAGTCAAACTCGCTGGGTTGTCGAATAAAGAAGGCCAGCAGAATTCCAAGAATTACAGCTGAAAGCAATGCAGTCCACCATTTGACTACTTCAAATTTCGCCAACAGAAGGAAAGCAGGAAGGCCTAGCGCCACGTTCGCAATGATCGAGAACGGAAGGGCCACGATGAAGCTTCCGGCCAACGCTGAGAATTCGTGACTCTCTCCCAAAGGGGCGAATGTTGCAAGGAGAACTGCTGGAACGATGGACGACGCCGAAATCGCAATAAGAATAGCCACTGACCGGTTCATAAGTCCTCCTATTTCTTGCACTTACATTCATCGATGAATCGCTTCATTTGCGTACCCCATACGATTTCGTTCGCCATGTACTGACTGTCAAAACCCGTAAGGTACGGGGACTGCATCCAACTTGTTCCTTCGCCATAGGTATGCGCAATCCCGTTAGTGACGGTTCTCGCCACATAGCCATCTGCTAAGAGGCTCCCCTTTTGGGTGATATTAACGACGACGGGCACACCTGTTCTTTGGTCGGATGTTAGGTATGACGTGACAACGTTGCTCAAGCCGAAGACTTTTGCGTTGTTGGGCGTGCCGATTTTTGTTGCGGCTTGGGAGTTTCCTGGTGTAGGACTCCTGGCCATCTTTTCCATCACACACTTTGCGTCAGCATCACCTAGTTGACTCTGCACGTCGTACTTGTGATACAGCCAATCGCTCGGCTCAAGTGAGTCAGGGAATCCCGGCGGAGTCGGAATGGAGAATGTTGGGCCGCCTGGATAAGAGCAGGTCGTGGTGCCACTAGAAGATGTGCAACGAAGCCCGTTTGCATCGTAGCTATCTACGGGGTTCCCACCAACATATGCAAATATATTGAAGGTTTCCTACGGCTTACAAAGCTCTCCTTCTTTGTAGTACTTGATTCTTAGATTTCCTTGCCCGAGAAGCTCCGGAGCCATCTTAAGAACATCCGACTCGATCATCTGCCTGCAGTCGTCACTATTCAAGCAAGCTTGTACCCTGTTTACCTGGGTGCTCGCTTGGATGTGAACTAAGCAAAGAGCTCGCGAGGCCTTTCGGGCCTCTATCGCTTGCGCAATATCTGCCTCTGCCGAATATGCGGCAATTGCGTTTAGTGCCGCCAAGTAAGCGTCCCTCAACTGGCGCTGTTGCGCAACATGCGCCCCCCCTGTTTGAAGACCTGCGACGAATGCGCTGATGCAGGCACCCAAGGCGATGAGACCATATACGATCTTTCTCTTCATACGTAACCTCTCTTCGAAATCAGGCTCATCTGCCCGGCGGGGTTAGACCAGGCGGCGGTCCGCCCTGGTAGTCCGGGTTTAGGCCATATTCAATGCATTTGCAGGTCGTCTTACTGGGGTCAAACGCACTTGCTTGTGGTGCTTTAGGGCCGGTATAGAAAACGCTGCCTTCGCACGTTGTGCAAATTGCCTGGAGGCAGATCGTTGCCTTTCTTATCTCCTCAATTGCCTCACAGGGCATAAAGAGGCACTTCCAAGAATCGTTCTCGTACCTCTCCTGATTGGCCTCGCGATTCCTATTCGCATCTCTTGGGAGTTGATCGGTAGGAGGTAATAGCTTCCCTTTTCCGTAATTCTTGGGAATCTTTCCTGCGTACCCTTCCGGGTCGATCATTGAAAGCGGATTCCCCCCAACATATGCAAAGATATTCTGCCCAAGCACGGCTTCACCGTACTGGCCGCAGACGTCATTGCTTTCCAAACTTCTCGGCAATTACTCTCAGCAAGAGCAGGTAGGCAATCGCCGCTACGAGAAAAAGCGGACCGCTTGTAAGCGCCTTGAGTTGCTCGTAGAAGAAGGCAAAGGGGGCTACGCCCGCCATGTAAATCCAAATCTTTTTCATTTCTTGCATGTACAGTCGTTAGCGCCACCGGCATCTGTAACTTCCTTCCCGAGGGCTTTAATCCCTTGGAAGCCTAACTGAGGCAACAGAGCATCGGCAATGCTCGTAGAGTGAGCCGCAATGCGCGACTCAACCTTGGAAATTCGATTCGCTGTTCGCGCCCTACTCAGCTGCTCTGTCAGCGCGGCGATTGCCCGCCCAGATGACGTCGCAGTCTTACCGACACGAATCCAGCCGGGAGCTATCGCACCTACTGCACCTGCCACGCCAACGTCGTACCAGTTGTAATTTCCTAGGTCGAGGACGTCGCAGCCATTTCTGTAATTACTCAGCGCTTGTAGGCCAAGTTCAAGACCTGCACCGAACGCGACGCCCAAGACACCAAACTCTCCGTTCGGGTCGACGTAGCTGAGTGGATTCCCACCAACATATGCAAAGGTATTGATCCCCCCCGCCAACCCAATCGGGTCTGACTGAATGTACCTGCCATAGCGGCTGTTGTACTCCCGATTCCAGTTCTGGAACAGCCCTGTTTCACTATCGAACACCTGACCGGGGAAGCGCTGGTTGTAGACGAAGGTCCCCAGCCCATTCGGATTCTGGTCCGGCACACTGCCGCCGAAGGATTCAGCCGAGTCCCAGCGCCACACGATCTGCTCGTCCTGCTGGGTAATGACGCGCGGCGTCGCAATGTGGTCCGCATGCACGTTGTAGACCGTAGTCTGGATGTCGCTGGTGGCCGCGCTGCCCGCCTGCTTCATCGCCCCCACCGGCAGGGAACCCAGGTAGATGGTCTCGTACACCGGGGCGCCATTGGCGTCGTACTCACCCAGCAGCTGCCCGGCCTCGTCGTACAGGTAGTAGGCCGCCCCGGTGTTCACCACCGCGCTGGGCCCGCTCTTGTACACCCGCAGGTTGAGACCGTTGTACAGGTAGCTCACCGTGCCGCCAGCCGTCTGCACGCTGGCCAGTCTTCCCCGGTCGCTGTAGGTAAAGCTGCTGGTGCCGTCGTCCACGATGTTGCCCGCCGCATCGTGCAGGATGCTGGCCGTGCCGTTCACGTCCTGGGTCTGCGTCAGCTTGTTGCTGGTGGCCTCGATCGTGTTGGTATAGGTGGTGCCAGCTATGGTCTTGCTGGTGCGGTTGCCGGTTTCGTCGTAGCTGTACTGGGTGCTGCTGCTGTTCAGGCTGGCGCTCAGCAGGCGATTCAGGTTGTCATACGCAAAGCCCTGATCGAGCTGGGTCTGCGGCACGCCGTTGTTGGTATGGGTGTAGCCGGTGATGCGGCCGGCGGCGTCGCGGTTGAGCGTTCTGAGGACGCCGGCGGCGGTGCCCGTGCCCAGCGGGTCGCCCAGGCTGTAGGCGCTGATCTGGCCGTAGCTGTCGTAGGCTACTGTTCTGGCCTTGCTGTCGCTCCACAGCCAGCCGGTTATTCTGTTCTCGGCGTTGTAGCTAATGTTGGTCAGCAGGGTGATGCTGGTGGCACTCACGCCGACCCCATTCGGATTGACCGGGTTGACGCTGATGCCGCTCAGGTAGCCCTGGGCGTCGTAGCTGTAGTTGACCCGGCTACCGCTGGGGTAGGTGATGGCGGTGAGCTTGTCCAGGGCGCTGCCCGTATCACCCCAGCTGTAGCTGGTGGTGAAGGTCCTGCCCTGGATGGTGGTGGTCTTGCTGATGAGGCGGCCCCAGGCGTCGTGGGCGTAGGTCGTCTGGCCGGACTCGTCCGTCATTTTGGTGAGCTCGCCGCTCTCGGCCGCGCTGGGGTTGGCGCCGCCGTCGTATTCCAACGTTGTGGCAGTGCCCGTGGGGGAGCTGATGCTCAGCACCCGGTCCAGGCTGTCGTAGGTGTAGGTCGTGGTCTTGCCGCGGGCATCGGTCTTGGTGAGCAGGTTGCCTTTGGCGTCAAAGGTGTACTGGCTGGTGCCGGTATCCGGGCTGACCTGGCTGGTGACGTTGCCCAGCCCGTTGGGGCTGTAGTTGGTGGCCAGGTTGCGCGGGTCGGCCACCTGGGTCAGGCCGTCAGCCAGGTTGTAGCTGTAGCCGATGACGGTGGGGTTGCTGCTGCCGCCCTGCTAGACCAGCGCAGGCTTCTCGATGCCGATTCAAAGAGCTTCGCCCTGCGCCGTTGTCTAAGGGAAACGCGACGTAGCATTCGTGATGCAGACGCTGTTTTCGACTTTAGTCAACGCGCTCGGATGGGCCCCATTGGCGAACCCGCACAAATGCTGGAGCCCTGTTTTCGACTTTAATAACCTGTTTTCGACTTTAATTTGAAGGAACAGGCACGATGCCCCCATTGACGATTCATTCGACCGTCACACTCTTCGCCAGGTTTCTGGGCTTGTCCACATCGGTACCGCGCGCACAGGCCGTGTGATAGGCCAGCAGCTGCAACGGCA